>NZ_JBLWTN010000014.1:0-135312 GCF_048270125.1 Thalassoglobus sp. | reverse complement strand
AAAAAAGTGCCGAACAATATTGGGGCTCCCCTGCCGCAATGCAATGCTCGCGTACACTTTAAAGTTGTATGTTTTCAATCTGGTTCTCCGACGTGGTCTTCAATCTGACCAAGATCGACAGGGTGGCAGGGACAGTTTTCAATCGCGGCAGGAGAGCACTGCCATGCAGTCACTGAACAATAGTTACAGTCGTTTTCGACAACCTTTATGTTGCGTCAGGCGAAAAGAGCCTGGACTACTTCAGTAAGACAGAAAGTCTCTAATCGTCCGCGGCAGAGGGGCCCTGCCCTACAGTACTTCGAACAAAATAATCACCATTACCACAATTCGTACGAAGACCTCATTCAATTCAGAAAGTACGGTTAACGGCGTTGATTGGCACCCTGCGTCGCTCTCCGAATTACTTTTTGCCAAAATGAACACCCAGCGAGCCTTCGATTTTGTTGAAAGCCGACTTCAAAAGAAAGCTCATGATGATTTCATTTTGTCGCTAAAGCGACCCAACCGAACAAGCCGGCCGGGCCACTCCGCGGAGCCTCCCTATAATCCCAAAATGTGGGTAAGGTTGACTCCAACCTACGTCACTTCGTTTCACTTGGCTATCTACCTGTCATTCGCAAAAGTGAAGTCATCCCCTTCTGCGGAACGGTGGCAGTCGATACAGACGCCGACCTTACCTGAAATCGACATTCCCTCCATCTTGGAGATTTGACCGTCGGGCTGATAGCTTGCCCAATACCAATCACCTCCTTGTGGATTGTACCCTTCACTGCGATACATGATTGTAATTGCCAGCAGCGAAGATCCATCTGAGCTGTAGTTTTCCTTCACGAGCATTGATCCGTGTGGTAGCGATTCTGGGTTTGCAGCGGCCGTCCGATTAGCGAAAAGCTTAACTTGCGCACCGTGGGGTTGCTCACTCGCATAGGCTTCGCCCGTCACACCGGGAATGGGTCCCCAGTTTTTGTACTGAGCTTTAGCGAGCCAGTTCCACATCCTGGACTCAAACGTCCCTTGTGACTGCTGCTGCCGCCCTGAATTTTGTTGAATGGCTCCACTTTGGGCACTGACTTCGTTAACTGAAGATGCGCTTAGCGCAAACACAAGAACGAACCCGAATGCAACTGGGCAATCCCTATAACTTAAACTTACTCGTGACATCAATTCACCTTCCTGTCTAAATTAGAGCGAGTATATAGATAATGATTACTCCCGAATTTTCGTCAATGAACTGAAGCTTACATTCATGATTCCAGAGGTTCTGTAAGAGTGATTACAAAACATAAAAAATCAGGACCATGAATGGATTTATTGACATCGAATTTGCATCCTGAGAATCTCTTGTTACCACCTCAGTAAGCCTGTTCACATTCCGAAAAGAAAACCTTTCCAGTGGGATTATTTGAGCAGCCCCCTCGTACCAACGCTGCCTCGATGTCTACTAAAAAATCGAACTGGCTCCCGGATTTGTTTTCTTCCTCACAGATTTCAATCAGAAATCTCAGTAAATTTGCTTCATCGTTTTTCAGAAAAGGTCTGCAAGAGGATCTGCAATTCGATATCGGCACGAATTTCAGAGAACAGAGCCAGCTCTGCATGAGCAAGCTACAACAAATTCAACTATGGTCTATACGTCCTGCCTCGTGGCGAGCAGTCTCGGAAGCCATAATATGAAATCAGAAATTGAGACTCACAGACACGACAAGTATCGAAGCGTGCTTTGCGATGGTTCGAAAAACGAAAATTCTGGAAGACAAAGCGAAATGGCAGTCGAAACGAACGATGTGGAAGCGAACGATGCAGAAACAGCCGGGAAATCGGGTTCAGCAAAAAAAATTGTATTGCTACTTGTCGTCGGAGCGGTGATTGCCGTCGCTTATACCCAATTTGGTGACGTCTTATCTCTCCAAAATCTCGCGAAGCAGGAGTCTCAATTACGCGAATTCCAGACTGAACATCCAGTCATGGTCTTTGGGATCGCATTTCTTTTGTATGTCGTTGCCACCGGATTATCTCTCCCAGGTGCTGCGGTGTTGACTCTGAGCTTTGGCTGGTACTTTGGTTTTGCCCGAGGGCTATTACTGGTCAGCTTTGCCTCAACTGCTGGAGCGACGGTGGCGTTTCTATTGAGTCGCTACCTTTTCCGAGATGCCATTCAAAACCGATTTGGCGAACGGCTGGAAAATTTCAATCAATCGCTGGAGAAAGAAGGCCCGTTTTTTTTATTCACTCTACGTCTGATTCCAGCGGTTCCGTTTTTCGTGATCAATGCAGTGATGGGACTGACTCCCATCAAAACGAGCACGTTCTGGTGGGTGAGTCAAATCGGCATGTTGGCAGGGACAGCTGTGTACGTTTACGCTGGCTCAAGTGTTCCCGATCTGCAAACACTCGCGGACAAAGGGGTCAACGCAGTCTTCACGCCGAGCCAACTCACTCAGATTTTAATCGCCTTCATCATGCTGGGGCTCTTCCCTTTGATTGTGCGAGGAGCGATGAAGCTGTTCGACAAAAAGAACAAAAAGAGTCTGGCAGCAGGACAATAAATGCCACTCTCTCTTCATTCCATCAATATGCTGACTCAAACAGAAACACCGTTGGTTGAAAGTGCTCTCTTATGAATTCTGAAATGATCCAGCTGAAACCTTTTGACCAACACAATCAGGAGCTGGCAGCGAACGTTCATCCGCCTGACTGGATCAACCCATCCCCCAAGGAAAACTATCATCTCGTTGTGGTCGGAGCGGGAACTGCTGGCTTGGTGACAGCTGCCGGAGCGGCCGGACTAGGCGCACGTGTGGCATTGATTGAACGCGAACTCATGGGGGGAGATTGCTTGAACGTTGGCTGCGTCCCTTCTAAAGGTGTGATTCGAGCTGCAAGAGTCGCTGCGACTGTTCGTGATTCGGAAGCCTACGGAGTGAACCTTCCCGAAGGAGTCTCATTTAACTTTGGTAAAGCGATGGAGCGGATGCGTCGACTGCGAGCCCAAATCAGTCCCGCCGATTCTGCGAGCCGCTTCGCTGACCTTGGAGTCGACGTCTTCTTCGGACAAGGATCATTCGCCGAGAATCAGACAGTTTCTGTGACACGCCAGGATGGAACCGTCAGCAGACTCAACTACAAGAAAGCAGTGATTGCCAGTGGAGCCCGCGCCTCCGCTCCACCGATTCCGGGGTTGGACTCCGTCTCGTATCTGACGAATGAAAACTTGTTTTCGCTTACCGAATTGCCAGAAAAATTTGGCATCATCGGGAGCGGACCAGTCGGCAGCGAGATGGCGCAAACGTTCGCCCGCTTTGGCAGCGAAGTCTTTCTTTTCGAACAAGCTGACCGCATCCTTTCTCGTGAAGAGGCCGATGCCGCAGCTGTCGTGCAAGCACAGTTTATCAAGGATGGCGTGAACATGATCTTCAACAGCCAGAACATGAAGATCTCTCCCACTGATGATGGAAAAATCCGAGTCGCGGTGACGCAGAACGGTACGCCTTTCGAGCAGGTTGTCGACCAATTACTGGTCGCTGTCGGACGTGCTCCAAACACTGATGGATTGAATTTGGAGGCGGTCAATGTGAAGTACGACCAGAACGGCGTCGAAGTGAATGATCATCTGCAAACGACCAATCCCAAAATCTACGCAGCGGGAGACATCTGTTCAAAATTCAAGTTTACACATACCGCCGACTTTCAGGCCCGCATTGTCATTCAGAACGCCCTCTTTGCTGTCGGACCGTTTGGGAAAAAGAAAGCAAGCGACCTTCTTGTTCCCTGGGCGACATATACGTCTCCAGAAATTGCCCATGTCGGGATGTATGAGCACGACGCCAAATCCGCGGGGATTGAAGTCGACACTTACACGCAAGCATTCGAGCATGTCGATCGAGCCATTCTCGAAGGGCAGGATGATGGTTTCGTCAAAGTTCTCACGAAGAAAGGAACCGATCAAATCGTTGGGGCGACCATCGTAGCTGAAAATGCTGGAGACCTCATTTCAGAACTCTCTGTCGCGATCAAAAATGGTGTTGGTCTCTCAGGAATCGGTAGCACCATTCATCCGTACCCGACACAGGCCGAAGCCATCCGCAAACTGGGGGATCTTTACAATCGCACGAAACTGACTTCGTTCAGTAAGACCGTGTTGAACATCCTGCGAAGGTTGAATGTCGGTTCTTAGAGCAATTCCCAAACTGGTCGTTTCCCAAACTTCAATCAAGCTTTTCGAGTTGGTGTCCGGGTCCTGCTTCGCAACAACGCATCGACATACAAAACAATCAGGCTATCGAGAAAGCTAACAGGAAGTTTGATGCATGAGTCCGCCTGGCGTCACTTATTCAGTTCTGATGCACTCCAAAGCCAACTGTGACACTACCAAGAGACTCGTGAGTCTGCGATGATTCTCAAAAACTGCATCTCCAACCGAATCGACACATGGAAACTCCCAAGTTAAAAATTGAAGGCCCGAAACGGGCGAAGAAATGCGTGATTCTCACGCATGGAGCGGGCGAAAGTTCTGAGTCGACATTTCTCAGCTACTTCACGGCCGGTCTTGTCAATTTACATTACAAGGTGGTTCGATTCGACTTTCCATATATGGAAGAGCGTTCCCGGACAGGCAGAAAGAGACCACCAGATCGCGAAGCGATTTTAAGAGAGACATACCTGGCTGTTCTGGATGCGATTCAAATCGAAAAGGTTGCGATCGGTGGAAAATCGATGGGAGGCCGAATTGCGAGCCTCATCGCAGACGAATCCCGAGCCCAAGGGCTTGTTTGCCTGGGGTACCCGTTTCACCCCTCTGGTAAGCCTGAGAAACTTCGCACCGAACACCTTGCTGAAATTCAAACTCCCACGTTGATTGTGCAAGGTGAGAACGATCCATTCGGACGAAAAGACGAAGTTGAAGGCTATCAACTTTCTGAGAACATCCAGGTCCACTGGTCTCCGGACGGCGACCACAGCTTCCGCCCCAAGCGTAGAAGTGATCGAGAGTTTGACCAGAATATGAAAAACGCGATGCGGGCTATCGAGCGATTCCTGTTCGAACTCTGGGCGAGTGAATAGAGCAGCTTGCGCTCCCATCTCTCCATGTAGGACTCGCTTCAACAAAGAAATTCTGCTCGTCACGAAGCAGATCACGAACACCAACTCGAAAACGAGAGAGTCGGATCGTCGGAAACGTCCACAACCGCGCAGCTCCAATCCGGTTCAGGATACATCGCATGCCCCAGAGTGTGGCGAAGTGGAAAGCTGGTCTCACGAGCCAAGCGTTTGAATAAGTTTGAGGCCGCAAGGACGGCCATCACGTCATTATCTCATGTTCCGAACGTGACACCTATTTACGCACATCATCGAGGCCCTACACCAGTTCCTTCTCTCGGGTCTCTTCAGAGATCTCTGGTTTCGTCAGTTCTTTTGAACGGGCCGTTCGTTTCCAGGCTCCCGATTGACGGTTGCTGGCCCATCTCCAGAATCCGACCGAGAGTGCCAGATTCATCTCGGTGAACATCGTCGTGAGCCGAGTGAGTCGTGTCACTTTCCCAGCCCCCTGCAGGTAGCGACCTAGAATCGCGACACCATAGAAGCCGCACTGAGCGAGCATCGTGAGCTGGTAGACGAAACTGTCCAACAAGCAGAGATTCGTGATAAATGCGACAGCCAAAAACATCGGGCACAACCATCGCAAGACTTTGTGTGACCAAAAAGCAAAGCAGACACTTCCATACTTCGGGCTCAGCAGCGGTGATAACCAACATAAACTTTGGAAGCCCCCTGCCCCAATTCTGGCTCGACGATGAAATTCTGCCCCTATGGTTGGGGCGCTCTCTTCGTTGGCGATAGCTGTTTCATCAAACACGATTTTGTGACGGTTCAAATGCAGACGCATCCCAATGAGAAAATCATCAACGATTGAGTTGGGAGGGATCGGCTCCCACAACTCTTTACGGATCGCGTAGATAGCTCCGTTGAAGCCGAGCAGACTCCCGAATCGCCCTTCCCAGCGTTTCAGTATGTTTTCAAATTTCCAATACATACCGTCGACATTCTCGCCGGTATGTGGGTCTGTCAGACGTAGCTGACCGCAGACACCACCGACCTGCTGATCCTCTTGAAAATGTCGAACCAGTTGCCGGATCGCATTCGGCTCCCAGAACGTATTCGCATCCGAAAAGGCGAGGATCTCCCCCTGCGCCTGTGGAACAGTATCGTTGAGAACTGACGGCTTCCCGCGACGTTTGGGATACTGGCAAAGCTTAACTCGTGAATCATCGAAGCCCGCGACCAGTTCTCCTGTGGTGTCTTCGTCTCCATCGCACCCGATGAGGATTTCATACCGGTCTGCTGGATAGTCCATCAGTACTGCATTTTGGAGACGCTGTAAGATCACGCTCTCTTCTTTGTAGGCAGCGATGATGATTGAGACGAACGGCAATTCCTGGTCGTTCTTTGAACTCGATGGACCGGAGTTCTCTTTTGGGGCCTTCGCAAACAGTCGCACCAGAACTCCAAGGAGAATTGGATAACCGACGTAGCAGTAAAATACCAAACCGACGGCTGTCCACATCGAGATTTGCAGAAAGGTACTCATTCTTCGGCCTTATCCTTTGGCGACCCGACTGTCTCAATTAAAAAAAAGGAATGAATCAAACGAATGGTCAACCGACCGTTGGCTCGTGTCGTTGTTCTCGCGTGGCTGGCTCGAAACTGGCAGTTTCTTGCGAGAGTGCTGTTACTGGTGGCTTTCCTGATTGCTTTTCGGCGACGACCCACATGTAGTCCACCGAAAGTTCTTCCGGCGTATACTTCGAGAATTCATCGTGAACGACTAGCTCCCCCGACTGAATCGCAGCGAGTGATCGCTGATCAATTCGCTCGCGACAAACAGGCAGAGCAAACCCCGCCTGCTCAAACATCTCACGATAGTCACGAGACCGCAGGCGGTTGTGGTAAGCAAGCCCGCTCCCTCCGTACCAGTTCCATTTCTCTGAACTCATCGAAAGAAAATTTGCGTGAGTGATTGAAGAATCAACTGTGGAGTAATGATCCTGGGGATTAAAGCGATGGACGGAAATCCCTTCCGACTTCAGAATTCGGTGCGACTCTTTGTGAATGTCCGTTTGAATATCGAGTGGAATATGCTCCAGCACATTCGAACTGACAATCAAATCGACAGACTCTGATTCCAGACCCGTTGAGCGAGCGTCACCGGGATAGCAATAGGTAATATTGAGTTGTTTCAAAAATTCTGGAAGCGATTGAGCTTGCGTGTCGACGGAATTGTACCGTTGTTCGACATCAGCAATCGGACAATTTGCTTCGGCGGCGATCTCTTCTAAACGTGGCTGAAGAGCAGTCCAGGTCTCGATTGCGTAAGCGTGAGTCAACCAGGGATTCACATCAATAGTGTGGACCTGTTCCGCGCCAGCAAGAGAAATGACAAACGGAACAAGTGGTCGCCAACCGGTTCCGATCTCGAGAACCCGGGCTTTCTCTGTAGAACGTCCAGATTCCTGCACAAGCTGAATCAGTTCAAAAGCGCGTTTCAGATCGCGGTCGAGTTGCAATCGATTTGTCCCAGCGACACGTTGAAGCGAATGGTAGATCTGACTTCCGGCAGGGATTCGACTGAGTGCGGCGAGAAGGTGGGCTTTGACCTTCCAGTTCATCGTGGTTTCCAATCTGAACGCAAACTGATTGACAGTTGATCCAAAAACCTCAACAAGCTCTCAAACGAAGAGAAATCCTTGATTCAGGAGAATTCGGATCGGGACTTCGTCAAAGTTACCACCTCAGCGGTTTGATGATTAAAAACATTTGAAATTGAGAAGTCGAGAGAGCAAATTCGCATCACGATGCATCTGTTGAACCGGTCTGTTGCCAAACGACATCAATTCTGAATCGGCGAGTTTGGCTTGGAGCGAACGCCCCCATGACTCAAAACTTCAACCAATTTCTAACAACTTCTTTGGAATTGTACTTCTGACAATTCTTAATCCTCCCTTCCCTTGAACATCGTAAGTTGTATCCCCATAGCAATTTGTGACCGCTCAAAATTCTCCAATATGTTTTCACCCCCAACGCAGCGTGCGGCAGAATCGGCTGTAGACTTGAGACGATCTTGACGATTTTTTCGTTTTTCAGGAAAGTTCGGATCACTTCAAGATTTCAAGCCCCCCACCATCCCTCTCATTTTCAATTCACGACGAGGATGCTTCCGTGAGCACTTCCGTTCTCCTTGCATTGGCAGCCAGTTTGACAACAGCTGCTCCAGAATCTCATTCAAATCCATTTGAGCAGGCATTGTCTCAACCGAGTGGATATGTCGTTCGTGGTCAAAGTCCAATGACCGGTGGGCAGTTTGCGGCTTCAGCTCCGCTAACCGTTCCCCCTCCGCAGGACAACACGACGTACTATCAACCGGGTTACACCGACCCGATGATGGGTGGTGGGACAGTCGTTCAACCTTATGGACAGCAAGGCTATCCGAGCCCGATCACGCAAGACCCCTGGTTGGGTGGAGCTGCTGTCGCACCTGCGGGACCGATAGCACCGAGCTATGGTTACGGTGTGTTCGGCCCACAGCCGAAGAGGTTTGGTTGGCAAACCCGGGCAGACGTCGGTTGGATTCCTTCATCTGCAACAAGTTCCCCAGCCATTGGGGACCTGGAAGTCTTGGAAGTCGACTTGGAGTCTGAATACACTAGCCCCTCTGCTGCAGGCTGGGTCTACTCAATGGCTCCTCAATTCAATTATCGCAGTTTGCAAGGGCCTCAGGGTGATCCTTCTCGCGACCTGCCAGGATCGCTTTACCGCTTTGGTCTCGATCTCGCACTGCAAACAACATCCCCAGGCGGATGTACATTTGAGTTCGGATTTACTCCTGCTGTCGCGACATCTTTTGAGAAGTCCGTCTCCAGCGATGCCATCCAGTTTGATGGTCGTGCAGTGGCGTATCTTCGTGCAAATCCAAACTGGATGTGGGTATTGGGAGTCACTTATTGGGATCGTGTTGATGACTTGCTTCTCCCATATGCGGGGGCAGTCTGGACTCCGAACGATCGCTGGGAATTCCGTCTTCTCTTCCCAAAACCACGTGCGACAGTCTTCCTGGGAACACCAAATGGAGTTCCGACCTGGATGTATGTCGAAGGTGAATACCACGTCGAATCGTATGAAGTCGGAATTGGCCCTGTCCCGATGAGCACAGATGACTCTGCGAAAGTCCAATTTAGTGACTGGAGAGTTGTCGGCGGACTCCGCTGGGAAGCTGGCTGGGTCACCACGTTTATTGAGGGAGGTTATGTCTTCGATCGAAAAGTCGAATACACCTCACCCGGAAATAGCTTCGACACAGATGGTCAATTCATCGGACGTGTTGGATTCCGATACTAGACCAGCCTGCTCTACCATGTGCCTGTGAAGAACGCATTTTGCCAGCGAAAATGCTGGCAGCTGACCTCAAAAACAAGAAGCCTGTACCGGCCCAGTTTCAACTGGACCTGAGATGAGATTTGAAGTCAGCTTGTAGAACCCGGTTTTTCAGAAGGCAGTTTCTCTGCCAAAAGCCCCCCCCTTCGCGGACACCAGATGGAGCAAATTGCCTCCACCGAATGAAGTGCCTGTTGGATTTGACCGAAGTTATGTAATCTCTTAAGGTTGCACGCAAACGTGTACAAAATTGCATGACGCTGGAGTTTGTTGATGCCTTCTGGATTTGATGATGACATTCCGATCGAACCAATGACTCTCCGGGGACGAGACTGGCCGTGCTTACGTCAGTTTTGCGTCTTCATGGAGAATCGCGTTGGCAGCTTGCACCGGTTGTTAAAGCAAATCGAACAGCACGACCTGAGAATTCTGGCGCTCAGCGTTGTAGATACCGTCGATTTCGCCGTCGCTCGAATCATGGTCGATGAAACAGATCGGGCTCGCGAAATTTTTGAGCTCGCCGATCTCAATTTTATTGAGAACGACATTCTCGGCGTCGAACTCCCTGATGAATCGCAACCGTTTGTCTCGATTTTTCTGGCATTAGTCTCCGCTGAAATCAACATCAGCTACACCTACCCACTGCTGTATCGACGAAATGGAAGAGGTGCGATTGCGGTGTATGTCGACGATGTAGATCAAGCCGCATCGATCCTGAAAGACCAGGGACATCAACTGCTCTCGGAGAAAGACTTACTGTCGGATGATGAATACTTCTAAAGCAGTCTGCTCGACCGTTTGCCCGTGAAGAACGCGTTCCACCAGAGGAAGCTTCTACTCTCAGCTTATAGGACCGTTTATACGCAGCACTTGTTCAAACTTCACTGAACGGGAAAGCGAGAACATCCTTCAGCGACGAGCAACCGAGGCAAATCATCACCAGTCGATCGAATCCCAGCGCGACACCAGAACTTTCTGGCAGGCCTTGGCGTTCCATCGCTTCCAAAAGTTTTGATTCGACCGGCAGTTCAGGCTTACCGTCTGCAATTCTTTTTTTGTTTTGCAGGTGCATGCGCCGCCGCAATTCAACAGGATCGGTCAGTTCCTGATATCCGTTACAGATTTCATGGCCGTGCAGGTACATCTCAAACCGTTCTGCGACGAAATGCTCTCCACGTTTCACAGTCTTGGACAACGCAGATTGTGTGGCAGGATAATCGACCAGCGAGACCGCTTCCATCTCCTCAAGATCGGGCTCAACCATCGTCGCCAACAAGAAGTTCAGAAGATCGTCTCGATCAACTGTTTCGCCTGAAGCCATTTGGAATCCATTCGCAACCGCAAGCTCTTGCAGAGTTTCACATGATGAATCATGCGGAGAAATGTTTAGTGAGTTCTGAAACGCTTCTTCGTAAGTCAATGTTTGGAATTGTGGAAAGCTTTGAATCGGCGCGATCCACTTTTTCTCAGAAGCGAAATTCAACGAACCCTGGACCAGTTGCTCAACAAATTTAATTTGCTCCGCAAGGGGCGTCGATTGACGATACCACTCGAGCATGGTGAACTCGGGATTATGATGATCCCCAACTTCGCCGTCTCGAAAGGCTTTGCAGATTTGGAAGATTGAATCCGCACCGGCAGCGAGCATTCGCTTCATCGCGAACTCAGGAGAAGTTTGCAGGAAACATGTTTTTTCAAAGACCTGTAAGCCAAAGGGGTCCAGCCAGCGGTCAATGCAAGACTCACTCATCATCAGCGGAGTCTCGACTTCCCAGTATCCGTGCTCGGAAAAGAATTGCCTCACGAAGTTGAGAAGTTCTGCTCGCCGCTGCAGATTCCGCATGAGTTCCGTTTTTTTTGAATCGGAGAGGTCAGACACAACTGCCGTTACTCCACGGTCAATCCGACTGCTTTTTGCAGAGTTTTCCGCAGATCCCTTAACCGAATCGGCTGAACGAGCGCTTTTGCTGATTCATCCATCGCGTTCAATTCATCTGCCAAGCCGGCGCTCTCGTGAGCCAGAACCAAAACTGTCGCCAGATTTCCTCCTCGGGACATCGAGACAATTCGTTTGAAGTCTTCAATTGCCCGATCTCCGATAGCATCTTCGAACAGAATCATTCCATCCGGAGGATTGTTCTTGATCCGATTAAAAGCACGTTCGATGTCGCTCAACAGCAATAACCTGAAGCCATGCTTGGAGAAATATTCCCGTAGAACATTTTGCCGCTTCGGACGGTGCTCGACACACAGAATCGTTTTCGTTCCATCTGATTCTGAAGAAGTTTTCTTGGGAGTCGGCTGATGACCTAGCTTCTTCAGTACATTCTCGACTTCTTCCGCGAGATCCCGGGCAGATTGGTATCGATGAGCAGGGCTGATTTGTAAAAGCCGATCGACAATCTCGGCAACACTCCAATCCAGATTCGGAAGAATGCTTGTAATGGGGCGGATATCACGGTATCGACCGAATCGCTTGCGTTCGTCGATATCACGGGTCCGTGGATATGGAGGCTCCCCAGCCAACAGTTCGTAGAGGATCGTTCCCACAAAAAACAGGTCGCTCCGTGGGTCATTGGGAGGAGCGTCAGTGTTTCTTTCAATCGTGATATATTCGACAGCCTGAGCGAGATCGGGGCTGCCCGGACGGTTAAAGAATGAGTTGTCGGCCGCGAGTCCAAAGTCGATCAGCTTGGCGACTCCCTGACTACTCATCAGAACGTTAGTCGTTTTCATGTCGCGGTGAGTAATTCCACCCTGATTGATGGCGTACTCTAAACCACGAGCGATATCGAGCGTGTACCGGCAAGCTTCAACGGGATCGAGTTTCTTGCGGATTTTGATGAAATCCCGCAGATTTCCGCCTTCGACAAATTCCATTGTGATGTAATGGAAACCATCTTGGCTGTCGACATCGTAGATCGGGACGATGTTATGATGCTTTAATTTCTTGCCGACTTGACCTTCATGCTTAAAAAGTTGAATCGTGGCGGGATCGTTGGCCCAGTGGTCTCGAAGAACCTTGACGCCGACCATTTCACCTGTAGCGATTCGTGCCCCTCGGTAAACACGTGCAAAACTGCCCGATGCATTTTTATACAGTAGTTTGCAGCCGCCTAAAACGAGCCCCGCAGTTTCTCCTTTGCGAATCCGGCTGATTTGAAAGCTCGTGAGAAATTGCTTCCGTTCAAGTATCTGGAAGTATTCCTCTTCATCTGTGCCGCCGTGGACATCGGAACGGCACTCCGCGATGTCCTGTCGTGAAACAAGCTGCGAATTGATGAGTAAATTTTCAAGATTGGAGATGGTCGAAGAAACCATGGATTGACTCAAAATCCTTGAATTGTATTCGGAGGCAACATGAGGTCATGACGTACCTCAATGATCGTACTCTCTCAACGAGCTTTCTCGATAAGCATTTTGAGTGCCAAGGACAGAATTCAGAGCAAATTGTGTTTGACCCGCGATGCCGTTTTTATCTTAACATTGCAATCTGCTTTGGAAAACCCATCAGAAACGAAGCTCTCTGGAGAATCACGACAAGTCTGCTGAAGACGCCTGATTTCTCATGTAGCCGTGACAATTGATCGAAGGAGACCTAAACTCACAAGTCATGAAATCTGTCTTCCCCTGAGAACTCCCGCCTCTGAAAATCTGATCGAAAGGCTCCCACGCCATGCGACGCTCAATAATGACGATTCTCGGCTCACTTTTTATCCTTTCTTCGGTAGGACTCACTTATTTTGCAGCCTCAGGTCCTGGTGAAACCATGACCGACGCCGCAATCGCTCTGATTGACGCTTTAGACGCCGATCAGAAAAAAACAGTCCTCATGGAGTACAGCAACCCAGAGCGGTTGGGATGGCATTTCATCCCAAAAGCTGAGCGAAAAGGGCTGCAAATTAAACACATGAACAAAATGCAGCAGGAAAAAGCACATCAAGTGCTGAAAGCTGCCTTAAGCGAAATGGGCTACAGCAAAACGACTCAAATTATGGGTCTGGAGAAGCTCCTCTTTGAAATTGAGGGCGACAAGCGGCGCTGGGCACGCGATCACGAACGTTATTACTTCACAATTTTCGGAACGCCTGCAAAGGATTCGAAATGGGGACTTTCATTTGAGGGACACCACCTGTCGCTGAACTTTGTCGTTGAGAACAACAAAATGATCTCAACAACACCCCAGTTTTTCGCCTCCAACCCAGCCGTTGTGAAGACCGAAAATCAAGTCGGCGTAAAAATCGGCACACGCGTCCTCGCAAAAGAAGAAACCCTGGCTTTTGATCTCGTCAATTCGTTCAGCGAAGAGCAAAAAGAAGTCGGAATTATTGCTAAGGAAGCTCTCGTAGAAATTCGAGACGCTGGAAGCCCGCAGCCTCCCACGGCTGCCCCGGAAGGAATTCCCTACAGCCAACTGACAACCGATCAGCGAGGCATTCTGCTGAACCTCATTGAGGAATATGCGAATGCGATGCCGCCCCAGGTCGCAAAACAACGAATTGATGCTTTACAATATCATGGTTTGAATAAAATCCACTTCGCCTGGGCGGGATCGACAAAACCAGGAATCGGACATTATTACCGAGTTCAAGGGCCTTCATTTCTGATTGAATTCGTCAATACGCAGCCTGATGCTGCCGGCAATCCTGCAAATCATATTCACTCTGTCTGGCGAGACATGCAGGGAGATTTCGCGATTCCGATTAAGTAGTTTTTTCCCGACGCCAGCAATTGAGCCTCTCTTCTGCGTCAGCAATGGAAGTGTTTCGGATTTGAGTTGCATCGGCGTCTTGAGTCTCCTGTGACATCGACATAAGATGCGGGCGACAGGTACGATAAAGTCATTAGTGCAACTCCTGTTGCGAGAAGGAGTGAAACATGTCCGGTGAACGGATTGTTCTCATCGAAGATGATCGAGAAATTCAGAGTACCCTGAAAACGGTCCTCTCAGAGATTGGTTATCGTGTCTTCACTGCGACAAATGGTGTCGATGGCCAAAAATTAATTCAGGACGAAAATCCAGACTTGGTCATCACCGATATGATGATGCCTCGCATGGGTGGATTTCCGGTTTTGGAATACCTGAAAACTATCGACAATCCTCCTAGTGTCATTATGATCACCGCAAACGAGGGGGGACGGCACAAGGCGTATGCGGAAATGCTGGGTGCTGTCGACTACCTGCGGAAGCCTTTCGCGATGGACGTTCTCATCGAATCTGTAAAAAAAGCTCTCGAAAAACGAAAATCGCAAGGTTCTGGCGCCGGTTCAGACGCTCCACTCGGAAAACGTGTTGCCAAGAAAAAGTCCAGCGGCTCATGACGCCGCGCTCCCGACGGGTTCAAGTCAATTCAAATGCGTCGGTTCACAATTTCACATCGTTCATTTCATTCAGAATTTCGACTTCCTAATAAGAACGGCTGACAACACCTCGAGTTTCGTTTTAATTCACTCTGATTTCGAAGTCTCGTTCAGGTTTTGTTAGAGCAAATAAGTTTACGAAAATGATTCCAGTTGAAGCCCCTTTGACATCTCGCTGGCAAGAGTTGAGTCAGCAAGTCCTTTCCGGTTCACCTCTGACGCGTGAACAGGGACTTGAAATTCTTCAATCAAGCGATGGAGAATTGCTCGAACTTTTAGCAGCGACTTATACCGTCAGACGGACTCACTTTGGCAACACGGTTCAGTTGTACTATCTCAAGAACGCAAAGAGTGGACTTTGCCCGGAAGACTGCGGTTATTGCTCGCAGTCAATCGTTTCAGATGCTCCCATCGAAAAGTACACGATTGCAAACGAACGTGTGCTCCTTGAAGGTGCTCAAAAGGCTGCCGAAACACAGGCACGAACATACTGTATTGTCGCCAGTGGTCGAGGCCCAACCGACCGCGAGGTCGACCACGTTTGTGATGTCGTCCAGAAAATCAAAAACGAGCATGGACTTCATATTTGTGCCTGTTTGGGACTCTTGAAACCAGATCAGGCGCAGCGACTCGCCGATGCCGGTGTCGATCGAATCAATCACAATTTGAATACATCACGCCGCTATTACGAAGAGATCTGCACAACGCATACTTACCAAGACCGTATCGACACGCTGAAAGTTGCTCAAAGTGCGGGGATGGAATTGTGCAGCGGGCTCATCGCTGGAATGGGTGAAACTGAAGAAGATCTCATTGATGCCGTTTTCGAATTGCAGTCGTTGGACGTCAAGTCGATTCCGGTCAACTTCCTGCATTCCATCGACGGGACACCGCTGGAAAACCGGGAAGACCTCAATCCACGACAGTGTTTAAGAATCGTTTGTCTACTTCGTCTGGCTCACCCTGACAAAGAAATTCGCATCGCAGGAGGACGTGAGGTCAATTTGCGATCAATGCAGGCAATGGGGCTCTACGCAGCTAATTCCATGTTTGTCAGTGATTATCTGACCACCAAAGGCCAAACACCGGAGCAGGATTTCGAGATGGTCAAGGATCTTGGATTTGAAGTCGTAATTGGCGGACACGAAATGAGTGCGTAGAATGCGAGTCGCAAAGGAGTTTTCGCTTCAACCATGAACGACTCCTCTCGCTTCCCGTATGCGTTTTGAAATCCGTGTCGATTCCTAAACGTCATGACGGATTCGTGTTGAGATTTTGTTTGATCTGATTCTTCATGAGAGCATGTTCAATACTTGCCATGCTCGTGAAGATCATTTTCATGATTTCATAGACTCCTCGTCATGAGACAGCACGGGAAGAACAGCATTAGATTTGCCTAAGAGCCCCAAGAATGCCAGAACGTTCAGACGTGAACGACGATGCACTCTCTCTGTTTCATCCAGTGATACAGGACTGGTTTCGGTCTCGCTTTAACCACCCCACCGACCCGCAGCAAGAAGGCTGGCCACACATTGCCAGCGGGGATCACACTCTCATTGCCGCCCCGACTGGGAGCGGAAAAACATTGACAGCCTTCCTGGCGATCATAGACCGCTTATTTCGAGACGCAGTCGACGGAAAACTTGAGGAGGGATTGCAGGTCGTTTACCTCTCTCCGCTCAGGGCACTTTCGAACGATATGGAACGAAACCTGACCGGTCCGCTTCAGGAAATTCACGAACTCGCGATCGCTCAGGGTTTCGATGTTCCGCCGATTCAGGTTGGACTCCGAACAGGAGATACGACTTCGTATCAGCGTTCGAAAATGGTGAAGAAGCCACCACACATTTTGGTGACAACCCCGGAGTCCCTGTTTTTATTGCTAACAGGTGAAAAAAGCCGCGAGTCACTTCGGACGGTAAAAACTGTCATCGTTGATGAAATCCATGCTCTTGTTCGCGACAAACGTGGCTCGCACATGGCATTGTCTATCGAACGTCTTGAAGCACTCGTTCCGGAACCACTTCAACGGATCGGTTTGTCAGCGACTCAAAAACCGATTTCGCGAGTCGCAGAGTTTCTTGTCGGTGACCGTCCTCCCAAAGACGCAGGAACTGGAATCGACTGCCAGATCGTCGATGTTGGTCATACGCGTGACCTCGACCTGGCGGTTGAAATTCCTCCCAGCGAGTTGTCTTGCGTCTGCTCACATGAGCAATGGGCAGAAGTCAATCATCGCATCGTTGAACTTATCAACGAACATCGCAGCACGCTTATTTTCGTCAACACCCGACGACTCGCTGAACGTCTCACCCATCAACTCTCCCAAATTTTGGGTGAAGACGCGATTAGTAGCCATCACGGTTCATTGTCAAAAGAACACAGGCTCAGCACCGAGCAACGTTTGAAATCGGGAGAGCTCAAAGCGGTCGTTGCGACGGCATCCCTCGAACTCGGCATCGATGTCGGTTATATCGATCTCGTGATTCAAATCGGTTCTCCCCGATCCATCGCTGCGTTTCTGCAACGAATCGGCCGATCCGGGCACGCGCTCGGACTTGTCCCGCGCGGTCGATTGTTTGCCTTAACACGTGATGAACTCATTGAATGCCTGGGACTGATCCGAGCCGTCAAACAGGGGCGGTTGGATGTCATTCCCATCCCGGAAGCTCCTCTGGATATTCTCGCTCAACAGATTGTTGGTGAAGTCTGCAACGAGGAATGGGACGTCGATGAAATCTTCAACAGCTTCACACGTGCGTCACCTTATCGAAATTTATCGCGAGAAGACTTTGATCGCGTCATTCATATTTTGAGCAACGGACTGACGGAACATGAAAGCCGCGGTCGAGCGCTCATCCATCATGACCATGTCAACGGAATCATCAAGCCAAGAAAAGCGTCTCGCCTTATTGCTCTGAACAACTCCGGAGCGATCGCTGAGATTGATTCTGTTCGAGTCATTCTTGAGGATGAAAACACTGTCGTTGGATCGGTCGACGAAGACTTTGCGGTTGAAAGCTCTGCCGGGGATATTTTCCTGCTGGGGAATTCTTCCTGGAGAATTCAACGCCTGAGGGGGAACGACCTCATCGTGGCTGACGCACATGGAGCTCCGCCGACGATTCCGTTCTGGCGAGGCGAGGCTCCCGGCAGAACGATCGAACTCTCCGAAGAGGTTTCGAACTTACGCGCCGAGATCGAATCGCGTCTCATCGAGATCGAAAAATCTCGGGAACAGATCAAACCCTCTGCTGAAGAGCTCAATCAGGAACAACCACAACACTGGAAACCGTTGGTCAAATGGTTGCAGGCGGAGACTGAATGCAACGAGTTCGCAGCTTGGCAAATCGTCACCTACATCGCTGCACAGCGTGCCGCCATTGGGGTCATTCCAACGACCAGAAAAGTTGTCTTCGAAAGATTTTTTGATGAATCGGGGGGGATGCAACTCGTGGTGCATGCTCCGTTCGGGGGAAGAATCAATCGTGCCTGGGGGCTGGCATTTCGGAAACGTTTCTGCCGCTCTTTCGATTTCGAACTTCAAGCTTCCGCCGACGACGACGGCTTCATCCTTTCTCTGGGGCCACAGCACAGCTTTCCGATTGAAAGCCTGTTCCCAATGATGCGAGTCGATAACGCTCAAAATCTTCTGGAGCAAGCTCTGTTAGTTGTTCCGATGTTTCATTTGCGGTGGCGGTGGAATGTGACAAGGTCGCTCTTTGTTGCACGAATGAAGAACGGAAAGAAAGTCCCCCCTGCACTTCAGAGGTTCCGAACCGAGGATTTACTGACAGCCGTCTTTCCGAAGCTGACCGGCTGTCAGGAAAATATTGTGGGTGACCATGAAATTCCAGATCATCCGATTGTTAAACAAACGATGGAAGACTGCTTGCGAGAAGCACTCGACATCGATGGCCTTGTGGATTTATTGAGACGTGTCGACGGCGAAGAGGTCACTTACGTCGCCCGAGACACTCGTGAACCTTCCCCGTTTGCTTATGAACTGCTGAACGCAAATCCGTATGCATTTCTGGATGGTGGTGAAGTTCAAGAACGCCGCGCTCGTGCCGTCTCAACTCGCCGTTCTCTTAATGTTGAATCGGTACGTGATCTGGGCAAATTGGACCCTGAGGCCATTCGCTCAGTTGTTGATGAAGTCCAACCGCTGATTCGCAACGAAGATGAACTTCACGATGCCCTGGTGAGCCGCTTCCTGATTCCCGTCAATGACGATGAGAAGCTCGTTGCGACGAAACTCTGCTTTCAGTCTTCGGAGTATCTTGAGTTCCTGCAATCGTTAAACGATTCCGGTCGCATCATAAAAGTGATCCGCCGCCAGACGAACGGAGAACCTGAATTCGTCGGTTGGGTTCCCGTCGAAAGATGGCCAGCAGTCTCTCTGGTTTGGAAAGACCTGAAGACCGACCGCGAAGTCAACGTCCCCAGCACCGTAAAGCAGGACTGGAATGATGTCGATTCTCTGGTTGCTGTCCTCCGCGGATTGATAGAAACGAGTGGCCCCGTCACAGCGGTTGAAATTGCCTCAGCCTTACAGCTTCCAGTCAATCAAGTCTTCGCGAGTCTAGTTGCACTCGAGGGCGAGGGAATCGTCCTCCGCGGCCGATTCTTGAATTATGATCCGAATATCGATAGCGAATCCGAAAAGATTGAATGGTGCCATCGGCGATTGCTCGCTCGAATTCATCGAAGGACCATTTCGGGACTGCGAAAAGAAATCGAAGCGGTCGAGATCCCTGTTTATCACAAGTTTCTTGCCCGACATCACGGAGCCGTCGCCGGTCACCGGCGTCAGGGCGCAGACGGTGTTTTCGAATCTATCTCACAGCTGCAGGGGCTCGACCTGTCGTCCGCCGCCTGGGAAGAGAGTCTGCTCCCGTTACGAGTTGAAGCATACGTTCCCGCCTGGCTGGACGAACTTTGTTTGACTGGTGACATCAGCTGGGGCCGTCTCGATCCAGTCACGAAAAAAAGAACCGCCGGAAAGCCGATGGCGTCTGTCACACGTGCGGTTCCGATCTCACTCTTCCTTCGAGAAGATCTCCCCTGGTTGACGTCTCGCAGCCATGATCCTGTCGAAGAAAACCTGGGCGATTCCTCAGTCGAAATATTAGAGTTACTCAGGTCTCAAGGAGCATTGTTCGCCCGTGACTTATTACAGATGACAAACCTGTTGCCGACTCAGCTTGACGAACGACTGGGCGAGCTTGTCTCGCGCGGATGGATCACCGCCGATGGTTTTGCAGGATTACGCAAGCTGACACGGACACAAGCGGATGAGAAAAAATCACGTCGGCGTTCCACACTCCATCGTGAACGAAAACCAGCTGTCAATATCGGTCGCTGGACATTGTGGAATCAGGAAGAACATGACATCTCAGACGAAGAAGTTGTTGAGCAATGGGCCTGGCAACTGATTCGCCGCTGGGGCGTGGTCTTTCGCGACCTCGTTCTGCGTGAACCGCTTTCACCTCAGTGGTGGGAACTCTTGAGGGTTTATCGCCGACTCGAGGCCAGAGGAGAAATCCGAGGGGGCCGATTCATAAAAGGTGTTGGAGGAGAACAGTTCGCAACTGGTGAAGCGATCCGGGAACTCCGCACAATCCGCGATACTGATGGAACGCCGGAACTGACGACGATTTCAGCTGCCGATCCCCTTAACCTGACCGGGATCATCGGTTCGGGGAAACGTATTCCCGGGCTAGCTGGAAATCGTGTGTCGTATCTTGATGGAGAAATTGTCGGTTGGAAAAAGGGAGACGAACACTGGATTGCGGACAAGATCGAAGATCAACAAAGAAATGAAATCTTGTACCACTTCGGTCTCCCAATTCAACGGGTCCCTATAGAACTTGAGCTGGACGCTCCCGACAAGAATCGTAAACCCAGAAAGAAACGTCGTCCGAATCGTGATGGGAGTGGAATCCCCAAACCGTTTCCGTTCTGATTGAAAGCTCTGAAAGGGATAGAGCATTTTCGAACCTGGGTCCGGATTCTGCCTCGTAGTGAACAGCAATTTCATTGGTGGATTGTGTACCACTCGGAGAGTCGGTAGAGCAAACTGCTTCTGTCGATGAGAAGTTGCACGAGAAAAATTCGAATCAACCGCCACTCCTGCGATTACAAATTTCTCTCTGAACGCCCTCCTCTCAGCTTTTGATATTTTGCAAACGCTGTCGCGTTTTGACGTCAAAAATAGATGAAAGATTCATCGGGGAATCCCGCTGATTCCACAGACCAGCTGAAGCGGTCTTGCGTTGATTTTGGGCTACGTGTTATTTCTTCCATATCCAGCCATGATTCATTGTGCTTTCCAGTGAATTCACGGTCTACAAGATTGAAGTCAGGAGCATGGTTTGAGGCTCGAAAGGTCAATCTAAACAAGTGGACGAACGTATACAACTTTAGTGTTAGGCTTGAATTGATGTGGTGTGCTAGCTGTCAGGACGACGTCGCCGCCGAAATCTCGGAAGATGGGCAAGTTCTCAAGTGTACAACTTGTGGTGAATCGATGCGCCAAGTGTTCGCGCCGAGTTTGCATCCGGAAACAAAGTCCGCCCGGGACTTGCTGAAAAAATGGGCTGAGGAACAGCAACAGCTTGTTGGCGATCGACAATCGTTGCCTCCAGAGACGCCCAGTGAAGAACCGAAACAGGATGTTTCGCCCGTGACATCACCGGCCGCTGATGTCGTTGCTTCCGATCAAGACGCTTCCCCTCAAGGTTCTTCTCTCGCAGATGCATTAAGCAAGTTAAAAGAGGAAGAACCGGTTGTTGAGCAGGTTGCTGAGCCGATCCAAAACGAAAAGAAGAAACCAAAATTTCGCATAGACGCCGCCCATTCACCAACATTACGAAAATTCCCCGAGATACCGTCTCCACCTGTCGATCAGTCGCCAGTCAATCAGCCACCGACCACGCCTCAAGAATCAGTGATGGCAGAAGTCGTCGGGAATGTGGCTCATAATGAGCACGAAGCTGAACTTCAGGACGACGATGAAGAGATCGAAGATCCGATTCCATTAGCACGTGAAACGATTGAAGCTACTGAAAGTCAGCGAGAGCACTATTCGCACTCTGCTCACGTTCAGGCTCCCGCACCGCATTTCGACGTCGTTGCGGCAGCTAAACAATCAAAATCTCGTCCTGGGCGATCGGAAGTCATTTGGGGGCAACTGATGGCTTACGCTGGTGTCGGTGTTTTAACTGTGGGAACAGTCTTGGTCCTGTGGGGCTACTTTGGAATGGTCGAGCAATACGCCTCGACGGGATGGCTACTTTCAACCGCTGGACAAATGTTGTTATTGCTCGGAATTGTCACGCTCGTCTCTGGCGGAATGCAGCAAACAACTCATGAAGTGACAGAACGAATCGAATATCTGGGTGGTCGTATGATTCGTATTGAGCAATCAACGGACCAACTGTTAAAAGGCCCGCACCTCGGGAAAAAAATTCGTCGCCAGAAAGAATCCGAACTCGGCGACGAGAAAAGTTCTACATCATAAATTGCAACACGATTCCGATCTTTCGTAAAATCGAATTCGCAATTGAGGAACTGATCCTTTCACTTTACGATCCCGCCTCAACACATACAGACCCGATTTTGAGTTCACTTCCTCTGAAGCGAGAAACGTGATTGTGTTGCCGAGAGTATCGGCGATACGCAGAGAGGTGAATTCGCAAGCTAAGTAATTTGGACTCATGACAGGATATACGGTTCACACAGGATCGAACGAAAATTTTCGCGATGGATGGGACGCAATCTTTGGCGGCACCCCAAAAAAGACAACTAAGAAGACCAAGACAGCCAAGAAAGCTGCAAAGAAGACCGCGAAAAAGCCACCTGTAGAAAAGAAGGCAGCTAAAAAGAAAGCTGCAAAGAAAAAATCAAACACTGAAGAGACGACGAAAGCCTCTGTAAAGAAGAAAACGACAGCGAAGAAAAAAGCTGCTAAGAAGAAAACAGTAAAAAAGAAATCAGCAAAGAAGAAGTAAAGTTGATGCATCAATCGCTGGAGGCGCATTGATCGCAGAGAGAATTGAACCCGACCTGAGCTTTGACCTCTCACGTGTTAATGATGGTGAGAACGACTAGACAGAGCATCGGCGATGGAGCGATTCGAATCACCATACCCATTTCCCTACTCCCTTTCGGGTTCCTATCAAACGACATTGGAGGTCTAGTTGATGTCTGAACTCCCGCAACTTGATGAGCAGCAAGTTCTTCCTATGGAAGAAGAAACCACTGGCTACGAAGTCATTTCGAGCGACGAAGTTGATCGAACTGTCGCATCGATTGAAGAAATGATGTCTCGTATTCAAAGTGAAAACATTCGAGCCATTCTCGACGAAGCTGCCGACGAGATTTATAGTTTGGTTTATTCAGAATCGATTCATGACGCAGAGGCTGCGTAACCCAAAATTCAGAAGAATTTGATAAAATCTCAGCACTGCCGACAGCGAATCTGTCGACAGTGCTTTTTTTATTCCCGGTTCGAGACAAGACATGCCCATCACAATCACAAAGCTGACGCCGTTTGATATTCGATTTCCGACCTCGGAACAGCTCGATGGTTCTGATGCGATGAATCCCGATCCCGACTATTCAGCGGCTTATGTTGTCCTGGAAACAGATTCCCCAGACGGAGTTTCTGGACACGGAATGACGTTTACAATTGGACGCGGCAACGAGCTATGTGCGAAAGGAATTGAAGCACTCGCTCCCCTGATTGTCGGTCGAACGCTCGAATCATTCACAGAAGATATGGCAGGTTTCTGGAAGCACATCACCGGGGACAGCCAGCTTCGCTGGGTCGGTCCAGAAAAGGGAGTAATTCATCTGGCGACAGCTGCAGTTGTCAATGCGGTGTGGGACCTGTACGCCAAGGTCGAGGGAAAACCGCTGTGGCGTCTCCTGGCAGAAATGACTCCGGAACAACTCGTCAGCTGCATCGACTTTCGATACATCACCGATGTGATCACTCCGCAAGAGGCAGTCACGCTTCTGGAAAATCTCGCTGACTCGAAACAAGAACGGATTGATGCCCTCGCGCAGAATGGCTTTCCTTCGTACACGACCTCCGCTGGATGGCTCGGGTATTCCGATCAAAAACTGCGGGACCTATGTCGCAGTTGTATTGAACAGGGCTGGGACTGCTTCAAAATAAAAGTCGGTCGAAATCTGGAAGATGACATTCGCCGCTGCCGAATTATTCGCGAGGAAATCGGCCCGGATCGTCGATTGATGATCGATGCCAATCAGGTCTGGGAAGTTACAGAAGCGATTGAGTGGATGAAATCGTTTGTCGAGTTCAAACCATGGTTTATTGAAGAGCCGACATCACCGGATGATGTCCTCGGCCATGCTGCGATTGCGAAAGCGGTTGCTCCAATTAAAGTCGCGACTGGTGAACATTGTGCAAACCGCATCATGTTCAAACAGTTCCTTCAATCGGGGGGGATGGGTGTCTGTCAAATCGATAGTTGTCGTCTGGGAGGAGTAAACGAAGTCCTGGCGGTCTTGCTGATGGCCGCCAAGTTTGACGTCCCGGTCTGCCCGCATGCGGGCGGAGTCGGACTGTGTGAGTACGTCCAGCATCTGTCGATGTTCGATTTCATCGCTGTCAGCGGTTCACAGGAAGATCGCCTGACAGAATATGCCGGGCACTTGCACGAACACTTCAAAGATCCAGTCGTGATGAAGATGGGGAAATATATGCCTCCACAGGCTCCTGGGTACAGCATTGAGATGCTGCCTGAATCAATCGAAACCTACACTTTCCCGAATGGTTCATACTGGAAAAATCGAGCGTAACGAACAGCTTTATTCCGATCACTCAGCAGACGCCGATGCGGACGAACGCCGAAATTGGCTACGCCTCCGTTCTTCTCGGGAGAATCTCGTATCAGCCTTGCTTGTATCAGTAAAAATTGAAATGATAATTGCTTCTTAATAGAGGCAACTCATGTATCGCTCTTCAGTTCAATCTGTCCACCACCTGTTCATTGCTCTTGGACTCGTCGGTTTCACTACATTGAATTTGCCTGCACAAGCACAGGAGAATTCTACGAATACGCGTGTGACCTCCGGCTTGCAGGTTCTTTATCATTTCGCAGAAGAGAAAGGGAATGTCGTCCATGACGTTTCAGGCGCTGGAGTGCCTGTGAATCTGAAGATCGCAAACGAAAAGGGAGTCCGTCGTACAGCTGGGGCGTTAACCCTCACCGCTAGCACGATCCTTCTCTCAGAGAAACCCGCAAGTCGACTGAGCGAGGCTCTCAAACGTTCGGGAGAAATTACCGTCGAAGCATGGATTACCCCGAGTGATTTGGGACTGAGCGGTCCTGCCCGGATCGTCACAATTTCCAAGAATTCCGTTGAGCGTAATGTCACCCTAGGACAAGACAAAGACAAACTCGAAGTTCGCTTACGGACGACAAAAACGAGCACCAACGGACTTCCCTCAACGAGTTCTAAACCTAAAGCTGTCGCAAAAAAACTCACGCACATTGTTTACACGCGGAACCGCGCCGGGATCGCGAAGATCTATCTAAACGGGCAGCTCAACAGTGAATCGAAGGTTGAGGGCGATTTTTCAAATTGGAATTCGTCATTTCAATTTGCACTCGGAAACGAGATGACAAATGATCGCCCCTGGCTAGGAACCTACCATCTCGTTGCGCTGTACAACAAAGCGCTTCCACCGCAGGCTGTCGTCGCCAATTTCAAAGCGGGCTCAAATGCGAAGATCACCGATCCCAAACAGATGGCGGCGAAGTCCCCACAAGAAGAGTTCTTCGAAAACAAAGTGGCTGGAATTTTCGTGAGACACTGTTTTGAATGTCACGATTCATCGACGAAAGAAGGTGGGCTGAACCTCTCAAAGAAAGTGGCAGCTGTAAAAGGTGGCGATAGCGGCGTCGCTTTCGTTGCGGGAAACCACGCGAAGAGCCCCCTTTGGAAGTCAATCGAAGCTGATGATATGCCCGCGAACCGCGAGCCTCTCTCGGCTGAGGAAAAAGAGATCATCAAGAAATGGATCGATACGGGCGCTGTCTGGAGTCTCGATCAGATTGACCCGGAAGTTTATCTTCACGAAGGGAAAGTCGCTGGCAACTGGATTCGCAGGCTGACGATTCCTGAATACATCGAAACTGTCCGGGCTGCGGTCGGTGTCGATATCTCGAAAGAAGCACGCGAACTTCTCCCGCCGGACCTTCGAGCGGATGGCTTCAGCAATACCTCTTACAACCTGAACGTCGACCTGAAGCACGTTAATGCATACTCACAACTTGCTGAAATCATCGTGAGCCGCATGGATGTCGAAAAGTTCGCGTCGCGATTTACGAAAAAGAAACGACTCATTGACGATGATATGCGAGACTTGGCAGCCAAGATGGGAAAATGGATTCTACGTGGTCCACTCACTGAACGAGAGATTGTCATTTACCGCGGAATCTCAACGAGCGTGGCGAGTGCAGGAGGAGACTACCGAGAGGCCGTTGCCTACACGCTTCAGGCGATGCTTCAATCCCCTCGCTTCCTGTACCGTATTGAAAGTCAACGAGGAGACGGGAGTGCCTGGCCGGTCAACAGCTATGAGTTGGCCTCTCGAGTGAGTTACACCATCTGGGGTGGCCCTCCCGATCAGGAACTGATGCGTGCCGCCGAGGCTGGCGAACTCTTCGACCGAGCCGCTCTTGATAAGCAGGTTCAGCGCATGCTGAAGGATCAGCGAGCAATCGATCAATCTGTTCGATTTGTGAATGAATGGCTCGACCTGCAACGGCTCGACAATTTGCGTCCAAACAAAGAAAAATTCCCCAACTGGAATGCAAGCCTGGCAGTTGATATGCGGAAAGAAACGCAGGCCTACTTCCAAGACATTCTCTGGGATCAAAAGCGTCCACTCGTCGACCTGTTGAATGCTCAGTCGACGTTTCTGACACCTGAACTTGCGAAGCATTACAACCTGAATTTGAAGATTAAGGATTTCGAAAAGGTTGATCTCAAAAACATCCCGAGCCGTGGAGGCTTACTCACACAGGGCAGCATTCTCACTAAAGGTGGCGACGAAGCTTCGATGATTTCGCGCGGGCTTTTTGTGCTTCACGACCTGTTGCGTGGTGCTGTCAAAGATCCTCCTCCCTGCGTCGATACCACACCAATTCCCACCAAGCCGGGTCGGACTCAGCGGGTGATCGCTATGGAACGATTGGCAAACGGTTCGTGTGGTGGATGTCATGCGAAGTTTGAAACGCTGGCGTTCGCACTTGAAAAATTCGACGGATTGGGCTCATTTTCCGAAGCTGACAAACATGGGAACAAGCTGCGTGAGGATGGCGAAATCCTCTTCCCAGGTGATGAAAAACCGATCCCATATCAAACATCTGCCGAATTAATGGATCTTCTCGCGAAGAGCGATAGAGTAAATGAATGTTTGTCATGGAAAGTTGCCCAGTTCGCCATCGGGCGACCACTCGTGCCAGCTGATGTACCGATCATGAAAGAGGTGCATCAAACGTCCCAGAAAAATGGCGGAACCTGGTCAAGCCTGATTTCCGCGTTGATTCAGAGCGATCTCATACAAACCATCCGAACGGAACCTGTCCAATGATGAATCGAAACATTAGCCGCCGAACAGTTCTCAAAGGATTAGGAGGCGTTGCGATCGGACTTCCGTTACTGGAAGAGATGATGGCAACACCCGCACTCGCTGCTGCTCAATCAGAGGTTCCTGTTCGAGCTTTCAACGTCTTCTTCGGTCTCGGAATTCCTGCGCCACTGCAAACCGAAGGATTCGATGGGGTTCTCGAACCGCTCAAACCGCTGAGCAAGAAACTGCTCATTATGCGAAATGTGGATCAGGTTCGCTGTGATGAATCAGGCATCAATGCCCACTTCGATGGGGCATCGGGGGCATTCACAGCAGAACCTCCAAGTGGTGAGGCGAAAGCGGGAGGACCGTCCATCGACCAGGTGATTCGCAAAACGTATTACCCCGATGGACTGCCAGCAGGGACGGTTCCGACATTGGTCGGCGGAACGTTCTTTCGCCGAAGTCGTGTCAGTCGCTACGTTCACAGCTACAATTCAGACGGAACAGTCGCTGCGACGATGCAGGAAAAGCCGCGAGATGTTTTTGATCGTGTCTTTGGATCGCTGGCGGGTCAAGTCGAGGACACCGATGTTCGCAAACAACGACTGCGCAGAAGCGTGTTGGATTCTGTTGTCGACCAGTATCAATTTTATACAGGCGTCAATTCTCCTCTCGGTGCATCTTCGAAAGCACGGGTCGCAGACCATCTCGACAGAATTCGCGAGTTCGAACAACGTGCCTTCGAGATGAAGCACGACGCAAAAGGACCAGAACTCCCACCTCGTTCAAAGATTGCTCACGGCGGATCGGCTGACCCAGGTGGCGAAGGTCTCGACATGCCACTAGAGAATCTCGTTACAGAATGGCGATTGATGGCAGACCTGTATGCCTTGGCGATTCAACTTGATCGGGTCCGCTTCGGTTCGCTCACATTCCTGGCAGCTGGCGAACGTCTCCGAGTGACGGGTGACTACGAATACGATGGCCGTAAAGTGTTTACATTTGACGATGCGAAACAACTCAACGCATCTGGTTCGAGTGGGTGCAGCCATGAATGGTGGCACAAGTTCACCGAGAAGAAGACTAACGAACAACTCCGTGCCCACGCACACATGAAAATGCGTGAAGTTGCTTACTTCCTGAGCCGACTAGACGGTCAGGACTCGCTGGAAGCAAACGGCAAGACGATCCTCGAAAACTCCATGATTACGGTCTCAACAGAATCGGGAGACGGCCGCCACTCGGACGTCAAACGCGAACTCTCTGGTGTCTTTCATGCCATCACCGGAGCCAATGGCCGCTTCAAAACCGGACAAATTCTGGACGTCAACGCTGAAGGTATCGACGTTTACAACACAATGCTGGATGCCTTTGAAACCAAAGATCGTCTAGGCCCTGCGAAGCGAGAAACTAACCGCATCGATAAAATTCGTGCGTAGCGTCCGGAAACCTTCCGGCTGGATGCGGTCCGTGAACTCTTTCGAAATTAAAAAACAGATTTCAAAAGGGAAAATAGGGTTGATCGTATATACGCATAGAACAAGCGGTACAAAAAATCAGGCTGAGGGAGCGATGCTCCCTCAGCCTGAAACATGATCATGAAGTGACTCAAGCACTTTGCTTGAAGTTTGCCGGGGACGAACGGTTTTCGTTAATGGAATATTGTCGGTCCACGAGGCATTTTCAAATTCTGATTTCGAAAATGCTCTACTCGTTCATCACTTCTTCTTCTTTCTGCTTCGCCTGATCATTGATCTGGTTTTCAAATTTCTTCGTCAACTCTTGAACATCGTCTTTGGTTGACTTAAGAATATCTTCGGAAATGATTTTCTCTTTCTCCGATTGATCGAGGCTTTTGTTTGCATCGCGGCGAATATTTCGAATTGAAACCCGCGCATCTTCTGCAAAGTTACCAACGCGTTGAGTCAGTTCTCGACGACGTTCGGTGGAAAGTGCGGGAACGTTAATGCGAACCAAACGTCCATCGGAGTTCGGAGCCATTCCAGCATCGCTGGCCTGAATTGCTTTCACAATTTCAGTGACGATTGACTGGTCGAAAGGGCGAATCACAATTTGTTGTGGCTCTGGGCAACTGATGTTGGCCAGCTGTTTTAATGGAGTCGGTGAACCGTGATAGTTCACTCGAACAGTATCGACAAGACCGGGAGTTGCTCTTCCCGTCCTGAGTCCTTGCAGGGCGTCCTTGAACACTTCGACCGCTTTTTGCATGCGTTCTTCCGCGTCCATTAAAATCTCATCTGGTTCCATCGACATCAGTTCAACCTCTTTCTATTCCTGGCAACAAATCGCCAGACTTGCCCCAAACGCTCTCCGGAGACATGCTCCTGATGGATCTTGCGGCAGTCCAGCAGGAAACGAGACGTCCAATCGCTCGCTTCACACCTTACAATACTGGAGATCGGACACATTGAGAAGCCAGAGTTCAGATTTGCCCCCCTTGACTCTCTTCTCCCCCGACAGAGTAGGCAGAACAGGTCCTCTTTTTGCTATGCTGCGGACTCAATTCAGACCGAATGAGTGAATAAAATGTTGAGACTGACATACGACGACAACGGATCAACACATCAGGATATCACCCTGCAAATCGGTGACTTCCTGAGCGTCAGCGATTCGTATTACTTTCTTCTGGAAATGGACGAAGAGCTTCCTGCGGCGGTTCGTGTCCGCACGTGTCTATCACAGATGCTCACTGCCTGGGCCACTGAAATTTCCGAAGCGACAGAAACGACGTATTTACTCGCTGAACTCCATGATGAATTCAGCCGCTGGATTCGATGCGTGCCGCTCAACGACGGCTTCGAGGTTCAACTTGGCTGGTCGACCGAGGCAGGCCACGATCTCAATTCGCTTCGTGATGCAACACGAACTTCGCCGCCGGCAGACTGGCAAGAGTGCTCCGGTTCTGAACCTGTAATTCAAACGCGGCAAGAAATTCTGCGCTTCGGCGGAAGCATGGAATCTCTTCATGTTCAGACGGAACCTTTGTTTGATCCAACACCTATTTTCGAGCACTTTCGAGGTGCATACGGAACACAACTTCTGACTGCCGCTGTTGCCCACTTCAATCTGTTCGAAAAACTTGCCACAAGTCCCGATCTTTTTCTCCCAGTGGGACAACTCAGGCAAGAACTGGGATTAGAGCAGCGCCCGTTTACGGTTCTGATGACTGCGATCAAAGCGATGGGTTTACTGGTTCAAGATGGGGATCGAATCGGTGCGACACCCTTGGCAGCCGAGCATCTTCTTCAAAATCGAGAGTTTGAAGTCACGAATTATATTGGTCTGGCCGCCACTTCTCCTGATGTTCTGGGAATGGTGGAACGTCTGAAAACGAACATACCTTACGGGCTTGATGTGAATGAAAATGGAGCTGCATTTATCTACCGAAACGGAATGCCCTCAGCGATGGAAGAGTCTGAACTTGCCAGACACTTTACACTTTCTCTGGCAGGTCGAGCCAAAAACGTCGCTCCAGTTCTCGCAGATCGTTTTCGCATTCCCGATGCAAAAATCCTTCTCGACATTGGCGGCGGAAGTGGAATTTATTCCATCGCCTATCTGGCAAGAAATCATCACTTGAAAGCGATTGTCATCGATCGCCCCGAAGTTCTGACAATCGCTGCTGAATTCGCGGAACAATGCGGGGTTGCTGGTCGCCTTGAACTTCGCGAAGGAGACATGTTTACAGATGACTTCCCGGAAGCGGACGTGATGCTTCTTTCAAATGTTCTTCACGATTGGGATGTTCCGGAATGTGAGGAGTTGATCGCAAAGTGTGTGAATCGACTTCCTCCTCAAGGCCGACTCCTCATTCATGACGTCTTCCTGAACGATGAGCACACTGGACCACTTCCCATCGCTCTATACTCGGCAGCTCTTTTCTCACTCACAGAAGGCCGAGCTTACAGCGTTGCGGAATACACAAGCTGGATGACCAAGTACGGTCTGAATGTCAGCGGCCCCATCGAAACACTCGTTCATTGCGGCGTGCTTTGTGGCTTGAAGCGTTAACCAAAAAAGTTGTGCGACCGCACTTATCAAGTACGATCGCACAAATTGTGATTCACATTTTCCTTACCCAGGCACTTTCGTGTTTCCTGTGCCCATGAAGAACACTCTTCACCAGCGAATCAGATCTATGTGGACAGGGCAAGGATTGCAGAGGTTTCAAGAACTGAACTCAACTCCGAAATCCTTGAGCACAAGCGGCGTGACATCCGTATCCTGGTAGCTCTCTTCATCCAAACCTTTTGACGAGATCAGGATGCCAGTTGAACCGGGATACCCGTGTGATCCTTTGACCAGGGTTGCATCCAGCGGTGTCGACTTACTGGGCATGTCGATAAACATTTCAACGGGGTCGAAGCCCGGCTTGCGGTGAATATCAACTGTTCTTGCATAGGTCGGGGCTTTCTCGTCATCCAGCCACCAGTAGTATGCAAACCATGCTTCCTTCTTCGAGATCAATACAACTTCTCCCGAACGTGGATGGTCCAGTTTGTATTTGTCTCGTTCCGCTCCAACCAAGACTTCATCAACCAGCGGATGATTTCTAAACAGTTCCGCGACGCGCTGAATGTCTTCTTCATCCTTGACGAACACATGAGCCAGTTGATGGTCAACCATCGCCCATGCCTGTGATTCTCCCGGGACAAGTTGCTCACGACCATCGTCGTCAGCGAGTTGTAACAGACCAGCTTCACGCAGCACCCGGTTCGGGTAGGCAACGTCATTCACTTCAGTAATGACATATTCACTCGCGATCAACCAGTGAATGTCATCCATCTTGGAATTTTCAATTCCATCAATCAGTCGGCCAAGTGAAGCGTCAATATCAACGACCGCTTGAAGCGCCTCTGGGCTGTCTGGTCCCAACTTCTGGGCAGCGTAATCAAGATGTGTGACATAAATGTAGAAAAAATCAGGCGCGAACTCATTCGCCGCTTTGATTGCAGAGTCAATAATCCAATCCGAACTTTTAATATTTGCAATCGGCCCCCAAAAATTCATCAATGGGAAATGTCCGAGTTCGTCGCGGAGTTCTCCATACAGTTTCTCTGGAACTGTGTAACACCAGAGCGATTCTGATCCATCCGGATTATGAATCGGTGCGGGAGTGCAAATGTAATCCGCCCCAGCCCCTTTGGAGTGCATCGGAAACCAAACCGCCGATTTGATCTCTGGATTGGCCTGATGCAGCAGATCCCAAATTTGGGGAGCTTCAATACATTCATTCCAGGCGGTCCACAGTTCGAATTCTCCTTTATCGCGATAGTAAAACCCATTGGCGATCACTCCGTGAACATCTGGACCTACTCCAGTCGTCAAGTTCGCCTGAACGGGACAAGTCACGCAGGGGAAAGAAGCTGTCAACGGTTTCACAGCGCCAGCATCAGCGATTTTCTTCAGATTCGGCATCCGCTCGAGATCTTGCTGACGCAAACCTGGGATAGAAACGAGTACTGTGGAGGGCATAGAATTTTCAGGAGTTAGGAATAGGATCTGGGAAGCAGGTTTTTACAACTTCACACTCTGTGGAATCACGCACTGTCGATTCACAATGCATGGACTGTTCACGCTGTGTGGATCGTTGCATTTCCGATCTGATCACCTCGTCAGGCAATTGGTTTTCTTTGCCATTTTCCTCGGTGAATAGGAAGGCCGAGCTTACGTTTTTTTCTTTCGTAGCTGGTCTGGTAATCCATATCGTGATCTGGGTCGCGTTCTTCCGGGGTCGGGAGCGTTTCAAAATCTTCATGATGATTCATTAACGCAGAGATGACTCCGAAATACTCTTCAACATCGGTCCAGGAATGCAACAAACCTCCCGGGACGAGCAGATTCGAGCATAAGTTCACGAACACATCATTGAACACGCGGCGACTGCGATGCTTTCGCTTCCACCACGGATCGGGAAAGTAGACATGGATCGCATCAACTGAATGCGGTTCGATCATTTTTGTAAACGGAACATTCGCATCGCCGCCGATCACGCAGGCGTTCGTCAAGTTGCGTCGCTTCAATCTTGCAGCTCCACGCCGACCTTCGCGGAAATCGATTTCAATCCCCAGAAAATTTCGCTCGGGGTGCATCTCGGAGGCTGTCACGACAAACAGCCCCCGTCCGCAACCGACATCGATCTCGACGGGATTGTCGTTACCGAAAAAAGTCGGCCAGTCGAGTTTGCCGTCATACTCCTCGAACAGATCGTCCATCGCGAGGAAAAACGGCTTCAGGTTAGTCGGTGGAGGATTCGTTTGCATGCTGATGAGAGGTTCGTAGTCGGGTCGTCAAAATTCGGAGTATAGCGAAGCAAGAGGGGGGTTTCATCTCAGCGATTGTGAGGAAAGCGAGGAATTGTCCCGGAATCGTTTCTCTATTTGCCGAGAGAAATGACTCCCTGACGAATTCAATCCCACACTCACGAAGCAGGTCGCCGATTGTGGAGACCAGTCAGGGAAAAAGGATCGAAACTCACTTGATTCCTCTTCTCCATGTCCCGCTTACCGCTGCACGCAAGAGAATTCTCGCTCAAAAACTCGCTCAGAAATGTTCCTCCTCTATAAACATCGCGGAACTCAGATTTAGTCATATGTCTGCGATGTCAGCTTTGAGAAATTTGATTCAGGACAATCTTTCAGCAACCCATCAACAGCAGCTGATTCACCGGAAACGACGACAGAAGTTTCGCTGCAAAAGATTCGTTGCCGAAGAGATGCAAAGTCTCATCGCCCGTTACTTTTTAAATTTGTGTGGAAAACGTTTTTCCACGGGTATTCCGTCCGCATCGCCCTGCGTCCATTTTTTCAAAGCGGACAACATTCTCTGACCGCGATGGAAATACGTTCGAGGAAGTGCGTCAAAATGCTCGCTGAAACTTTCCTGACAGGCGACATCCCAATCTGCATTCAATTGGACATAGCCTTGCTGATGGAGCCAGTGCCCGATCGCAAGGGCAATTTGCTGATGGCCTTCAAAATTTGGATGAACATGGTCAACGAACAAATTGTGGCCAACATTCCCCGTTTTCGTTTTCTTTTGCAACATTTCGTTAAGGTCAATCAAGGGAACATCTTCTTTCTCAGCAAGTTCATCGAGCGCAGATTCCAGCGCAGTTGTCATTCTCAGAGGACAAACATCAAGGTCTCTCGCTGCGATGTAGGCAGATTTTGCTTCTTCAGTCCGATACTGCACGTCAAGACACGATCCGAGTTCATACCAGTTTGTCGCAGCGGCCGGATCAATGCGGCAAATTTCTCTCCAAATGTCTGTCGCCCGATTCATATCAGATGAATACAAACGTCGAGCGGCAATTTTCATCTCTTCGACATTGGAGATTTCCTCCTTTGTCAGCAAGGCTGATTCCGACTTAAAGGGAGGCGTCCCACTGAGATTCGAAGGTGGCTTGAGCAAAAGGATCGGAACGTTGTTCGCCTGAGCAAGATGTATCATGCGGAGAACATTTGATTCAAAATGAACCGCAACTCCATGGCTCCATTCTTCGTCACGATGAAAGGCTGCGATCCCGTTTTTATAGTCGAGAGTTGCATCGGCTTCCGTTTGTAAAATCGTTTTCCCGTCCGAATGAGAACACATCATGCTCGATGCAAGTTGAACAGTTCTCGTCGATGTTAAGAAATGTGCTGGCTTTTCAATCCATGCCGGGACTTGTTTGAGATGCTTATAAGTACGATCTTCCAGAAATTCATTGTGTCCTGTGCAAAGAATAATGAGGTCAGGCTCGTAGCGAAGTGTCTCTTCCAAGATTGGGACAAGGCGATAGCTGGCGTAGGAAATGCCTCCGCAGTTAACAACTTCCCAATTTGTCTCAGGATCTGCCTGCTCAAGTCCGATCCTCAACCATGTCGTGAAAGAAGTTTCAATCGAATAGGGACGTCCCTGAACCGTTGACCCTCCGAGGCAGAAAATTCGAAATGTTTTTTCTGATTTCCTGGCTGGGAATTCTTCATGAGCAAAAAAACTTGTTCGCTGTGGCGAAAGAACAAACCGGCTGCCATCCTCATTCAATTCGAATAACGGAACAATGCTGGCAAATCCGACAAACGGATCTTCAGTTTCAGAGCTCTTTCCTATGTTAAAAAGAGTAAGTACCAACTCAATAACAAGGAATGGAGAGAGGGCAAGCGCGACAGTTAAGCAGCGAAATGCCCATCTCCTGCGACGATTCGGTTTGTCTAGAAGGGTCGATTCCATCAGGAAATTGTAATATGAATTCGTTCAGACCTGTACCGATTGGCTTCTCAATTCTTCCGCCACTATAATAATTTGAACTGATCCGAGTGCCTAAATTCACCTCTTAAACTCTGAGGATACCCTATTACCGCTTTGGTTGTCGGAGAGGTTCTAATACGTTTCGAAAATTACTTCAGGAGTCGAGAATGACGAAAATTAGTCGACGTGCATTACTTGGATCGACCGCAGCTGCGACCGTTGCGTATGCGACCGGACCACTCTTCGCACAGAAAGGAGAGTTACCCTCACAAAAAGTTCGTGTGGGGGTCATGGGATTGAGTCGTGGACGTTCATTGGCAGTTTCCGCTGCTCGTTTGCCCGGTGTCGATGTCGCTTACGTGTGTGACGTGGACTCCTCAAGAGCAGGATCTGCTGTCGCTCAACTTGAAAAAGATACGGGACAATCGCCGGAGCCGATCACCGATTACCGCAGAATGCTCGATGATAAAGATCTCGACATCGTGGTCTGTGCAGCACCGAACCACTGGCACGCCCCAGCGACAATCTTGGCCTGCAATGCTGGCAAGCATGTTTACTGTGAAAAGCCAGCCAGCCACAATCCGTGGGAAGGTGAGATGATGATCAAGGCGGCTCGGCATAATGACCGCGCCGTTCAGTTGGGTACGCAACGTCGAACCAGCACTGGTTACATCGATGCTATCGCAAAAATCCATGAGGGTATCATCGGGAATGTGTACTGTGCCCGCTCATGGTACAACAACATTCGCGAGGGAATGGGAATCGGACACCCGGCTGAAGTACCTGGAAACCTCGATTACGAGCTCTGGCAGGGACCAGCTCCTCGTATGCCTTATTACGACAACCGAATCCATTACAACTGGCACTGGTTGTGGCACTGGGGTAACGGAGAACTTGGCAACAACGGGATTCACTCCCTTGATGTCTGTCGCTGGGGCCTGCAGGTTGAATTCCCCAAAACGGTTGTCTCATCAGGTGGTCGATATGCGTATGAAGACGATCAACAAACGCCTGATACGAATATCGCTACTTACGAATTTGCGGAAGGAAAACAGATTTCCTGGCAAGGCCGAAGTTGCAACCGTCACAAAGATTCCTCAGCTTTTGTTTCATTCTACGGAGACAAGGGAGCCTGTGAGATCGACGCGAACGGCAACTACAAATTCTTCGACCGAAACGACAAACTTTTCGACGAAGAGAAAAAATCGACCTATGCAAACGAGCCGCACATTCAAAACCTTGTTGATGCAGTCCGCTCTGGCGAGCATCTCAATTTGAATGCCGAAATCGAGATTGGACATCGCAGTACACTTCTGTGCCACCTCGGTAACATTGCCTATCGAACGCAGTCCATGCTGACCTGCGATACTGAGAATGGACGCATTCTCGAAAACGAAGATGCAATGAAACTGTGGAAACGTGAGTACGAACCTGGTTGGGAACCGAAAGTCGGTTAACACTTTGAACTGACACTTTTAAGCGTCAGTCCCAAACAGGGATCTCGATCCCAATGCAACTCCTGGAGTCAAAATGGCTCCAGGAGTTTTTTTGTTCGCAGTAAGACAATGTTCAGCAAACTCACCTGACCAGAATGTCTGAGTGTTTCAGCTCAGAGGAAAGATCACTGCTGCGATTTGATTCGCCGATCGAGCTCACGAGTTTGATTGTTGACGTCATTGAATCTTGCGGGCCATTCGACACGTTGAAGTTTGTGAAGCGTAGCCTTTGCATCTGTCCACTTCCTGGCTTGAACCTGGGCATTTCCCAGTCCGAGCAGACCTGTCGGTTCGAGTTTGCGAAGTTCTGCAACACGCTCCCAGTGTGAAATGGCGGATTCCCACTGTGATTGCGTTTCGCGAAATTTCGCCAACTCTTGATGAGATTCTGCTTCATTCGGTGCCGACTCCACGATCGAAGTCGCCGCCCGCTCTGCCAGCTCAGAATCTTCTTTGGCGCGATTGGCAAGTTCCACATACAACTGAAGATTGTGTCGATCAAAATCGATCTGTGCGAGCAGTTGCTTGATTGCCCCTTGCGAGTCATTCAACTTATCGAAGCTGTTCAACAGTCCCTGGTGTACCTCACGATCATAAGGTGAGAGTTCTAGTGCAAGTTGATACTGTTCGATGGCAGCTTTGTATTTCTGCTCATTAAAGAATCGCATCCCGATTGCCTTCCGGATGATCGGACTGTCTTCCCCGGTTTGCTTGGCGTTTGCGTCAATCACTTGAATGTAATCACTGATATCCCTGGCACTCGCGATAACAGCATTCAAGTTGTCGAGAGCATACTGGCGCTGGTCGTGGTGGGCTCCCCAACTGACAATGGCTGCTGCTGCCGCATCAATCGCTTTCTCGGTGTTGCCTGCGCGTCCATAGGCGACTCCAAGCTCTGAGTAGTACTGAGAAAGAATCCCTCCGCCGATTCCACGATTCTGAGCAGTTCGTTGATGCAAGTTGATGGCTTCTTCTAAATAGCCAATCCCCTCCTGCAGACGTCCAATTTCGACACAAACTCGCGCAAACTGAATGATGTTGGCCTCGGACCACAAATTGTCGGTGTGAAACAATGCATCCGTTTCCGTTAACAGAGCTTGAACCTTGTCCGCTTTTTCTGTGTAGTAATATGACCGCAGAAGTAAGACACGCAAACTCATGTCACGAGGAGAAATTTCGATGAGCTCCGTGAGCAACGGAATCGATTTCAGATACATCTTCTGCGCGTGTAAGAATCGAACCAGCGTGCGTGTTCCGCTGTCGTCAAGAAGTCCCCGTTCCTTGGCATCCATCAAAATGTCAATTGCTCTCGAATGACGACTCAATCCCTGATCGAGATAGTTCGCAACATAGAAAATTATCCTTGGGGAGTCGGCTCTTTCTTCGAGAACTGTTTCTGCCACACGTTGGAAATCTTCAGCCTTCTCCGGCCAGAAATAGGAATAGTTGTCGTGATAAAATTCCTGGTTCCGAACTTGCAAACTCAGCAGTTCATCGCGGAGCTCTTCGACGATAATCAGCAATAACCGACCTTCGAGTTGATTGAGTCTGGTTTTGTCGGTTGCCTGATCATTCGCGGCATTGTGGCGGTACTGCGCTAGCTGACTCGCATGATTCACCCACTGATTCTGGGAACTGTAGCGAAATCGAACGGGATACTCTTCGTATCGATCGATTACGAAGTTCAGCGCTTCGAGTGGACTGACGCGAGAGTTAAGAATTGAAGCAAAATGACTGATGAGACTACTGTAGTAATCTTGTTGCGGTTGGATAATCTCGGGGAATGTTTGACTTGTAAACTTCAGGAACTGCCCTTGTTCATCCATTGGACCTTTTGTTTGATCTTCAAGTACGTAGTTGAACAAATTCCCAATCTGCATCAAGACGTTGTATCTTTGATTGTCGTTTTGAGTCGTTGACTGCTCGACAAGCCTTGAAATTAAATTTTCGAAGAGCGTCGCTCCTTCGCCCAGAGAAACGCGAGCGTCATGCCGAAAAGCCTGTTCATAAAGACTGTTCAAGTGTTGCTCATAGGTCCATTGCTGAGACTCGTTCTGCAGAGCATCGCGATGCTTAAGCACATACTTCTCAGCTTTCGCGTAGGCAGCTCGCCGTTGAAGGAAGGATGAATAAGTCGTCACGAGATCGCGAGATGCATAAGGAATCAACCCACTATGTGGCTCAGCAAATTCATCGAGTGCGATCTCAATCAGACGAATCGCCTCATCGTGTCTTCGGTAGGAATTCAACAACGCAGCACGCGCCACCGCGATCCGGACTCGTTCTGTTGATCCTGCTTTTGCACTCTCATGGAGCTGTTTGAGTTGACTAAGCTGAACGTCAACAAGTGGTTGTAACACCACTGCATCTCTGGAATTCGTCAGTCCTCCTAATTGCTGAAGAAACTGTGCGTAACGTAATGGTTCTCCTTCCTGCCAGTCTTTTTTGAACGCTCGATTCAGAGCAGCAACCGCTTTCTGAGCATGTGGCCCCGGCTCGTTGAGAACTTGCGAAGATTTGACTTCGATCATCGCTTCAATGAGATCAAGAGCACGCAGATCGAGAACAAGCGACCTTTCGTTTGGATCAGCTCCACGGGGAACTTCTCCAGCGTTTAAACGATCGCGCAACTTCTCAACATGCTCCAGCATTTTATCAGCCGTCGCTTCTTTACGAACTTCCCTGAGGATGGTGTTTTGAAATTGCTGCAGCGCGTTGTAAGTCATCGATTGAGTGCGACCGAGCATCCCCTCCGGGACTTGTTCGAAGACCCTGAAGTCACTCGTCGCAGTATATAAATTGCGGATCATTGAATAATGATTTCCCGGCTGGCTGGTTTTCTCGAAGAGTGCTTTCAGTATCAGAAATGAGTTTTCATCAAGTTCATGTGGTCCATTCCCGCTACGAATCTGTCTGGCTTGTTGATTGAGGACATTCGCCAGGTTCCATTCGCTCTGCTCAAAGAGCACCTTCAAGCGACTTGCCTCGTGGTCCTCTTTCCGATCGAGAACAAGTTGCCAGTTCGCAAGTGACTTGTAGTCGTCGCTGGTCAATTCCTTCTTGTCTTGTATCGTCTCGAAGATTTTAATTGCCTCTTCAAGCTCTCCCTGTTCGGCAAGTAACAACGCCAACCCACGTTGCCAGGAGGTGTTCCACTCGTCCGTGTCGATCCACGTTCGCAATTGTTTTCGCAATTCGTCTGGGCGATCGAACAGGATCAACAGCTTGTACTTCAATGATTTCCAGGGCTTCGAGAGATCTTCTTTCTGGTAAATTTCGCCCTCTTTCCCAAAGCTTTTCTGCAACGTTTCCGTATCTTCCGTGGTTTGCTGAATCGCCTTGTCGACGTAATCCAGAATCCGCTCGATTTCCTGCTTCTTTGCGTCTTTACGTGCAGCGAGATTGATGACCGTCATGAGGGCTCGTTCTCGAACGCGTTCGTTCAGTAATTTTTGAAACAACTCCTCGATTGTCAGTTCTGTTTCCAAATCGATCGCAACCGGTTCATCACCGAGGAGTTCCCAACATTCTTTTATTGATTGCTGTCGATTTTGTTCCAACTCGATATCAAGACGAATTCGTTCGAGTTGAAGCCACGGCAATAACTCGGGATGTGAGTCGTCGATTTGTTCTGATGTTTTAACTAACCGCTCAGCCAGTCCTCCACGGGCTGACTCGACAATCGCCGCTTGCTTCTCGGTCAACTCAGTCCGTGTCAATTCATCCGACTTACCTTCGTCCTGTAACTTGACGACGCTAGCGGTCACGCGGTTTTGTAACATCTTGTCGATGAGCTGATACAACTTTGGTGCAAGGTCTGAAGCCCTCTGACTTGGACTCTCAGATTCAGAAAGACTCAACCAGAGGTCGAACGCTTCGCTTTCAATCCCTTCTGACCAAACCTGAGACAGCAGAACATTGAAGAGTTGTTCGCGGTAATTTCTCCGATAAGCTTCAGGCCCTTCTTCGACGAGACGCCGCAAAAATGGAAGATGTTCTGGCGTCAAGTATGATCCGTAGACAGGAACCAGCAACTGTGAGAGTTGATGTTGCCGCAAAGACTCTTCTTCTTGCTCCCAGCGTTTCAGGAGTTGATCAGCAATGATCTTCCATTCTTTCTCGGTGACCTGACGGATTTCCATCGCATCTCCTTCACCGATCAGCAACCGTCCTCTCTTGAGCGTCTCAAGATAAAAGGAAAGCCGTTCATACGGGAGTGAGCCCGTCTCGTCGAGAAGCCAATTCAAAATCGAACCGCGTAACCGATCACCTTCATCGGACTGAACGAAATTGTTATTGCTCACGATGTTCCGAGCGATCTGGAGCCGTTCATCATTTTGAACGCAAACAATCGCGGTCTTGAACAGTTCCGGCAACCATTTGCGATCCATCCCGTTGTAACGATTCAAGTTGTGGCCATTTCCGAAAGCAAATTGAATCGCCGCATCTACTTTTGCCAAAGCAACAACATCCAGCTCAGCTGGTTGCTGAGCGAGTTGTAACCAGGCGGTAGCGAGATTTTCAGCCTCAGTCATTTGATCATTCATGACCAAGGCTGAGAGCAATCGTGAAAAGACTCGCGATGAATCGGTCTCCTTCTTCAACCAGTCCTGAAGAAAAGTGAGCAACTCTTTGTACTCAGAATTCCCTTCCAGCATTTCCGCATACCGATCACGAAGGCGCGTCAATTCATTGTGACGCCAATGATTTTCAAGGCTCAATTGTTGCAAGAAGAATTTCTTCGCCGCATCTCGCCTTTGATGCAGGGCGAGTGTTGAACCGTAGCCGATTTGCACAGAGACATTCCCCGGATACTTCTGAGTCATCTCTTTTTGTAATTGCAAATTCTCCTCGGTTTTCCCGAGAGCATTCAAGACTTGAACCCAGCGATTCTCCCAATCCAACTGTGCGACTTCGGTGTCTGCCTGTCGATCATAAATCGGCTTGAGTTTTTCCACGACAGGAGCATATTCCGGCCAGCCAATGATGGAGTAAACCGACGAAAGCAAGTGCGTTGCCAGGAACAGATCTCCACGCTGCGAGACGGGATTTCCTTTGCCTGTCCCATCGACAAATGTGTCAACGCGTTTGACAATTTTCTGTCGCGCATCTTCTTTTCTCCCCGCTGCCAATTCTACGGCGATGCGAACATATTGCATCCCGGGCTTCTCTGTTGCCAAAGCTTCCATTTTTCGAAGCTGCTCGAATGCATCTTTCCAAGATCCGAAGTGGCTATAACGCACTAACATGACAAGATGATCACCGACCGTAGCATCACCTTCGCGAACTGCTTTTCGGGCTACGTCCAGTTCAGGCAGAGGGAGCGTAAGGATCAGTGATTCGTTTTGTTTGGAGAGTTGCTGTTCCCATTGAGCAGAGAAATCTTGCGGTGTGAGCTCGCGAATTTTTTGCGTGACAACAAAGCTCGGATTCTCCTGTCGTTGAGCGGTAATCGTGGTCACCTTCGTCGGCCACCAGCGATTCAGGACAGCGACAAAATCTTCGTAGAGAACTGTCGATGTCACTTTGTCACTTGTCAGCCTTTCCTGTTTAGTGATCACTCGCCGTTGCGTGTCGATTTCAAAACGGAATCCAGAAGCTTGCGTCGGGGATTTCAGAATCAGAACCGAATGCCCCTCGTCAACTTTATCAATCGTCGCGACATAGGTACTCATCGATTCGTGAAGAGAGTTCAACGAATGCCCCTGTAGATTCAATGGATTTGGATTCGTTTCGTCCTCAATCAAATCTCGAACTTGTCCGAGCAGAAAAGATTCCGAGTAGACGCCCCGATGTTCCTCATCACGCCAGTTGACAATCGAATTCTGACCCTGCGAATGATCAACAGTCACCCATTTTGACGGCGACCAGACTTCCGTTCGCTGATGACTCGGGACAAGACGACCAAAGTCGTCACTCCAGGCAGTCACTTCACGCTGAATGAGAATGCCACCATCGCGAATCGCTTCGAGCTCATCTTTCACAAGCAAGCTTTTCGCAAGCTCGATTGCCTCAGGAGACCATAGGTTTTCTTTGGGACTTGCGAGTTCGCTTTGCGGGGCTGGCATCACCAATGCAGGAAAGAGTTGATTCACCCAAACCAAAGAGTCGGAGACTGAGGAGGAAGTTCGGAATCCCCAAGCCGACTTGTCTCCAGATCTCCTCAAGGATGTCTTAAGGCTTGGTAGACGGCTGAAAAGCTCTCCGCTGACACTTATTGATTCATTTCTTTGTCGATCTCGAAGGGCAGTGTCCCAATCCTTGAGTTGGGACCTTGAACCTCCCAAAAAACCTTCCGCACCGGGGAACGGACCGTTGTTTGTGCTATAGATAGAACTGAATGCCGACTCAACCAAGGGATTACGCTGCTGCTCCTGATAAGCCCCGAATGGATGCAGGCTTTCACCTTCATCTTCCAAAGACACGCCGCTGAAATCGAAACCGAGCGTAGACAACCCTGGTCGACCTCCAAAGCCGCCCCTCTGATTGAAGGGCTCGCCAAGCATTTGTCTTTTGTCTGCATCGAACCCCCTTCGATATTCCTTGGTCGCCTGGACGTCTCCAAACCACAAGTTGACATCCCGAGACTCACCGTCTTGTCCACCTCGCCCAAGTTGAACGTAGAATGAGAATGTATCCGGTTGCATTCCTGATGCGGGATAATACTGGACGTCGTCACCAAGGGAATAACGCCCTGCTCTCCCAGAGAAATTCAATGATGTGTCATCTGAAATAATGGGGGCTTCTTCTTCACCAATAATAATTCCTGGAGTCACACCCAGTTGCAATTTCTCTTTGGCGACTCGGCTTCTACGAGCAGCAAAATCATTGACTGATTGAAAGACTTTGGGATCTCTCCCCATCCCGGCGATCTCTCCCAGAATTTGACGTCGCAGTCCTAACCTCCAGTTACCTGCGTTTTGCATCTGCTGTTGCTTGAGCTCATAGTTTGCATTGCTGCGACCATCTGCGAAGAATTGCTCGCCGTCACGCATCCCAAATCGTCGTTTGACACCAAACCGTTCGCGGTCTGCGTCACTCTCTAAAACGAGCAGCGACGTATACGGCGTGATAATGTGGAACTCTTCAGAAAGAGCGATGATCTGATCTTGAATCTTCTGATTCGATCCCTGCTGCATTAGCTGATCAAGATGCCCACGTGCCCAGAGACGGGGGATGAATGAATTTCCGCTCTCCGCTTCTGACAGGTTCACGTGGGCGACATACCTCACAGGCTTCCCCTCCAACATTCCGGTGACGACAACCTTTCCAGTCTGATTTTCACCAGTCGGTCGGTATCGTCCGACAAGAATCTGCTGCGTCCCAACCGGAATGTTTGGAAGTTCTTCAGGATAAACTGCAGCGACCTCGATTCCCTGAAACTCAACCTGCACATTCTTCAGCCCGGGACTGGTGATTTCTTTCAGCAGATTCAAAGCTGTCAGCTGAGGTGTGATCTCGCCGGAAATCTGCCGCATCGAACCTTTTCCAAGCGAGGCAATCCCCTTCAAAACAACGGATTCAGAAATCGAACCGACACTAACCGCGTGAAAACCGGGAGCAACTCCGGATTGCGTGCGAGCTTGTTCAAAACGTCGTTTAAGACGGTTCACAAATGCAGCCGGATCGCTGTGCGACGTGGTGACAATTCCATCACCGATGTAGATCACCTGCGTCTTCGGAGTGGCCTTTTCCATGACGGCAGCAAAGGCCTGGTCTAAGTCCGTCCAGCCAAGCGAAGCTCGATTCTCAAGAACTTCGCGAATTGCTGCGATCCTCTTTTCCGTTGGTGCAGAGAATTCCTCGATGAGCCAGTCTGTCGAAACGTCCGTTGTCGCAACAGCGACACGGTCATCATCGCTGAGCGAACCGAGCAAGGTGGCCACGAACTCTTGCTGAGCCTTTCGCATTGACGAGTCCATCGACCCGGAGGTGTCACAAAGCAGGATGAGTTCCAGCGGGGAGCCATCCGAAACAGTTTGTCGCTGCCACTCTCCAGATTGTCCTGGAGGCATTAATTCGAAGAGAAAATATCCATCGTCCCCTCGCTGATGCGGAATCAACACGACATCATTCTCTCGCTGACTGACATCACAAACGACTTCAAAATCTTTCGTCGGCGAATACTCCTGCGCCACGAACTCCAATTCCGCTGAGTGGTTCGTCATCTGCGTGCGGCAAGTGTGCGTCGGTGACTCAACAGCACTGAGCGGAATTGTGGAATTTATCAGGCAACGAATGTTCAACTCTCGCAGAGGATTTGTCTGCAGCATTTCACTTTTGAGGCCGTAACTGTATCGAAAGCGATTTCCCTGAAGCGGAAGAACCTGCGTGTAAACAATTTTCACCCGCTTCTCAGAATGGGGTTCAATCGGGAAGACACGCGCTTTAAAGATGTTTCCACCCGTCCATTCCAGCAGCCCGGGATCTCGTTTTTCACGAAGAATGGTTTCGTAGATTTCACGGGCACGTTGCTTTTCGACGATGTCAGCTTCGACCAGTTCACCGCCAATCCACATTCCGAAGCCGCTGATCGAAGCGTCTTGTGGAAGTGGGAAATGAAACTGCCCTTCCATGCGTGAATCAGTATGATTGACAAAAGTTTCCTCAATCGTCGTACGGGCGATTTGATCACGTATCTCAATGGTCACGTGATGTTCGCCGACCGTAAGGGGAGTTGCTCGACCGTCGATCTCGACGATCAGAGAACCAATCGAATCTTTCGATGAGGACCCGTCGTACCCCTTCAGCCACGTCGGTTTATTCATGACCTCTGAAAGCTGCCGCTCGTTATCGATGCGGACTATTTGGCTTCCCGGTTTTTGAATCACCTGAGAATCGTCACCAAGTCCTCGCAGCAGGAAATCATTGGGAGCAGATTTCGATCGAGTCACTTGAACCGTACCGGAATGCAGACGCACTTCATCGGCTGAAATCACTTCCACTAAAGAGTGAGGACCAGCGATCAGTTTGATCCCCGACACGAGTTCGAGTGTCACCGCGTTCGCTCCATGCGCATCGGTACGAACCCAGTCTCCTACCTGGATCAAGACCTGTCCCGTGATCGGTGTCCAGCGTTTGGCGCCTGTTGGGCGAAGAGTCACGATCCCCTGCGAATCACTCACTTTCCCAATCCGGTCTGTCTCTGCCAGTTTCACAGGGACGCGGAATTTGGCTTCATCAATCGGAATATTGCGGGCGATCAGCGAGAGTTCTGCCAGCGGTGGTCCGGTCCTCCGAGCCCCTTTCGGACGAGCTGTAATCGCCAGCAACTCACTTGTTTTCTGATTGACATAAAAATTCAGCCGCAACTGTTGATCGCCTGTTTTGACTAATTCACGAAAGACAAGACAGTCAACACCCGAGTAATTCGTCACACCATCAGCAGTTGCTTCAAGAAATTCATTTTGTGTGTTCGATTGAATCCCCAGCAGCGCAACCAGGTCAATATTCCCGGACTGAGATGTCCACGGGTTTTGAATCGGATCGGCAACGTTCGCTTCTCCAGAGTCAGTGTCGCTCACTTCCCAGAGCTTAGACCCTCTTGCGATTTGATATTTCTGTGGAGAAACTTCCCAGCGGACGATCCCGGAATTTTTCACCCAGACATCAGACGATGCCCCATCACGAGTCACTTGCAACTGAAGCGTTTCGGCATCCTTAAGCTTTGCCAGCACATCCCCAAGCTTCAACGTCGATGCCTGTGTGTTTGGAACAATCACAAACCAGCAGACAGAAAGAACAAGAGCCAAGGCGGTGACGAGTGCGGACGTTTTCATCGGATGACTCGTTTTCTGGTAAGGATCGATTGGAGAGATGGTCACACTGGGAGATTCAGAATCAGATGATCCACCAACGTTCGCAGTTGAAGATTCTTGAATGGCTGACATTGATTCAAATTCTTGAATGGTCAATTCTCGAATCCGTTCAAGCAGATCGTGATCCGGTTCGGCCACATCAAACTTCTGAGGATGGAGGAGTTCCTCGAAGTCACTTTCGTCGTTGAGTGAAAAGGAAGGTTTGTCGGTCATCTACTCTGGACCTCCATCATTGAGCCGTTCAAAGACAGTGCGAAATTCTGCTCGTGCACGCCGTAGTTTCGAACGTATTGAATCGGATGTTCCCCCAAGATGATGTTGAATTTCATCGATCGTCAGTCGATCCATGTACTTTGAAGTCAGCAAAAATGCGTACTCGGTCGACAACTCTGAAAGTGCTGCCCGAACGACCTCTGCCTGTTCCAGGTCTTCGAGTATTTGAACTGGAGCAGTCGTTTTATCTTGTTCCTGCTGACCACTTCGAATGCGTCGCTGAACATCTCCTCGAGATATCTTCTGATTTCGAGAACGCTTGCGGAACCAGGCAAAGCTCTGGCGATGAGCAATTCCGGTCAACCAGGCCCACAGTGAGCCTTTTGTTTCATCGAATGTTCTGGCCCCGCGTGCGGCAGCCAGAAAGCTCTCTTGGACGACCTCAGCGACGGATTCAGCGTCATTTCCGATGATTCTGGAGACGTATTTCCAAAGGCTTTCGCTGTACTCGTCGTACAATTGCCCCCACGCAAGTCGCTCACCGTTCCGAAGACCTTCGATGATCTCGGAAGATGTCGCGTCATGCGTTGTGAGCGTCAGATTGTGATTGGGAGGATCGGTCAAAGTGCCATCTAGTCAATTTCCGGGGTGGCTGATCGATTGTTCTCTGCTATCGAATTGACCAATAGACGCAGGAATGTGTCACAGAATTCCAGAGATTTCCCGAATGAATGTCCACTCCACCGATAAAACAGCCCCTGTCAGAGCAATTGTCCGCCAGCCTTCGTCTCTCAAAAGTCCCTCCCGATTGCTGACCAGAGAATCGAGGAGTCAAGACGACGCCCCACGAAAACCGACCTTGAAATCGATTCCGCCCGAGCTCATCTCCCAGATTTGTCCCTCTCCCCAAATTCTGACTCATAAATCCTTTGCAAAGATGCATGCAGCGTGCGTGCAAAACGCGTCAAAAGACTCTAAAATCTCAACTCACATCGATTTCTGTTCGAATCCGAAGAGAAGAAATGACCGAGCCGGAAAAACCAAGCACCAGTTACCGTAAGATTCTGATTGTCGAAGACGAAGAAATTATCCGCAATACACTCGGAGAGTTTCTGACCGGCGAAGGCTTTCAGGTGACCCAGGCAGGGACCGTTGAAGAAGGCTTAAAAGCTGCCAAGGATCAGGACTTCCATGTTGCCATCTGCGATATCCAACTCCCCGACGGAGACGGTATTAAGCTGATGAAGCAGATGCACCGGCTCAATCCATCTCTGTTCGTGTTGATTATCACCGCTTACGGAACTGTTGAATCAGCCGTTGATGCGTTCACACGTGGAGCCTTTGACTACCTGACCAAGCCAGTCATTTTTGACGATCTCGCCCACAAACTGAAACGGGTCTTTGAGTATCGTGATCTTTATCTGGAAAACCAGAAGCTCCGGTTAGAACTGGCTCAACCGAACCGATTCGACCAAATCGTCGGATCAAGTGAACCACTCAAACAACTCCAGGATACAATTTCAAAGATTGCAGTCACGAACTCCAACGTGTTGCTGGTTGGCGAAACTGGAACAGGAAAAGAACTCTTCGCTCGAGCTATCCATTCTGCCGGCCCAATGAAAGAGGAAAAATTCCTGGCGGTCAACTGTGGAAGTCGCCCTGTTGAGATGCTCGAAGCAGAACTGTTCGGGTCCGATTCTCCCGGGAACACACAACCAGGTATCCTCCGAACTTCCGGGAAGGGGACCGTCTTCCTCGATGAAATCGCCCGGTTGCCGATGGGGACACAAACAAAACTTCTACGTGCCATCGAGTACGAAGAAAGCATGCCGGTCGGCGGTTCCGAACCATACGAAGTCCAATGCCGAATCATCACATCCAGCAGCGAAGACCTCCTGCGACTCGTTGGCGAAGAGACATTCCAAGAGGACCTGTTCTATCGCCTTGATGGTGTGAAAATTCGTATCCCTCCGCTCCGGGAGCGTCTCGACGACATTCCGGAACTGGTTGATCACTTCATTGCTAAGCACTCGAAATCCCTGCGAAAACGAGTTGTCAGCGCGACGAGTGAAACAATTCGGCTATTAATGGCTGCCCAATGGAAGGGGAATGTTCGGCAACTCGACAATGCAATTGAACGAGCCGTCATCATGTGTGACGGAACCTCGATCGAGCCGAGCGATTTGCCTCCCGACTTGCTTGGATTGGGGCAACCATTGCCAGACACGGACGACCTTCGAAGTGCATTGCGACATTACGAACGATTGCACATCACACGTGTCCTGCGTCAATGGCCCGACAAACGCGAAGCCGCCAAGCGTCTGAAACTGGGGCTTTCCAGCCTGTACCGGAAGATTGAAGAACTGAACATCGAACTCGGCTAGAGCAGTTTCAATGTTTGTCGTAATGGTGAAGTTCACTTCCATGACTTCATAGACGGCTCACCACGAGGCAGAACGTCCAATCCAATATTGGATTGGATCTCGAGCATTTTGAAAAAAATGTAGGCCTTCTGTCTCGTGGAACCTGTCTTGTGAACCACCTCAGTGCTCTAGAGCATCTTTCGAATTGGTTTGCAGGATCTGCCTCGTGGCGAACAGCATTTTTCCTAGAGAAATGCGTTCTTCACGGGCACACGGTAGAGCAAACTGCTCTATCGGTCCCAGGACCAGTCTTTGACGCCACTCAGATTTTGAATGCACATTTGCGGCCATTCACCATTCTTCAGGGCGATAATCGTCTCTGCCGCCATCGTGAGTGTGTCTCGCTGCGACTCGATATCGAGCCCGGCGACGTGACCAGACAACATCACGTTCGACATCTTTGTGAGCGGGCTATCGACAGGGAGTGGTTCCACGTCGAAGACGTCTAAGCCTGCTGCACTGAGTTGCCCCGAATTGAGTGCATTGACGAGTGCATCTTCATCAACCAACGCACCGCGTGCGGTATTGATCAGCACAGATCCCCTCTTCATCATTGAAAAGGTCTCGGCATTCATCATTTTGCGGGACTTTTCAGTCAGCGGGTTATGCAAGGAGATATAGTCCGCAGCTGCAAAAAGGTCATTCAGCTCCAGCAACTCAATGCCCCATTTGTCGACAAAATCCATCTCTGGATAAGGTTCACAGGCAATGACCTTCATACCCAATCCGGCAGCTCGGGTCGCGACAGCCTGTCCAATTCGACCGAGTCCGATCAATCCGAGTGTCCGATCCATCACACGTGGACGAGCGATACGTTTCCAGTTTCCAGTTCGAACACGCTGGTCCTGATCAGGAAAGCCACGAGAAAGTCCCATCAGCATCGCGATGGTATGCTCAGCAACGGAGTGGTGATTCACTCCGGGTGTTGTTGTGACAACAATTCCCAACTCGTCACACGCCGCCAAATCAACAGCGTCGAACCCAACTCCAGTTCGCGCGATCACTCGCAAATCCGGCAACTGCTTCAGAACCTCAACAGTGTAAGGTTCAGAACCGGCAATGACGCTGCAACATCCCTGGAGCTCTTCGACGAGTTCAGCTGCGTTCCAGAAATTCGCTGAGCGATTCCCCGGATGAACGGCGAGTCCAGCTTTCGGAAGAATTTCAAAATGTGGCCCTTCGTCAGAGTTCAAAGCGCAACATTTTACATTCATCGCCACAGTCATAGCCACAGTCAACACTCCAATTCAGTCTTTGAATTTAGTTGGACGTAACCTCTCAGCCTTATCCGGACTCGCTGTAATGTAGAAACTTTTGGAAGAGTCTTCCATCAGGCGAAAATATGGGAGTTGCTTCGAAGGGAGCACCATTCTTAATTTCGGGATGTCACACCTATTCCTTAACCCCTTTATCCAAAGATGCTTACGCATGGAAGAATTGAAACGCCCAGAAAGCCGAAAAAAAATGGGGAGATTTCGAATTTCAAGTTGACCCGACTGAACAGTTGGAAATACAATCTCCTTATTGAGATTGAGTCTCAGGTTCACCGGCAGTAGCTACTACATTGCTGATTGCAGTCTCGCCGATGCCTGTTTCCGACGTTTTCAGTGAGCGGAAATCTATTTGAGAGTGACCACTGTGAGCCAGACTGTCATCAACGATGCGATTGTTTGTCGCTGCCTGAACGTACGAGAATCAACGATTCAGGATTCCGTCGAAATCATGGGCGCGGAAAGCCTCCAAGATGTGAAATCAATCTGCGGTGCGGGAGGTGGGTGCATGTCGTGTCGATCTCGCATCAAGTGCTTGATCTCCGAGTATCTTTCAAATCGGGACACCGTCAAAACAGACTGAAGAGATCACCGATTCAGATGCACCATGTTTCAGAAATTGAGCGAGCAGAGAATAGCCCCAACTGACTTCAAATCGATTTCGCAATCTGCTCTGTAGACCGTCGCGATCTCGTCGACAAAACCCGTTGTTCATAGAAAAATGGCGGGACAAATTAGAACCAGTCCGAAAACCTCTGAAATAGGTGCTTTCCTCAACGTTTGAGAGAGCAATTTCAAGTTTCAGGATCAGTTCTAAAAAACGCTGAACATTCACGATTCCTCGGAATGTTCAGCGTTTTTGTTTTCGCAGATCAACTTCTCGGTCGGTTAGAGCAGTTTGCTCTACCGTGTGCTCGTGAAGAACACATTTCTTAAGTAAAAATACTGTTCGGCACGCGGCAGAACCTGCAAACCAATTCGAAAGTTGCTCTAGCCGTTTTTCGCTTCGCCCATTTGCGACAGCATGTAGTTTTCAATTCCGAGACGCTTAATTAAATCAAGCTGAGCTTCCAGCCAATCGACACTCTCTTCAGATTCACGAACAATCTGTTCCATCACTTCTCGACTGGCTGAGTCTTTCTCTTCCAGGCAGATCTGGACGCCTTCGTTATAAGTTTTACTGGCGTTCAATTCGAGAGCGAGATCATTCTCCAGCTGCTCTTGGACGTTATCGCCAACACGAATCACGTCGTACCGTGCGATTTCCGGAACTCCATCAAAGAAGAGAATGCGGTCAATCAATAGCTCCGCATGTTTCATCTCTTCGATCGATTCTTCGTAGTGGTGGGCTCCGAGTTTATGTAACCCCCAACTTTCGCACATTTTCGCCTGAACGAAGTACTGGTTGATTGCAGTCAATTCGATGGTCAATCCGGCATTGAGTGCATCGATCACTCGTTGACTTCCTTGCATAGTTGCTTCCCCTTGTGAGTTCTCAGCGACATTCGTCGTACTGAGCTCGATATTCGTAAAGACTTGTTGAACCTGTCTCGTGGCAGGTACTTGAATCAGCTTTTAATCAGACTTGTTCACTTAATTATCTGAGACTGCGCGGCTGTATCCAGATTCAGCAGAGGAATGATTCTGAAAATTTTCAGATTGAAACCGAATCTCTAAAGCACGTCTCTTTTAGAGCAGTTTGCTCTACCGTTTGCCCATGAAGAACGCATTTCTCCAGTAAAAATGCTGTTCGCCACGAGGCAGAACCTGCAAACCAGTTCGAAAGATGCTCTAGATCTCCAGCCTCATATCTCGTCCCTTGATGAGTCAGCGGGGGCGAAATGACTGCCAAAGATGCAGCAAGATGACTCCGATCAGCCGTGAACATGCTCAATTGCGTCTCTCATTATGAATCCACGATGACCCCGAGGGCTCTTTTGACAGATTGTGTGAGTTGAGCTTACTTCAGATCGTACTCTTTGATCTTTCGATAGAGTGTGCGCTCTCCCATTCCCAGCATGACTGCGGTTTCTTCTCGTTTTCCACCTGTCAGCTCCAAGGCGCGGGCGATGTAGTATTTCTCGACTTCGTCGAGTGGTCGACCGATGAGCATATCAGCCCCGGAGCCGCCAATCAGTCCATCAGGAGACTCTCCACCGAGTTCAGCGAGCTCCGTTGGGAGATCATCCACATCAAGTTTGCCATCCATATCGAGAGCCAGCATTCCTTCAATCGCATTTCGCAGTTGACGGATGTTGCCCGGCCAGTCGAATGATAACAGTGCCTGCCGCGCTCCCCGCGAAAGCCCTTCCACTTCGCGTCCTTGTCGCTTGCAGAATTCCTTCAGGAAATGATCGATCAGTAACGGGATATCTTCACGACGGTCGCGAAGTGGCGGAAGATAGATTGTCACCACACTCAATCGGTAATAGAGATCGCCTCGAAAGGCCCCCTCTTCCATTTCACTTTTCAGATTCGCGTTCGTCGCTGCGACCAGACGGACATTGATTGACTTCTCATCATTCGAGCCCAGGCGAGTGATCTTCCGCTCCTCCAAGACTCGCAACAGTTTGATCTGCGTTTCGGCTGGCATTTCTCCAACTTCATCGAGAAACAATGTTCCGCCGTTGGCGTACTCAAATTTTCCGACTCGTTTGGTTGCCGCGCCAGTGAACGCTCCCGCTTCATGTCCGAAAAGCTCGGACTCCAGAATACTTTCCGGAAGTGCGGAGATGTTCAATGGGACAAAAGGTTTGCTTTTGCGTGGGCTGTTCTGATGAATTGCACGGGCAACGAGTTCTTTTCCTGTACCACTTTCACCGAGAATCAGAACTGTCGTATCAGTAGGAGCGAGGTTCTTTAACTGCTCGATCACACGATGCATCGAAGGGCTATTTCCGATGACACCTTCAAAGCCAAATCGTTCATCGAGCCCTTTCGCGAGCGAGATGTTCCGCCGAATTAAACGGATACGACTGGAGGCCTTGTCGACAGATTGACGCAGTTCCTGAATATCCAACGGTTTTGTCAGATAAGTATAAGCCCCTCCCTGCATGGCTGTGACCACCGACGGAATCGAACTGTGAGCTGTCAGAACAATCACTTCGGCATCGGGCAATTCTTCTTTGGCCTTCCTGAGAATCGCCAAGCCGTCAACCTCGTCCATCTTGAGGTCGGTAATGATCACGTCGTACTGCTGAGACTCGATCAACTCCGCACCTTTCGGCCCGGAGTTCGCAATCGTACATTCACAATTCACCCGCCGGAGGCTTTCTGCAACAGCCTGCGCGTGAGCCTCATCGTCGTCCACGATGAGGACGCTGATGGCAATTTGAAACATATCTTTTTGCTGATCACTCACTGTGGATTCCTACTCGGGAACAATGATCTGGACGAGAAACGTATCGGTCGACGCCAAACCATCCCAGTGTTTACGAGAGCCTTCCATGTTTCTCGCGAAAGATATCTCTAAAGTTTTTTCAATGTTTGCTGAGTCCATGAAGATCACAATCACGACTTCACGGATAGCTCACCACGCCGGAGAACGTGAGAACCAGGATTGGAGTTGCTCTAGGACATTTCCAGAAATGATGTATGCGTTTTGTTTCGTGGCGTAAAGTTTTTCGCCTGATGAAAACCGCTCTTCACGAACACGAGAAACAGGAATGTGTCCTAGCCTGCAATATTTACAGGCTTAGTGCAAACTGTAAAGCCGCCGAAATGGCAGTTTCCAAAGTTCAAGACTTTCTAACCACTTTGTACAGGGCATAAACCTGAAAACCCTTAATCTCGCTGCTGTCCACTCAATTCAGCCTCCACCCGTTTTCTTCCCTCCTCTCATTCGAGATTTGGATGAGCTTGGGACTTGAACGTGATCGTGATGATGTTGAGTCCGACGAGTGAAATCATCTATATTTCAGTCGAGTTGGTCGTAAGTTACAAAATATGCTGACAAGACTGCTGAAACCGTAGCACTTCACAGGTGATTCCGGCGACTTCTGCAGTGTTTGTCACAGCCAGAAAGTTGTGAGGCGATGCTGTCTGCCAAGCAATGGGCTGTCTGCGAACAAAGGATTGTTCAATGTCGATTCTGGAATGCCGTGATCTTGTCAAAGTTTATCCAAACGGCTTTCGTGCCGTCGATGGAGTCAGTTTTTCGGTGGAGCCCGGTGAAATTGTCGGCCTTTTAGGACCGAACGGAGCTGGCAAATCGACCACATTCCGAATGACCTGTGGTCTCACCGCTCCAACCAAAGGGACAGTCTTTCTGAATGGGCAGGATGTATCGAACTGGCCGATGTACAAACGGGCTCGGCATGGAATGGGGTATTTGCCGCAGGATCAGAGTATTTTCACAAAGCTTTCAGTGGAAAGAAACCTGATCGCCATTCTTGAATATATGCCGCTCTCGAGCCGAGACCGCAAAGCTCGCGTGACTGAATTGCTCGGTGAGTTCGGCTTGGAAGGCAAACGCAAACAGGTCTCCTCAACCCTTTCCGGGGGAGAGCGCCGCCGCCTGGAGATCGCCAGATGTCTGGCAAGTAACCCAAAAATCATCCTGCTCGACGAACCATTCACCGGGATCGACCCCACAACAATCAACGACATTCAAGACGTGATTGGAGCACTTCAGGACTCTGGGATTTCGATTTTAATGACAGATCACCGCGAACGAGAAACATTAACCATCACTGATCGCTGCAATATTATTGTCGATGGTCGTGTTCTGGTGACGGGCGATATCGATGACATTTTCCGTAGCGAAGATGCCCAATCACGCTACTTCGGACATCGCTTTGACCCAACATCGATCAAAGACGAACGAAAACGATTTCGCACTGACCGTGCAAATTCTCCTTCCGTTCCCGCACCTCATTCGAAAACCGAAAAGCCATCCCTTGCTATCGCTTCGGAAACCATCGCTGCAGAAACCGTTGCTGACGAAGCGGAATGGCTCTAAGGCATCTCCCGCAGACTCTTCACCATAAAGTCTTTCACAAAATACGGTTACGACGGTGAGTCGAGCAGACTGTTCTTCCGTGGGTCCGCGCAGAACTCGTTTCATCAAGTAGCTGCTACGTGATTCGAGACGCCTTCAGTATCGCAACACCGACACGAGACGGGAAAAATGCTCCACAACAGCTTGGCAGGATTTTATCTGTTCCAGCCGAACGGACTGAAAGTGTGAGATTTTGATGGTGGGCAGGATCTCCGGCCTCCTCAGGCGAACAGATACCATGTTTTCAATAAGCTGAATCTGACAGCATTGCAATTTCTTCGATTCACTTCATACTTTGGCCCAAAACCAGAACCAGTTCGAAAACCTTTTGAATCGCCGCTTTCCTCAATGTTTGAGAGAGCAATTTCAAGTTTCAGGATCAGTTCTGAACGCCGCTCATATCGCTTACACCTGGTTGTCAAATGTCAAGTAGGACAGATTCCACGGCCTGATCGCAAACTTATTGAATTGTTGGAGAAAATAGAGATGACTGTTACCACTGAATTTCCAATTCCACTTCATGAATACCAAGTGGTTCCGCTCGATCCTAAAAATCCAACTCTCACTGCCGAGCAACGAACTCAGCTCGACAAGAACATTCAACTTTGCCGCGACGCCATTGTCTTCTTCACTGCCATCGCCGATGCAAAAGGGCTCGGGGGCCATACAGGAGGTCCCTACGACACTGTGCCTGAAACTCTCATCATGCACGGCTTCATGGAACATTCAAAAAACGGTGGAACACCAGAAGTGCTGCCGATCTTCTTTGATGAAGCGGGTCACCGAGTTGCGACTCAGTACCTGATGGCGGTTCTGGAAGGGGACATGGACATTGAGAAACTGTTCCATTACCGCGAATATCTGTCACATCTTCCAGGTCATCCGGAACGCGGATTTACTCCGGGCGTGAAGTTCAGCTCTGGTCGCTTGGGGCACATGTGGCCATTTGTGAACGGCGTGGCGATTGCCAACCCGAACCAAGTCGTCTTCATGCTTGGGTCCGATGGATCACAAATGGAAGGAAACGACGCTGAAGCAGCACGTCTCGCAGTCGCCCAGAACCTGAACGTCAAAGTCGTCGTCGACGACAACGACGTCACGATTGCCGGTCATCCTTCAGAATACCTCAAAGGTTTTGATGTCTCTAAAACACTCGAAGGTCACGGACTGACAGTGAACACCGGCGACGGTGAAGACCTCGACAGCCTGTACGCCAGAATGTGTGAAGCGGTCACACATGACGGACCGGTTGCGTTGATGAACAAACGTAAAATGTGCGTTGGCATCAAAGGGCTCGAAGGAAGTGCGCACGGTCACGACGTCATCAAAACCGCTGTCGCAATTGAGCATTTAAAGTCACGTGGTCGAGACGCAGCTGCTGAGTATCTAACGACTGTTGAAAAAGGTCCTGGAGGCCCATCTCACCAAGGTTCCGATGGAAGCAGTATCGGCAAGAACCGTGACCTCTTCGGTAAAATCATGAATGGAATTCTGGATAAAATTCCAGAAGAACAACGAATTGAATCGATTCGAGTTTTCGATTGCGATTTGGAAGGAAGCTGCGGCCTCAATCATATTCGTGCCGAACATCCGGAAGTTTTTGTTCGCGGCGGAATCATGGAACGTGGAAACTTTTCCGCAGCTGCCGGCTTCGGATACGAGCGAGGAAAGCAAGGAGTCTTCGCGACTTTCTCCGCGTTCCTGGAAATGGTCGTCTCTGAAATCACGATGGCACGATTGAACCAGAGCAACGTTCTGGCACACTTCAGCCACGCCGGTTGCGACGACATGGCAGATAACACCTGTCACTTCGGACTGAACAACATGTTCAGTGACAACGGGCTTCCAGAAGAAGGTCACGACAACACTCGCCTCTATTTCCCAGCGGACCAGCATCAGTTCAAAAAATGTCTCGAGACGATCTACAGCCAGGAAGGTCTGCGTTTCATTTTCTCAACTCGTTCAGGAGTGCCTGATTTGCTGAATGAGGAAGGCAACAAAGTTTTCGGCGACGACTACGAATTCGTCCCCGGGAAAGATGATGTGATTCGCGAAGGAACTGCTGGTTACATCGTCACTTTTGGCGAGACGACTTATCGTGCTCTCGACGCTGTGATTCGCCTGAAGGAAGCCGGGACGGATGTGGGATTGATTTGCAAATCCACACTCAATGTCTACGACGAAGAAATGATGGCGAAACTTGCAGCTGCCCCCGCAGTCCTCGTCGCCGAATCCTTCAACGTCAAAACCGGTCTCGGTTCACGCTTTGGAACAGAACTCCTCAAACGTGGATTCAAAGGGAATTACAACAACATCGGAACTCATAAAGAAGGTTCCGGAGGGCTGTGGCAGCAAATGGGCTACCAAGGGCTGGACTCCGACGGAATTATGGCCTCCATGCAAAAGTTGACATAAAGCCACCACTACACCGGTCTTCACGCTCTCTTTCAAGATTGGCCTCTAAAGTTCAATCCGAGGTAGCTGGAAGAGTCTCTAGAGAATCTTTCGAATTGGTTTGCAGGTTCTGCCTCGTGGCGAACAGCATTTTTACTAAAACTGATCCTGAAACTTGAAATTGCTCTCTCAAATGTTGAGGAAAGCGGCTATTCCAGAAGTTTTCGGACTGGCTCTAGAGAAACGCGTTCTTCACGGGCACATGGTGGAGCAAACTGCTCTATTGGCATGAAGCGGGCAACTGACCCGCAGCACGACCGGTGAATGAAGCTTTCAACAGACCGCACACGAGATCAGCTCTCGTGTGCGGTCTGCTTCATTTCTTTCCGAGCATTGAGCCGATATCCCAATCCGAAACGTTCAACGGTTTTCGGAATTCTTCGAGCATTCCGAGGCTCTTGCTTCGGTTACCGGGTTCGATATCCAGCAACGACCGCAGGATTTTTTTCGCGGTCGAGTAGCTCTTGGGGATCTGTGAAAGGACAACACCGACATTCCATTTCTGAAAGTTTTGCCCCATTGCCAACAGATTAGTCGGGTTCGACAGGCGTTGCCCCGTCATCAGTTCGAAGGCAACACAACCAAGAGAAAACCAATCCGATTCTGGACAGATCTCCCCTCGAAACTGCTCGGGTGACATGTAGGCCGGAGTTCCTGCGATCACGCAGCGAGAGTCTTTTCCGGCAAAGAACGGGACAGACAACCCAAAGTCCATCAGCTTCACATCGCCTTTCAAGTCGATCATGCAGTTGGCGGGCTTCACATCGCGATGAACAATTCCTGCGGAATGAGCATATTCAAGAGCGTGAACAAGATTGGCAAGAATTCGCAGAACTGACGTTTCATCATAGGGGCCACGTTCTTTCAGGACTTGCGCAAGTGACGCCCCTTCAATAAATTCGATGACCATAAACGCGGTTGCGAATGCATCAAACCGTTTGAGCAGCCTGGGAATATTCGGATGATCAAAAGAAGAAATCAGCTGCGCTTCGCGATCGAACCACTCTCGTGCGAGCTGATCGATATGAAGCCGGTGACTCATCATTTTCAGAGCGACTCGCTGCCCGGTTTCTTCGGACAATGCATCGTAGACAACCGCCATTCCACCTCGCCCCAAACGGCGAGAAATCTGATAGCCCTCCAACGTCACTGAGAAGAGTGCGTCGCGGCGGTGGTTCCCTAAACGCTCCCCAATAATTGTTGTAATCACATTGGAAAACTCCTGATGCTGACGAAGCAAAGAGTGAAAATCCTGCTTGCTGAGTGTGAGCACGTCCACGACCCCTTCTGCCGTGACCGTAGCTGTTCGCCAGGGAATTCCCATCAACGCCATTTCGCCAAAGACCTGTCCCGGAACAATACGACCGATCCGTAATTTCTTCGCGTGATCCTGAACAATGGTCACTTTCGCGGAGCCAGCACAGCAGACATAAAGGAGATCTCCCTCCTCCCCTTCTGTGATAATCTTTTGCCCGTCATGAAAGACCGCTGGCTGCATTTGAGAATGAAGCGCTTTCTGCATTGAGACCGGCAACAGCCCCAACGGTCCGCCTCGAAATTCCGGGATCGCAGCAGATGCCGGAAAACTTTTCGAGGAAGCTGGAAAACGACTTCCGGAATCGGACGCTCTCAGCAAAGCTGCACTGATGCGAGATGGATTCAAAAGTTCTTCAGGCGCACCAACATACTGCTGATGCTCCGGATAACTTGAAAAGTAAATCTCGGGTAAAAGATCTGGTGTTCGTTCCTGGAGAATTCGAAAATGATGAACGACAAGCTCTTGAAGCAAGTCTCGATTTTCCGAGGAAAGCGAGAACGAATCAAGCAGTTCGAAGAGCGAGAATCCCGAATCGGAATCGCAACGGTCTTCCAATTCAGTCAACAGTTGCCCCATCAGAGCAAAAGAAACAGTATCGTCCTGGTCATTCGACATTGAAATTCTATTCAGTCGCTTGCCGAAGAAATCCCTTGCCTGAATTGAAATTGCCTGAGAATCAATACTGTCTTATGCAAAAGAACTGAAGCTAACCCTGATTGATCTCATTCAGACGGCTTTTCGTCACGGTTTTCATGATCGCGAAAACATAACTCCAAGAACCAAATCGTACCAACGTTTTCGATCCATCGCTAGGGCATTTTCAACGCCTTTCGTGCCCGTGAAGTTCGCTTTTTCAACTTCGTAGTCTGCACGCCACGAGGCAGAACGCAAAGGTCAACATTGGTTTACTCTGGGGCATTTTCAATGCCTTTCGTGCCCGTGAAGATCGCATTTTTAACTTCGTAGACTGCATGCCACGAGGCAGAACGCAAAGGTCAACATTGGTTTACTCTGGGGCATTTTCAACGCCTTTCGTGTCCGTGAAGATCGCATTTTTAACTTCGTAGACTGTATGCCACGAGGCAGAACGCAAAGGTCAACATTGGTTTACTCTGGGGCATTTTCAACACCTTTCGTGTCCGTGAAGATCGCATTTTCATCTTCGTAGACTGCATGCCACGAGGCAGAACGCAAAAGTCAACATTGGTTTACTCTGGGGCATTTTCAACGCCTTTCGTGCCCGTGAAGATCGCATTTTCAACTTCGTAGGCTGCGAGCCACGAGGCAGAACGCAAAGAACAACAGCCGACCGGTGTTAGACAATTCTTGATTTGGGTCGCGTCTTTGAAGCAGAATCAAGATGTTTGGCGACAGCTGATTCAGCACCTGCTGAGTCACCTGCTTTCAGGGCTTCAAGGATTGCAGTATGTTCACGAAATCCGCGTCGCAGGCTCTGTTCAGTGTCATTTCCTGCTTGATACGACACACGTTTGTAGCTCCAGCATTGACGAATCGTTGTTCGCATCGGCAGGTTGTCGCAGTATTCTGCAATTGTCAGATGCAGACCACTATCGAAATAGGCTGCCGCCTCGACCCAGGCATGCTCTTTATTCGGCCGTGCTTCCCGAGCCAGCATTTCCAGATCGGCAAGGACCTCAGCATCGATGTTCCCAGCGGCTCGCGCGGCTGCATGTGGTTCGACAAGTTGTCTGAGCTGATGCACATCAACCAGCCAGTTTTCAGCTGCCTCTCGAACCGTGGCTCTCCGGTTCCGATGTTGACTGACTAAACCGTCAGCAGCAAGGCGGACGAGTGCCTGTGCAACCGGGGTTCGGCTGACTTCGAGCGATTCAGCAAGCTTTGTTGTTTTCAGCTCCGCTCCACCTGGCAAATCTCCATTGACGATTTGCAGGAGTATTTGATCGTAGACATTGTCCACCAGCGACATTTTCGCGTCTCCCCCGTCAGTCACAACGAGACGAAGAGCCGGGTATCGGTCAGGATGGAATAATGACTTGACGACCATGAAGACTCCGGATAAAGTGCATGCACTTACTGAATGTGAGTTCAATTATTGTAGTGTATTCGATTTGTGAAACAAGGGAAATCATCGTGTCAACAACACAATCGCGAAACTTGTTGCGAGCAGGCATGGTCGGAATGGGGATGATCTTTGACGAGACATATCGCCCCTTCTTTGAGTCTGTTCAGGCAACAGGACTCACAGGACAATCATTTCCGACCTGCGATGTCACGCTGGCTGCGGTTGCAACGCGAACCGGAAAACGAGCGGAATCTTATCGCGAACGGGCGAGCGGCCGGCTTGCAGAATTCGAAAGTTGTGCCGGTGCGGATTCCGTTCAGCAGATGCTGCAAGAAAAGCCAGACTTTGTCTGTGTCGCGACTCCTGATGACCGTCACTTCGCCGCCGCAAAAGCTGCTCTTGAAGCGGGCTGTCATGTCATCATTGAGAAGCCCTCGGTGCTGACGCTCGACGAACTCGATCAACTCCAACAGATTGCAACTGAAAAGAATGTGTTAGCGAAAGTCGTTTACCACAAATTGCTTGACCCAGACCACAAGAAGCTCCGCACGTTCGTCGTCGATGGACAGCTGAACCATGTCAACAATGGTTACTGCACTCTGCTTGAGCCGAAATCGATTTCAGGTGGACAATTTGCCGAATGGATCAAAGGCAGAAACCCCGGAACTTACGTAGCAGTCCATTATATTAAACTCATTGACTTCACATTTGGTGGGAAACTAAAAAGTGTCACATGCACCGGGCAGCGTGGACTCGTTGGCCCTGCGGATGGCCCCACCTGGGACTCCACACAATTGCGATTGATCTACGAATACGATGATCAACGAGAAGCTGCATTTGATATCCATACAAGCTGGGTGACTCCCGACAACTTCCCAGGTTATGTTGAACAAGAAGTGCAATTCCGATTCGATAATGGTCTCTGGAACGGACACAGTCGCAAACGTGGGATTGAATGCACCATCGAGGGAGAAACTCCGCTCACAAGAAAAATTTCGATGAACAACCACTACAACGGTGAGTTCCTCGAACCATGGAACGAGAGAACACAGCGCGGATACGGCGTTGAAGTTATCGAGCGATTTGCTCGGGAAGTGGCTCATGTTGAATTGGGTGGCCCCGCAGAAGAACGTGATCAACGCCTGAAAGAAATTTCCGCATTCGATTACAATGACCTTTCCGCTGACCGGCAGGTTGTTGCGGCGGTCCAGGCAATGGAAGCGATCCTTGAACGCCATGCCGCAGGGACTCCCGATTCTGTTGCGTATCTCAATACAGACGAAGGTGGCCTCGTTTTGTACTCTCCCGGAAGTGTCAAACCAGAAATTTTATACAAAGGTCAAGTTTAATGACGACTGAATCAAGCACTCAAAAAGCTGCCGTGCTGCATGACGGCGAGACAGCTTCAAACGAACTTCGTCGCCGCAATGTCTCGACAGAACCGCGGTGCCTGCGAACGCCCACTTCCAGCATGGCTGTCATCGAAAGCAGTGCGGGTAGCTACCACTACACTGCCGAAGGTCGAAAGCTGATGGATTTCACCTCAGGTGTGCTGGTTTCCAACTTGGGACACAATCCGACGCGCTGGTGGAAACGACTTTACGACTACCTTGGACATGGAGAACTGATTCAAAAGCTCCATGATGGAATTTCAGAAACCGACGAGCAGTTTGTTCGCGCGGCACCTCTGACGGTTTATAACGCGGTCTCTCCGTTAGAGGTTGAGGCTTGCGAACGGCTTCTCAAAAGTATGCGTTCCGAGTCTGGCGGAGCCCGGATGGAACAGGTCCTGTGGGCAGCCAGTGGAAGTGAAGCGGTCCAGAAAGCACTTTGGGCATCTCTGGCACATCGCAAAGAAGGAGACATCATCATTGCAACGCGCGATGGTTTCCACGGCAAGAAAGGCTTGTCGGCAGCGATCACAGGGAACGAAAACAGTCCTGACCGTGATCCACGTGTGCGATTCATCAGCTTCCCGAAAGAAGAGTGTTACTCCGTCGAAAAACGACGTGAACCTCTCGATCTGACGAAATACGAAGCAGAGCTGACTGCACTCGCAAATGAATTCGGTTCACGTCTTTGCTGCGTTGTCACCGAGCCATATCTCGGAGGTGGAGGATCATTCCATCCTCAGAAAGAATACCTGCAACTGCTGCAGCGTTTCTGCCGAGAAAGGGACATTCCATTTATTCTGGACGAGATTCAGGCAAACTTTGGACGCACCGGTTCAATGTATGCCTACTCACATTACGGAGTTGAGCCAGACATTGTCCTCCTCGGCAAGGGACTCGGCAACGGAATTCCTGTCGATGCCGCAGTCGGCCGGTCCGATCTCTTCGGGGCACTTGGCTATGGCGACGGATCTGACACCTGGAGTGCCCATCCACTTGGATGTGCTGCCGTGCTGGCAACACTCGATGAATTTGAAGCTGGAAACGTCATCGAAGAATGTCAGGAATTGGGATCAGTTCTGGAAGCAGGCTTGTTGCGTTTGACCGAACTCCCAGCCGTGGCGGCCGTGCGTGGTGAAGGAACGGTTTGGGGCGTTGAGTTCCAAGCCCTGGAAAGCGACAAAGCCGAATCCGGAACTCACACTCCGGAAGAAGTGGCGATGGCGGCCGTGGCGGCCTGCTACTATGGCGATGGAGCTGGACATGCCATCCATGTCCTCGGACCTCTGGCAGGTCGCGTGATTCGAATCGCTCCTCCACTGGTGCTTTCAACAGCGGAAGCACAGGAATATCTGGACGCCATGTACAACATCTTGTCGCGGCTCCCTGAATTCCTGAGTGGTGACGAGAACTGGCAGCCAACGCAGTCTTAAAACGCTGCAAGACACGGAAGTTGCAATTTTTAATTTTGAGCGTTTCAACTGTGAGCGTTTCGAACGCTCACAGTTGATTTTGAATCCCGGAATCCTCTGGTGATTGACTAGAGGCAGTCTCAAAACCTATGGAATTGCGACCTTTCTCTGTGCCGGAGAAGTGAACAGCAAGTTTTGAGACCAGTTCTAGAGAGTTTCGGTCTTATGCGGCAATCACAATCAGCCTACCCCTCTTCTCTCGAACTCAAGAGCATCATCTTTCGGTCTCCCCATTGAGCAGGCGCCACCGAGTAATTACAAGATCTTCGACTCGCTTGAGAGGATGAGACAATTCAAACAGGAAAGTCACTCGACAACCGCTGCTCAAAACTACAAACTCTCACCGAATGACTTCGAAGCCTCTCAACAACACTCACTATCAGCGAAGAATTGATTGAGTTAAATATGAAAAACATTTTCAAGTCGATTGGCCCAGCGATCATCGTTGCAGCGGTAGTGCTTGGCCCGGGTTCGATTTTGACGAGTTCAAAAGTCGGTGCAACGTTTGGGGTTATGGGACTCCCTGTCATCTTCGGGGCAACAGTCTTGATGATTGCGATGGTCTCGCTCTCCGCGCGGCTGGGAGCAGTTTATGAGGGAAGCCTGTGCGATGAGTTGGCATCGCGACTGGGACGCCCGGTTGCTGTCCTGATTGGCCTCACCCTTTTCACCCTCGTCGCGTTTTTTCAATCATCGAACAATATTGCTCTCATCGGGGGAATCGAACCGTTATTCGGTGACACCCCGCTCAGCTTCCAAGCTCGCTGCGCAGTCCTTGTGCTGGCGAATTTATCAATTATTGCTGTGCTTTATCTTCTTCGTGACCTGTACTCGTCCGTTGAAAATATGATGAAGTTGCTAATGGCGATGATGACTATTTCGTTTTTGTTGAATTTCCTCGTCATCTTCACAAAGCCGAGAGCATACGAACCGGTTGCTTCTACTGAAGCACTCGACTGGCTTCCTTTACTTGGAATGATTGGAACGACCTTTTCGGTCGGAGGTGCGTTTTATCAGGCGTATCTTGCAAAAGAAAAAGGTTGGGGACCAAACGACGCACGAGCTGCTTTCACCGATTCGATCTTCAGTATCTCTCTACTCGGATGTATCACAGCCATGATTCTCCTGACATCATGGCGTGTCTTTTACGCGCACCCCAATCCGGTTGAATTGTCGTCAGTCGGCGATGTTGCTCGTCAATTGGAACCTTTATTCGGTTCCGCAGCGAAGTATATCTTCTGTCTGGGAATTCTGGCTGGTGCACTGAGTTCGTTCCTGGTCAATGCCATGATCGGTGGAACAGTCATGTCCGACTCGCTTGGAAAAGGTGCGAGCCTGAAAGACAGATGGCCGCTGCACATGACTGCCATCGCGTTACTCGTCGGTATGTCTGTGGCAATTGCTTCGCTGGCCAAAGAGGGCAGCACGGTCAACCTCATTACGATCGCCCAAGCACTGACAGTACTCGGAATTCCCGCCCTGGCAGCTGCGTTGATCTATCTCGGAACCCGTAAGGAACTTCAAGGCAACCGCAAGATTCCTAAAGGCATCATCATTGTCGCGATCATCGGCTTCTGTGTGGCCTGTGTTCTCGCAGCCATGACCGCTGTCAAAGTCTATGACAAGTTGAATCCTCCTCCCAAGGAAGAGAAATCGGCAATGGTCATCGAGGACAACACTCTGCAGAGTCATCAATGTGCTGAGACATTCGGTTCCACTTTCATGAGTTAAGTACCGCAATTCTCGTACACAGAACAATCTGCTTTAACAGAGTAAATCCAAAACAGATCTTCCCATTCAGACGCATGCCTCGCAGTTCATGAAGCCATGAAAGTGACTTTCACGGGGTATCGGAAGCATTGAGAATGCTCTCACTGAGAGTGCAAAGAGCTTCTCAATGCTTCGGTTGAAGATCAGCTTGGATCGTGTTGTTCTGGAGTGAGAGGATTCTTTTTACGAGCAAGAATCGCCCCCAGAAAACTCATGGGGAGATAAGCGAGTAGCAGATCAGATGCGATGAACCAAATTGGACCACCGCACATGACGACCATCATGATCCCGCCCATGAGAAAGAAAAGGCCAATTCCGAGAGCGATGAGCATTTGGAAACTGGCTGCCATCCTGGCGGCGGTATACGCACCGGCGAGAGTCCCGAGGGCATGAGCCAGAAATGGAAAAACGAAATTGATTGGCGTGAGCAGCTTCATACTTTCGCGTACGCCGTCCATAGTGGAGACATCCGCACCTTCGGGAAGAGGGACCAACGCCATCCCGAGATTGACCAACCCAATATTCACGATACTGCCAATCAGAAAACCGACAACGATCGCCAAGATATTCTTTACGATATGATTCATGAGCAACCGAGTCCTCAGCTAGAGCATCTTTCGAATTGGTTTGCAGGTTCTGCCTCGTGGCGAACAGCATTTTTCCTAGAGAAATGCGTTCTTCACGGGCACACGGTAGAGCAAACTGCTCTAATGCGGTCTTCTCAGTGAAAATGAGGACGAATCCTCTTTCTGAAAAGAAGCAAAGTCCGTTGTTGAAGTGTCATTCTTTCAGTTCATAATCCAGCTTGGCCCAACATCTTTTTTAGTGAGTGGGGGTCTTGTTTGGTTTCCGAATTCATCGCAACCAATGTCGTGTGGCTTCTTTCCACGATCGACTCCGTCGATATCTCGCTGGATTTCGTCCCACAAAGGTGAGGCTGCAGCGATCGCCGGGCTGTTCAAAGTTGGTCGGGCGATCTTTGAATCGTCGAGTTGAAACGAGATCTCTGCAATCGTTTCGGCTTCGAGGTTGTCGGCATATCGAGATTCGACCGGCTCCCCGAACGGATGAATAACCACCAGATCTTTCTTGCCGACCAGAATATTGTTGGTGATCAAGGAATTCACAGGTGGCTCTCCTTGCTTCTTTGATCCACCGACTCCAATCGAGAAAGTGACTTTGCAATCGATAAATGTATTGAATGCAACGATGGGATTTTTGACCTGAAAGTAACCATGCAGCGGAGAATCCTTCAGTCCGTTCATCATGCACAAGGCACTTCGTTCGTCATCTCCTTTCAGATTCGAGAAGTAGTTGTTAACGACAATGTGATCTTCGCCAATAACCCGAACTCCTCCGGTCCCACGTGCACCTTCCCCCAAAAAGAAATTCTCTTCGACTCGGCAGCGGTTACCGTGTCGCAGCGTGAGCGTTCCTGAACAGCGACGGAATGTGTTCTCTCGATAGATGTTTCCACAGGACTTATTCGATATCATTTCAGCTTCGCCGTTACATTCTTCAAACAAGTTTTTCTCGACAATAGTCAACGATTCGTTCATGGAAACATCACTGGTGCCAATACGGATGGTCTCCCCGCCGTTCCGACCAAGCGGCTTTCGATGCCCCAGGTAATTGTGGTCAATGCGATTGTGATTGGGGCGATCAGTGACCCAGACGACGAGTGTCGTACCGTCTGATTCTTTTCCTGAGAAATGACAATGGTCAACGCGATTGTGCGTTCCATAAAGCGAAAGATATTTTTGTTCCTTCTTCCCGGATGAAGGGAGAGTGTTTGTAAATGCACATTCGGTGACACGACAATGGTTTGCGAGTTCTTTACTGCTGCGTCGCGTTGCAAGAATGTGAACAGGAGTGGTGACATCCTTGAAGTGGAAGCCGCTCACCACAATGTGTTCCCCGCCGAACTCAAACTTCGACTCTCCAGTAAAGACCACTTCCCCCGGCGTTTCGGCCTCAACAAGTATGGGGCGATCAGAGGTTCCCACAGCTGAAAAGCGGATTTCAAAATTCTTCCAGACTCCGTTCTTCAGTTTGAAGTGGTCTCCGGGAGCGGCCTCCCCGAGAATCTTGTTGACGTCATCGGTCGGCTGCAACAGTCGTTCAGCAGCCACAGCGGGATGGGCAGTCACAACAAGTGTGAAAACAAGCCAGAAATCACGCATGTTTCTTCCTTCGACACTCAGGGACGATTGATTGCTTATTGTGACACAACATAGACTTGGACGCGATTCACTGAACCGATTCCGGTCCCTTAAAGAGGACAACAATTTTGATACTCGCTGCGACCAGCCAACTGACCACGCCGGATTATATTGTTATCCTTCTGTACCTTGCAGGGACGATAGGAATCGGGATTGCGATTGGCCGGAAGATGAAGACCGGCTCAGAGTTTTTTCTAGGGGGGCGACAACTTCCCTGGTGGGCGATCGGTATGTCCCTCGTCGCCACCGATATCGGTGGGACCGACATCATCGGTGTTGGTGGAGCGGCCTATACGCATGGTCTCGCCGTGGCAAACTTTGAATGGATCGGCTGTATCCCCGCCATGATTATCGGGGCCTTTCTGTTTATTCCGTTCTTCTACCGAACAGGTGTTTTTACAATCCCCGAGTATCTGGAACGCCGATACAATGTAGGGGTGCGCACGGTCATGGCCATCTGTTGGCTGCTCTTTATGGCCTGCAATCTGGGGATCATGTTGCTGGCCTCTGCCAAAATGATGTCGGCAGTTTTTGGGTGGAATGAGCCGCTGTGCATCTTAGTGACCGCAGTTCTTGTGGGCGCATACACTTGCGTCGGTGGGTTAGCTGCGGTTGTTTACACCGACATGATTCAATGCACAGTAATGATCATTGGATGCCTGCTCGTCCTGGTGCTGGGCATCATTGAAGTCGGTGGCTTTGAAGAACTCCAAAATCGTCTCGCAGAGGTCGAAGCTCGAAAACTGGAGGAGGCTCGTGGTGAAAACGAACCGGAAATAAACGAGGAAGCTCCACCAGCAGACCGCCCTCTCGAGCGAACTTCATTACTTCTTCCAGCAGACACAACCTCTCCATTTCCTTGGACCGGGATTTATTTTGGATTGGCGTTAATCCTGAGCCCGGCGTACTGGATTGGAAACCAGGCAATCGTGCAGCGTTCACTCGGAGCGAAAAGTGACTTCGAAGCGAAAGCCTCTTACATCTGGGGTGCTCTGCTGAAGAACATCATTCCGATTATCGTCGCCGTTCCAGGTTTGGTCGCGATGGCCTTATTACCAGATTTAGAAAGCGGAGATACCGCGATTCCAAGTTTAGTGAACCGGCTGCTCCCTGTCGGATTGCGTGGACTCTTCGTCGCGGCGTTTCTGGCGGCGTTGATGTCGAGTGTCGATTCCTATTTAAACTCCGCAGCGACGATTGTTTCAAACGATCTTTATAAACGTTTTGTGAATCGAAACGTCACGGACGAACAGCTGTTAACAATTGGGCGAGCAACGACTTTGGCTTTAGTCATCTGGGCGGTAATCTTTGCGTTCCTGCTCACGCTCGCGAGTGAAAGCTCTGGGATTTATGCCATATTCCAAACGTTAATGGCCTTCTTCCAGGGACCGGCCTTTGCCGTCTTGCTCTTTGGAATGTTATGGAAACGGGCGACCGGAAAGGCCGCTTTCATCGCATTGCTGTGCGGGATTGCGACGTCGATTATGCTCTACATTCTCAGCCAGGTGGCTGTCACAGACGCACTCGGATGGGAACCTCTTTTTCGGATTCAGGAACCGTTCTTGTACTTCTCAGTCTGGGCATTTCTGGTGACTGCATTCCTCTTAGTTTTGATCAGTTTGATCACCCCCATCGAAAGTGACGTGAAGTTGAAGTACGTCTTCCATCGAGCGAAGTCGCTCGACAAAACTGATTTTTCGGCTGCGGCTGGCCTGTCGATTGCGGCTGAGGAGACCAACACATGAGCCCACTGCATTACATCGGTCAGACAGTTCGAGAAGCACTCCAAACGATTCCGATGTGGGGTGTGCGTCTGCTATTTGTCGGGACGTTAGTTGCTTTGTTAATCTGGGTTCTCCGGCTTCCAGAGAGTGAAACAACCCCTGAAGGGGGAGCAAAACGCTGGGATGAAAATCTCAAATTAGGGGCATCACTGGCCCTCATCCTGCAAATCATTGTTTACTCATTTCTTTAAAGAGAAATATGATTACTCCAATCGATGTGAATAGAGTTCATCTATGAAATTACCGAAATTTGAAATCTGGGATCTGCATTGCCATTTCTCAGGTGTCGAAGGAAAAACCGTTGACGAACGCCTTCCGAAACTGATCGAATATGCAGACCGGATGAACGTCAAACGGTTGGTTTTCTTCATGGGTTGGCCTTGGTCGACGACACCCGATCCAGACGAATTTCGGAAGCAAAACGATCAGGTGATTCAAGGCCTCAGCCACTGGCATGACCGGGCGTTCGGCTTTGCCTATCTCAATGCCCAGTACGTTGAAGAATCGCTCGCTGAGATTGACCGCTGCATTGCCAATGGACCGCTCGTGGGAATTAAGCTGTGGGTTTCACGACGTTGTGGCGATGAAGAACTGGATGCCATTGTTCAGCGAACAGCAGAGCTCAACGGAATCATTTTTCAACATACCTGGAGCAAAGTAACCGGAAATCTCGACGGAGAATCGACTCCTGAAGACCTGGCTAAACTCGCGAAGCGAAATCCAGACGTCCCGATCATTTGTGGACATAGTGGAGGAGACTGGGAACGCGGAATTCGAGCAGTTCGCGATTCTCCAAATGTTTCAATCGGGATTGGAGGATTCGACCCGACAGCCGGAATTGTCGAAATGGGAGTACGTGAACTCGGTGCAGAGCGTGTCATTTATGGAAGTGACATCGGTGGCAGAAGTCTGAGTTCTCAACTTGCCAAGGTTTATGGAGCCCAAATTTCTGACGCAGCCAAAGAGCGGATATTCGGAAAAAACCTGCGCGAGATGATGACCCCAATACTCAAAGCGAAAGGGGTGACGTTGTGATCACCGATGTGAACGTCAATCTTTCTCGCTGGCCGTTTCGCCGACTTCCGTATGACGAACCGGCTCAGCTTGTGCGCAAACTCCGCAACTCTGAAGTCACAAGCGCCTGGGCCGGTAGCTTTGATGGGCTGCTGCACAAAGACATTGCCGCTGTCAATCAAAGACTTGTCGAAGACTGCCAAACGTTCGGTGACGGCCTGTTGCTCCCGGTCGGGTCAGTGAACCCGACTCTCCCGGCGTGGCAGGATGATCTTCGGCGATGTCATGAAAAACACGGGATGAAAGTGATTCGCTTACATCCGAACTATCATGGTTACTCACTTGATGACCCAAGGTTTGCGGAACTGCTCGATCTGTCAGAAGAGCGAAAACTTGTTGTTCAAATTGCACTGAAAATGGAGGACGAGCGAACGCACCATCCACTCATGCAAGTCAAAACGGTCGATCCCTCTCCACTTGCCGATCAATTGAAACAACGCCCGCAGCTGAAGATGATTCTGTTAAATTCGCTTCGTACGCTCCGGGGGGCATCTCTGGTCAATTTGGCGAATGCTGGAAATGTCTCGTTTGAAATTTCCATGCTGGAAGGGATTGGCGGAGTCGAGAAAATTCTGGAAACAATTCCGGTTGAGAAGCTTCTGTTCGGTTCCCATTTCCCGTTCTTCTATCTTGAATCTTCTCTCCTCAAGATGCAGGAATCCGAGTTAGGGAATTTCCGCAGCAAAGCAATCCTGTTTGAGAATGCAGCCCGTATCGTTGCTGAGGAATGACGTTGCCCTGTGAAGTGCTATGATACAATTCATCGCATACAAACAGTAAAACAGATGCACCAAACGAATGCACCTGCGGGGCTCGGTTCCCATGGTGCAGCGTTTCAAAATATTCCGTGACGGACTTCTCGCCCATAATCAGTTTCATTCTGAATTCTCAACCATCCTTTATGAGGAATACTCCATTGAATAAGTCATTGCCTCTAATCCTGGGCTTGCTGCTGTCGCTCTCCGCACCTTCATATGCGGGAGGCACTCCGCAGTACGCCTCGCATGCGATGGTCGTTTCACAAACGCAAGCTTCCTCGGATGCTGGAGCCGCGGTATTGAAAGAGGGTGGTAATGCCATAGACGCCGCTGTGACAACCGCGTTTGTTCTTGCTGTGACACATCCATCTGCTGGAAACATTGGAGGCGGAGGGTTTCTGGTTTATCGACCAAACACAGGCGCCCCGACAACCTTTGACTTCCGCGAGAAAGCACCTGCAGCGGCGCACGCAAAAATGTGGCTCGACGAAAATGGCGAATACGATTCGACGAAGCACCACTACAGCCACCTTGCTGTTGGAGTCCCGGGGACGGTCGCTGGCTTGCATATGGCTTGGAAAGAATATGGATCTCTCCCCTGGGAGCGTCTTGTCCAACCCGCGATTGATCTGGCTCGTGATGGCTTTCCCGTTTCTCACGGCTTGGCATACGACCTGGAATCGCAAATCGAACGCTTCCGCCCTTACCCGGCGTCGATGGCGCAATTCACGAAGAACGGAAAGCCTTACCAACCGGGTGATCTGCTCAAGCAGGAAGACTTGGCAAAGACACTCGAACGCATCGCCAAAGATGGACCTGACGGTTTCTATCGAGGCAAAACAGCAGAACTCTTGGCTGCGGAAATGGCGAACAACGGTGGGATCATGACGAAAGAAGATCTCGCAAACTATGCCCCCGTGCAGCGAGCACCAATCGTCGGGACATACCGGGGACACGATATCATCTCGATGCCTCCTCCAAGTTCAGGAGGAATCACTCTCGTGCAGATGTTGAATATCCTCGAAGGCTTCGACTTAGAGGAAAGCCAGTTCGGCTCAGCGAAAACAATTCATCTGATGACGGAAGCGATGCGACGTGCGTACCGCAATCGGGCTCTACATTTGGGCGACCCGGAAGCAAACCCCGAGATGCCGATCGCGACGCTCACTTCCAAAGGATTTGCCCTTGAACTTCGCCAACAGATCGATTTAGACAAAGCGACCAAATCGTCGCTCACTGGATTTGAATGGCCGCACGAAAGTACCGAGACAACACACTTTTCAATCGTCGACCAAGACCGCAACGCCGTCTCTCTGACTTATACTTTGGAGAACAGCTACGGCTCTGGAATTGTTGTGACTGGAGGCGGCTTTCTGCTGAACAATGAGATGGGCGATTTCAATCCTTCCCCAGGATTAACGACAGAAACCGGACTTATCGGGACAAAACCGAATCTCACTGAACCGGGAAAACGGATGCTCTCCAGCATGACGCCCACAATTGTTGCGAAAGACGGGGAACTCTTCATGGTCACCGGCTCACCCGGTGGACGAACAATTATCAACACCGTTTTGCAAACCATCGTGAATGTGGTTGATCACAAAATGGATGCTCAAACAGCAGTCGACTCAGGGCGATTTCATCACCAGTGGTTTCCGGATCGTATTCAGTTCGAAGAGCAACGCTTCTCACCCGACACTTTGAACATTCTCAAGAAGCAGGGGCACAAATTGAGATCATCTGACCGACAAGGTTCTGCCCATATTATCGTGGTTGACCCGAAGCGGAATATCTTGACTGGCGGCGTCGACCGTCGTCGCCCCGACACCGGAGCAGCTGGATTTTAAGACTTTCTTCTTAGTTCACTGGAGAACTGAATAGAGATCGTCCACAAAAAGTAATTTCATAAAAGTCCACCAAACTATGGAACTGCTAAGCGAGCACGAAGGACTCAGCTGATGTAGTTCGGGACTTCTGGCGTACAAGACGATTGTAGCACGGGACCATTGTCCCGTCTGGAGTACGTTTCACATAGGTCTTCAGACCTCCATTTTGCCTACGGTGAGTCACTTGTTACTAAATGACTACAAAAGACACAGCAATATTGCGGCAGGCCAACTGTGAAAATGATCGAAAATGATCGAACTCGTCCGGGACAATGGTCCCGGACTACGAACGATGAGCCGACTGCGCTAGGTGACGTAACTCAGCCGGGACGCGAGCATAGGTTCGGCAATGCAAAGAAGTGCGAGGATGATCAATAGCAGCCAGCGAACTTCAGAACCGGGGGATTCGTTGCGAATCCAGTCGAAAGAGCCGGCTTGCTGAATTTCGATGTCGACATCTGGTCCAAGCTCCTGAAGCAAAGCCTCATCATTCATGATCGCAAGTGATCCTTCGCCAGCAGGGACATTTACTGCGTACAACCGACGCTCACGTTGTTGTTCCGTCGTGCTGAGTACCAATTCATAAATTCCGGGCTGGTCTGTTTCCTTGTAGACAACATCAATCGTCGGGACGTCCGCCCGATCTTCATCATCTTCGCTGGATGAGGGAGTTGCCTGAATTCGGTTGATCTGATCATTCGGTGAGATCACTTCAACGTCTGGTGCATAGAACGCCTGATTCAGATTAATAGCGAGCGGCTTCCCTGACTCCAACTGGGGAAGTGTTCGATCAGAACGAACAAGATGCTTGGCAAGTTCAAGTTGGAAAACGGCAAAGCTGAAACTCCCTGGACCGTTTGCCCAGTTTGTCCAGATGACTCCTTCTGGATTCATCAGCGGACCAGCAGCGGTCAAACATGTGATGATTTTCCCGTTTCCATATTGGTGTTCCAAAATGAGCGGCTGTTCCTGACGGAGAGTCGCTAAAACGTTGACATCCTTGGTGATGTTCGCCTGTGATTCCAACTTCTCTGCGAGCGGATAGGCGAGATTGACAAAAATCAAGTCGTAAATTGGAACGTCGACGTTCGAGAACAATTTGAAAATCGGATGGGTTCCGGGAACAAGATCTGGCTGAATAGCAGCGGCTGAGATCGGACGATCAGTGAGTCGAGGAGCTGCACCAATCCGAACAGGAAAGAGTCCACTCTCGGCGTTGAAAACTTTCTCGTTGTAAAACGCCGGACGGACTGCATCGCCCAAGTACCAGACCAGCCCCCCTCCCCCTCGAACATACTCTTCCAGAGCAGCAACCGCGTCGGCTGCGAGTTCCGGAACATTGATGAGGTAAACGAGATCGTAATTTTCAAGCGGTGTCCGTCTGAGATCTTCCGGAGTTTGGATACTTGTTGCGAAACCGGTGACGGACGTGTTGGCTGCCAAGGCATCCGCAACATAAAACGCCTGTTCTGTCGCTGGAGAGCCATCAATTATGAGGACTGGATTCTGTTCCGGAACATCGATCGCCAGAAAACGCTGATTGTCAGCTTCGAGCGAATCTTCCCGAATCGTCAGCTTGACCTGATGCGGTTCGGCAGTCGGAAAAACAACATCAAAGGATCGTGAGATCGATTCTCCAGCGGGGATGGTCTGAAAATCGATGGTACGGGGAAGTCGGCTCCCGTTGATGAAAAGGTCTGCTCGTACATCCTCAGCGACTCGTGTCCCCCAGTTGCGAATTGTCGCTTCGAGAGTCACGGGCACCCCAGCGGCTGCGACTTCAACTCGGCCTCCAAGTTCCGTCACGCTTAAGTTTTCATGACTCTCTGATACACATTTCACCAGATTCAGCTTGATATTGGCTTTACTCAGCGATTTGAGAACACTGGCTGCGGACTTGTTGTCGATCCAGTCCGAGTTTCTGAAATCGGAAATCACGTGAACCTGTCGAACAGCTGAGCGATCTTCCGCCAGACGTTCTTGCGCCCGTTGCAAAGCTTTCGCCGGATCAACTGCTTGATGCGTAGCTGCGAGAACATCAAGTCGTTCAGAAAGTTCGACGAGTAGATCCTCGGTGATATCGGTTTCGCTCAGCCCGGAGAGTGTTTTCTCTGGATCCGACATGAGTATCAATGTGAAGACCTGCGAACGCGGAGTTTTCGCCCCTTCAGCGACGAGTCGCCGGATGACTCCTTTGGCTTCATCGAAGACTGTCCCCTCAGCGAGGCGATCCTGCATCGAGACGGAGTCGTCAAGAATGACGACATGGTGAGACTTTGCTCCTTGAAAGAGCGAAAGCTGATTCGGATCAATGATGAGTCGAGCGATTAACGCCACGACAATCAACACCATCAAGACTCTCATCAACAGTAGAAGTATCTGTTCGATGAGAACACGCCGTCGATTTTTTTTCTGGCTGGAAAGGAGGAACTCCATCGCGGCAAAGCGAACACGGCGATACCGCATACGATTGATGAGATGAATGATGATCGGCGCAGCGACCAGCAACATCCCGGGCCAGAAAAATGATGGATTCAGAAAATGCTGAAGAATCCAGGAGGTCATATCGACTTTCGTTTCATTCCGTTTAAGGTCATCGGCAACAGTGTATCGATTCCGCTCGCGAGAGTCTTGTGAACCTCGACAGGTTCTCGGACTCCACTGCACAATTCGGCTTCGCTGTTCAACCGCCAAAGAATTGTACCGGTCGACTGGCAAAAGCGAAGCGGACTCATCAACATTGCAGTCGGCAAATGAAGAATTTTTCTGGAATGAGCAAACACAATGACAATTCGACGATCCCGCCTGCTGTTCGCAGCGATTCTATATGTTCTCAGCACGAGTAGCCTCTTCGCACAAAACGTCCCTGCACCGAACTACGACGAGAGCAAAATACCGGAATTCAAGCTTCCTGACCCCTTCGTCCGTGTCGACGGAACGAAAGTTTCGCCACGAAAATGGCATGAAGAACGCCGCGAAGAAATCATGGAGATCTTCGGGAAGGAAATGTACGGTATTGCTCCCCCTGGCCCCAAGGTGCTCGAGTCTGAACTCATCAACCAGGATGAAAACGCTCTCAACGGAAAAGCTGTCCGTGAAGAAGTTGACATTACACTCGCCAATGGAGAACCGCCATTGAAGATGAGAATGCTCATTTATCGCCCGAAAGGGAAGAAAAATGTCCCAGTTTTCCTGACGTTAAATTTCGGAGGAAACCATTCGATCAATGCCGACCCGGCGATTACTCTCAATAAAAACTGGATGAGAAATCGGGCGGACCGAGGCTACGTTGACAACAAAGCCACTGAAAAAACTCGCGGAACAGCGGCATCTCGCTGGCCTGTCGAAATGATTGTGGATCGAGGGTACGCACTCGCGACGATTTATTACGGCGACATTGACCCTGACTTCGATGATGGTTTCCAGAACGGTGTCCACCCTCATTACTATGCAAAAGGACAGAAGAAACCTCGCCCTGAGGAATGGGGCAGCATTGCAGCCTGGGCTTGGGGATTGAGTCGGGGACTCGATTACTTCAAAACGACGAAAGATATCGATGCGGAACGTGTCGCCGTCATGGGGCATTCACGACTCGGAAAAACGTCTCTCTGGGCAGGTGCCAACGACGAACGTTTTGCACTGGTCATTTCAAACAACTCTGGGTGTGGCGGTGCCGCACTTAATCGTCGACGAATCGGAGAATCGGTCACTCGCATTAACACATCGTTCCCACATTGGTTCTGCGACAACTTCTTGAAATACAACCATAACGAAGACGCACTTCCCGTCGATCAACACTTGCTCGTTGCATCAATTGCACCGCGCCCGGTATACATCGCCAGTGCCGTCGAAGATACGTGGGCTGACCCCAAAGGTGAGTTCCTTTCCGCGAAGTATGCTGATCCAGTCTACCGCGCACTCGGAACCGATGGACTCGGCGGAGAGGCTCCACCAGAAGAGCAACCTGGAGTTGATCAACCATTAAAGACCGGGACTATTGGCTATCACGTTCGATCTGGAAAGCATGATGTGACAGATTTTGACTGGAGCCAATATCTCGACTTTGCAGACCTGCACTTAAAAAACAAATAGTCCATCCCCGTAATCTTAACGATTAGCGATAACTCATAACGACGTGACGAACGTCGACATAGACCTAGAGAAAGATTGTTTCATGCTCATCTTTGACGCACACCTTGACCTCGCCTGGAACGCAGTCGAGTGGAATCGAGATCTGGAATTAACGGTTTCCGAACTCCGCGAGTTTGAGAACAACTTCGAAGGCATCATCCCTGGTGCTTGTACGGTTTCGTACCCTGAACTCGAACGTGGTGGAATTGGGATCGTAATTGCCACACTCCTGCCACGTTTGCACCGCAAACACAAAGAACTTACGTTCTATCAGGGACGCGAATCATCCTACGCAGCTGCTCATGGTCAACTCGCATACTACCGCTCAATGGAACGAAAAGGCGTCCTGAAAAGTCTTCCAGACCGAGCGGCACTCGCGGAACATGCACAACTCTGGCGAGACTATCTCGCGTCACCGACTGGCGAAGCCCCGCCGATTGGTTACATCCTCAGCATGGAAGGAGCTCCTCCAATTCTTGAACCAGCACAAGCCGGTGAATGGTTCGACGCAGGACTACGAATTGTTGGCCCCGGACATTATGGGCCAAATGAATACTGTCACGGAACCGGAAGCGAAGGTCCGCTGACTGAAGATGGAGTACAGCTATTGAAAGAGATGGACTCTGTCGGATTGCTGCTCGATGCCACTCACCTTGCTGATGAATCGTTCTGGCAGGCACTTGACGTTTTCAACGGTCCCGTTCTGGCAAGCCATCACAATTGCCGAACACTCGTCCCTGGCGATCGCCAACTCGACGATAATCAAATCAAAGCGTTGATCGAGCGAGGTTCCGTCATTGGTGCAGCCTTCGACAACTGGATGATCAAACCTGGATACGTGAAAAAAGTAACCTCTGCCGACCTCGTCAAAATCGAAGATGTCGTCGACCACATCGACCACGTTTGCCAACTCGCTGGAAACGCAAATCACTCCGGAATCGGAACGGATCTCGATGGAGGATTCGGCAAAGAGCAATGCCCCGGCGACCTCGACACCATTGCCGATCTGGTCAAGATTCCAAATATTCTCGAATCACGAGGCTACAGCAGCGAAGACATCGAGAAGATCATGAGCAAAAACTTCGTCGACTTCTTCGAGAAAAATCTCCCGGAAGCAAACTGACTGCTGAAAATAACTTGCATACGGTCAGCCAGAAGACGACTTGATCATTGAAGTGCAACAGTGAGCCGGGATCGAGGAAACTCGCTCCCGCTCCTCAGCACTCTCACCAAATCTCTCCAACCGCTCGCAGCCGACAGCATTTTTCGCATTGGCGTTTGCGTAGTCAGAAATCAAGAGCAGAAGCTTGAACCCTACAGTTTCCCAAAACGCGAAGCACCGCATTCTTAAGCCATAAAATAAAAAATCCCGGAAACAGAGAGTCTCAAACACGCGTTGCGCGTGGTGTTTGCTGTAGTTTGATTGACGTTGCTATTTATGCGGTGAAATCGCTTTATCCCGAAAACTATCTTTGCTAAAATTTGCCACGATATGACCTAATTTAACCCCAACTGTTGCGCAGGAGTTGCGCCGATGGCAAAACGGCAGAAGCTGACAAACCGATTCATCGCTGATTTATCGAATGATTCAAAAAAAGCGATTCACTTCTACGACACCGAGGTGAGGGGGTTCTGTGTCACTGTTACCCCGAATCAAACAAAATCTTTTTACTACGTCGGGCGTATCAATGGGCGTTCTCGGCGGGTGATGCTTGGTCCATTTCCTGAAATGACAGCCACAGAGGCTCGCCAGTGCTGCCGGGAAACGATTGTGGAAGCGGCAAAGGGACAGGACATTTCATCACGCAAAGCGTCACATCGGCGAACTCTGGGCGAACTGTTTAATCTTTATCTGACAGTTCACGCCAAACCGAACAAACGGACTTGGAAAAGTGATGTGCGGGACTTTGAACGGTTCTGTAATTCGTGGAAAGCTCGGCCAGTCGTAGAAATTCGGCGGGGCCATATCTCAGATTTGGTTGCCACCATCGCAGCTGAAAACGGGCCGGGTCCAGCTCACAAATGCCGCGCGTTGCTCTCGAAGATGTTCAACATTGCCATCAAGCATGAATGGGTGGAATTCAATCCAGTCACCGGAACCGACAGGCCACAAATTGAAAGTCGAGACCGGTATCTCAGGCCGGAAGAAATCGAGCGATTCTTTGAGGCGGTTGAGCAGCTGCAACGGGAAACATCCCGGGACTTCATCAAGCTGGCAGTCTTCACCGGTGCCAGGCGTTCGAATCTTTGCGAGATGCGATGGGAAGAACTCGACTTGAATCGGGGCGTCTGGACGATTCCAAAAGAGAAATTCAAAGGGAAGCGGGTCCACACTGTCCCACTGATTCCACAAGCTCTTGAAATCCTACGCAAGCGCAAGGCAGATGCAGTCTCAGGCGTTCCATGGGTTTTTCCGACTGGAAGTAAGGCCGGGCACATGATGGACCCAAAGGCCGCAATGCAGCGAGTGAAGGAACTTTCAGGAATCAAAGACCTACGCTTTCATGATCTTCGGCGAACGATGGGCGCTTGGCAGAACAACAATGGAGTCCCGACCAGAATGATTCAATCGACTCTAGGCCATGCCGACATTGCGACCACAGCAGCGGCATATTCTCCCTCAGAAGTGGAGCCAATTCGGGCTGCAATGATAAAAGCAGTGAATGCGATGCAAAAAAAATGAAATATTTTTTACGCGTAAACCCTTATGGTATTAGTTGTTAACTAACACGCTTGTTTAAATCCGGTCGAATACTGGTCAACAGTTCGGAACAACTCCAAAAGTCGCTTTACCCGCTTGCACATTTCCGCATAATTAACCTCATCAACCTAACACAACCTGCAACACTTGAGGGGTTATTTATGGCAACTTTCACTGCACCTATTAAGCTTAGCCGGGCCGACGCAGCCAGCTACATCGGCGTGACGAAGCCAACTCTTGCAACCTGGGCCAGTCTCGGCAAAGGGCCGAAATTCGTGAAGGTGGGCTCAAAAGTCTTCTACCTGCAGCGTCACCTTGACGAGTATCTCGAATCGCGAGCAACCAATTGCTCTAGCTCGCTAATCAACAAATGAAGCCCCGTCGTTGGCGCGACGAGGCTTCGGAAAATTGAATTCCCACACCGTGCAAGCATAGGAGATTCCGCTAAATGGTACAGAACCGCAATCCGGTCGTCCACCACGGGCATTCTCTGCGAACGCGAGCCCCATCTACGACGCTGAACACGTCAACGATGTCTGCCGGGCTTTTGTAATAAAAAAGCCCCATCACTAAATCTTAGTAGTGATGAGGCTTTTGCATGTTCTCGCACAACACGCAATCAAGTGGCTGAACATATAATGTCTAACACACACTCAAAAATCAATAGAAAATCCTCGTCGGGTCTAAGTAATGGCGAATCGGTAAGAGCTCTTTCAGAGATTCGACCGAGCCCTGAAAACGACAAATTGTATCGACCGATCAATCCCGATGATCCGGAAATCATCGCGCTCGCCAATAGCATAAAGAAGCACGGACTTCTGCAACCGATCGTCGTCACCAGGGACGGGTTTATCATCTCAGGCCATCGCAGGTTTGCGGCTTGCAATCTCGCAGGGCTTGCGACCGTTTCAGTTCAGACAGTTAATGTATATCGCCAACATGACATCAACCGATTCACGGTTTTACTGCGAGAGCATAACCGTCAACGTGACAAGTCGAACGCAGAAAAGCTACGAGAGGAAGTTCTTCAGGTTAATCCTACGGTTGCGTATCAGACACTCATTTCGCATCGACAGGAAATTGCCAATGTCGATGTGGATGAGATTGTGCTTGGCGAGTGTCGGAAGCGTTCGAAGATCAGCAAGGCGAAGCGAGAGTTTCGTGATGCGATTTATGATGTGGTCTATCAATACCGCGAGCACTGGCCGCTAACTGATCGTCGCATTCATTACTTTTTGCTCAACAATCCACCAATGAAAAACACGGTCGGGAAGAATCGAGCAAGATATCAAAACGACCAGCACAGTTATGACAATCTGACAGACATGCTGACCAGGATGCGGTTGAATGGTGACATCCCCTTCAAGTGTATTGCCGACGAAACAAGGCCGGTTGAGACATGGAACTGCTACAGCAGCGCACGACCTTTCTTCCGGGGTCAACTAGATGAATTCTGCCTGAACTATTGGCGAGACCTGATGCAGTCTCAGCCGAACCATGTCGAACTCTTAGCGGAGAAGAACACTGTTTTTCCGACTGTGAAGTCAGTCGCCATGAAGTATTGCATTCCGGTGACATCTGGACGGGGGCATTCTTCGTTGGATCCTCGTCATCAGATTTATCAGCGGTTCAAAAAGAGCGGAAAAGAGAATCTGATCCTGATTATCGTGAGCGACTTTGATCCAGCTGGCGAATGTATCGCTGAGTCATTCAGTCGCAGCATGAGAGACGACTTCGGGATAGAGGGCATCATTCCAGTCAAAGCAGCACTGACACACGAACAGGTGTCAACGCTGAGCCTCACGGTTGATGGTCTGACACCGAAGAAGAACGATAAGCAACGAAAAGTCTTCGAGGAAAAGTATGGTGCTGACCAAAAGTGTTTTGAGCTCGAGGCGATTGAGCCGGAAGCGTTGTCAAAAATCATTACAGAAACGATTGACTCAGTAATCGACCAGGATGCGTTCAACAACGAACTCGACAACGAAAAGCAGGACGCAGCAACACTTGAGATGGTCCGCAAACAAGCTGTTTACCAGTTGCAGGACTTACTAAACGACATTTGAAACTAAAAACACCACCTAGGTGGCGAAAACCAAATTCACGACAATTTAGAGAGTTAATCAGTTGCCTACAACACAATTAGAGACCCGCAGAAGATCGGCAGAGATGCCAGGCGGTTGGGAGTCTACGCCATTGGGTGTTGTAGTGATGCAATGTGGTCTCGGGGATGACTCGCACTCATCAAGCACGGTCTACCGAACAATTAAAAATCCCGGCTCTGTCAGCCTACAACCGGGTCCATTGACGCTACGGTAACTCATAGCCGGTAACACGTCACCACATCGTACGCCATCTGATTCATTCATCAGTGTCCACTAAGTTAAGGTCACTGGGATATGGCAGCGGTGCGCAATAAGCGTGAAAACAACACTACCGAATCTAGAACTGTTAGTGGTAATTGGCAATGGTTTCGATGGTTAAAACTAGAGTTGTCATGCTTTGGAAGTAACACCGCAATTGAAGTGAACAGCCTTTTAACGTCGTAATGACAGTGGGCTTCTAAACTTAATTCATCGCGTCAACACAAAGTGAACAGCGAGTGAACAGCCAATGAACAGCCAATGAACAGCGACGACTGGAAAGCCTGTGAGAGTGAGAAGACACAGGGACGACGACCGGATCCAACACCGGAACAGATTCGCGAACGATGTTTGCAGATTCAAAGCGAGTGGACTGAGGCCGAACGTGAAAGCAGGAGTTGCTACAAGACGAGGCCGATCACGATGGACTCGCAGAGATACCAGGTCGCAGGGGTGGCCGGGGTGGACGTCGAATGAGGCGGAAGGGGGGCGGGACAAAAAAGCTACCTTGCCGGGTTCGTTGCTCTCGAGGTGCTTTGTATGGCGAAAAATTTGTCGATAGTGAGTGAGGAATGACAAGCAACAGGGACGCACACGCATCGTTGATGCGACGTAAGCGAGCATCGGAACGGGACTTATCTATTCCAACTCCGGTGAATCCTGAACGTCGCAAGGCGGCTCTGGCTAATCATTACGTTTTCATGGAAACCTACTTTCCGGACACGTTCTATCAGGGCTGGACGGAAAATCGTCGTGCGATGGTTGACGCAATCTTCCGGTCGTTGAAATACAAGACAGCGGAGGGGCTCGCAGCACCACGCGGCGAAGGAAAATCGACCATTGCCAAAGTGATTTTACTTTACTGCATCCTGAAACGACTGGTCAGGTTTGGGCTGATCATTTGCAGCACATCCGAATACGGTGACCAGCGGCTTTCAGATTTGAAAAAACTAATGGCGAGACCGAAGTCAAAAGCATTTCGCGAGGACTTTCCAGAACTGTTTGTTCCGTGTTCCGACGTGGACAAATCCGCACACCGGGCGAAGGGGCAGACGATAGGCGGAGAGTTGACAAACGTTGAGTGGACGAAGAATCAGATTGTTCTGCCGACTGTCACGCTTCGATGGTGTCCTAATTGCTTGACTGAAAATGTCGCTGAGTCTCAGGGGACAGGCAATAAACTCACCTGCCAGGATTGTGGCAACGGATTTGAACCATGGGAGGCTGGTTTTTCCGGAGCCATTGTTTCCGCCAAGGGGATCACCGGCAGTATTCGCGAACAAAATGTTGATGATGAACGTCCTGATTTAGTGCTGATTGACGATCCCGACGATGAAGAAAGTGCCGACTCTCTCACTAAAACCCGCAAAGCCGTCAAGAAAATCAACCAGTCAATTCGCGGGCTTGCGGGTCCGGGGGAGTCGCTCGCACGGGTGATGCTTTGCACGATCATCAATCGGCAGTGTGCCGCGTTCCTCTTCACTGATCGGAAGTTGAACCCCACATGGAACGGAAAGCGATTCCGCCTGATCAACAAGTGGCCTACAAACATGGAATTGTGGGACGAGTATGTTGAAAAGTTTCGAACCGATCTTGAAGAAGGTGACGAATTTGGACGGCGTGCACACCAGTTCTATCTCGACAACCGAGAGGCAATGGATGCAGGGGCTGAACTCAGCAACCCGTACCGCTACGACGACACGAAAACGCCAGACGGATCACCACGCGAAGTATCCGCACTTCAGCAATGTTTTAACGTCATTGCGGACATCGGTCGGGGATCATTCGACACAGAATTTCAGAATGACCCACCAAAAGCAGAGTCGAAGTCAACCGAATCATTAACAGTGGGCATCGTCTCAGGTTCACGCGAAAAGTATGCAGGCCGCTTGACTGGTGAGAATCCGAGAATCGTTCCTGAAACAACGGAGTATTTGACCGCATTCGTGGACGTTCAAGGCGGCTGGTTGTGGGTCGAGGTGACCGCATGGAGCGCAGGCCGATGTGATGTCATCGACTATTTCTCATTCGGTCGAAATATCCTCACTTCGCAATACGGTCAGCACACAGCGATTGTTGAACGGTTGGGTTCTCTAAATGAACACTGGAAAGCAAACCCGTATCTCTTCAAATCAGGAACAAACTTCAGTCTGAGTTGCGTACTGGTTGATTCAGGATTCGAAGCGCCTGCTGTTTACGATGCCGTACTTGAAATTGGTGGGGTTTGGCGAGCTGCAAAAGGGGACAGCAAGTACGTTCATCCCAAAAAAGCAACGCAGGGCAAGGTCACCAGCGCGGACGGCTCACCATGGTGTCTGTCAGTGATCCAACATGGTGAAAAGCTTGTTCACTTAGTGCTGTATGACCCGGACTGGTGGAAGCATCGTTGCCAAGAGCAGTGGCTCATCGAACCAATCCAGGGGGCGAAAAACGCGGTTTATCTCTTTGGGAGCAACCCGAATGAACACCGGGAATTCTCTCGACAAGTCGCATCCGCAAAGTTTGTGACAGAGTTCGACCAGAAGACCGGGGAAAAATCGTACTGGCTGGAATCACGGGACAACCACTTGTGGGACTGTCACACCGGAAATCATGTCGGTCGGTCATTGTGTGCAGATTCAAAAGTTCGAGCGGCATCGGCGGGAAATCGTCGGTACGGAGTTATTAGTAAACGCCATTGAGGAAAATAGAGTGGTAAACAAACGAAGCACAAAACCCAAGAAAGGCAAAACTCCATCAACGGGACTGCCTGCATCCCCGAATCGGTATGTTACACCGGATTGCCCTAGCTGCCGATCAGCAGCGACAGGGACATATAAAACATATCAGTTCATCCGTTACTGTAAATGCAAACGATGCGGATACACTTGGAGTGAAGGAAGGTCACAACGATAACAACATCAAGACAAGCAACGTGAATAAGTTTTCGTGGTAATGTGGTAATGATTTATAGATTGAACTCTTTATAAATGCAGTTATGAGCGATTATCAAACAGCAGCCAATGCCGCAATTGACCACCTAGCCGAAAATGCTGGCGGAATTGTTGAGGAGTACACCACCGAGGACGGGCGATCTGTTCGACGTGGCAAGGCTTCTGAGCAAATCGACGCAGCTCTGAAACTTGAAGGCATCGCAAATCGACGCCGAAACGGTCTCTTCAGGGTCGCCAAGATGCAGGAGCCAAAATGATCGGACGTGCAATCGACAGCATTGTTGGAGTTATCTCACCAGCAGCCGGGGCACGTCGTGCACATGCTCGCGAGGTGATGCGGAAAGTCTCACAACGAAGCTACGACGCAGCTCGCAAGGATCGACGGTTGTCGAGTTGGAGAACTCAAAACCGCTCTGCCGACTTGGAAATGCTCGCAGACGTCGACACTGTACGAGCTCGGTCTCGCGATCTTGTTCGAAACAACCCGTACGCTCGGGGAATCTTGCGGGCACAGATTCGAAACATTGTTTGCACTGGGATCGTTCCCCAGGCACAGGTAGAACTGGAATCGGAAGAACAGAGTGATCTCTTCAATGAAAAGGTAGAAGACCTATTTCGACGATTTAACGAAGAAGCGGACATCACAGGGCGATTGACGTTCTACGAAATGCAACAAGCGATCATTTCTGAACGCTGGGAAGCTGGGGAAATTCTAGTCAGGTTTGTTCGGGTCGATGACCGTGCGAGCGCCATTCCGCTAAAACTTGAGCTAATTGAAGCGGATCGTCTGGCGGGGGATCATCTATTTCCACGCGGAATGAATAAAGAAACCGGAAATGAAGTTCGACGTGGAATTGAAATTGATTCTAACGGAAAGCCGGTTGCCTATTGGATTTACAAGACTCACCCCAATGACTTAAACACTAGGCAACTGAAAGCTGAACGATACCCAGCTGATGATTTTCTACCTTTATTCAAACCCACTCGAGTTGGACAAACGCGAGGCTTTCCCGAACTTGGAACCGTGGTCACATGGATCAAAGGTGTTGACCGCTATTTGGCGACGGAACTTGAAGCCAGTGAAGTTGCTTCATGTTTCACTGTCGCGATTAAAACAACAGGAGGCGGGGCCGATGGTGGATTGCTTCCATCGTCTGGCGGGGCATCAGAAGACACTCGCGGAAACTCATTCGAACACATTGAACCGGCAACAGTCGCGCGGCTGTTCCCAGGTGAAGACATCTCGGTGATCAATCCGAGTCGCAACCATTCCGATTCGGGCGAATGGATTGCATTGATGCAACGCTCAATTGGTGTTGGGACGGGGCTTTCATACGAGCGACTCACACGCGACTACTCAAAGACCAGCTATTCAAGCAACAGGGCTGGCGATCTCGAGGACAGGCGAGAGTTTCGGATCGAACAACAATGGTTGATCGGTCACTTTTGTCGTGAAGTCTGGTTGCGATTTATGGCAGCGGCTGTTTCTTCGAGTATCGACTGGATGCCAGATGAAATGCAATTCATCGCTGAATTTGACAAGTGGACCGCTCACTATTGGCAACCACCGGGCTGGGAATGGGTTGATCCGAAGAAGGAGTCAGACGCTTCGAGTAACAGCATCTCGAGTTTTCAGTCAACGTTGCGTGATGAAATCGCCAAGAAGGGCGGTGACTGGAGAGGAGTTCTCAAGCAACGCGCCAAGGAATTGCGGTACTTGTCAACACTCTTAAATGTGCCCATCTCAACAATCCTGAATGGATCTGGGGCAAACGCTCCAAACGTGGATAACAAATCTCTTTTAGACAAGCTGGAAGATATGGAACCAGCAACCAATTAAGGAATTGAAATTATGACAGTTGAACGCGGTACAAAATCATTTAACGACCATTTCGACCGTGCCCAAATTCTCACGACGACTCCAGGCCACAACGGTTGGACTGTTGCGGACACATCATCGTCCGGAACGCCGACATACCTCACGACTGCTGACGGCTTGAAGCTGACACTGGCAGCCACCAGTGAGCCAGAAATCGTTACGGCGTACCAGAATGATATTCTGTCATTCAAACTCGCAGACATTCAGCGGGTTGATATGACGTTACTGGTTGCTGGAATTGATGCCGCAACGACTCTCGTTTTCGGAGTTGGCTCGGCTCAGAATGACACTGCTGACAGTGTTGCGAATCACGCGTGGTTTCGTATTCAAGGGTCGGTTTCAACATCAGCTGTCGTTGCTGAAACTGACGACGGAACCAACGACAACAACGACGTTGCCACTGGTGCAGGTCTTGCTGATGTTCTGAAACGTCTGGTGATCGACTTGAATGATCTCCGGAACGTCAAGTTCTACATTGATGGCGAACGGGTTGCCGAAGGAACGACGTTTGATATGTCCAACGTTGCCAGCGGTGCAGGTGTGCAACCATTCATCCAGTTGCAAAAAGCCAGCGGAACCGGAACCCCATCAGTCACGATTCGCAAATTCAAAATCGACTCCACATATTCATACGGAGCGTAAACGTGTCACTGAAGTCTCTCATCTCCGGTGATGTTTCGAACGTCTTCATGAACACGTCTGAGTTCGCTGAAACGATTACCCGTTTCCCTCATAACGTGGGGGCAGGTGTACAGGTCACGGCAATTATTGCGATTGAAGATGGCGAGACAGATGAGGAGGCCGGGAAAGCTCACGTCCACATTGGGACCGCTCTTGTAGAGGACTCTGTAATCGTGAAAGTGAGGGACCGGTTCACAATTCGTGGCGACTCAGTTCAGGTCACAAAGGTAAAGAAGACAACAGCCGGAATGATTAAGTTCTGGTGGAAGCGAGTCGAGCATGAAAGTCGAACAGTTGGATTTGGGGGAGTTTTATAAATGCCTATGAAAACAGAAGAGACACCCATTCTTTACAGGATGGCAGAATTCAAAAGCGATGGCATCAACCGGGAAAACCGGACGATTGACATCGTTCTCGCGACTGAAACCCCAGTCGAGACTTACGTCATGGGGGTCGGAGTTGTCGAGGAAGTTCTATTGATGCGGGGAATCGAAGTTCCCGAAAAAATCACAATGGTGGACAGTCACAACCGTTCGACTGTCCAGGCAACTCTGGGATCGATTCGCGATCTGAAAGTTGTGGGTGACAGGCTTATCGGACGTGCACACTTCGGATCAGACGAAGCGAGCGTCCAAGCCTTCAACAATTACGCTGATGGGCATCTGACAGATTTCTCAGTCAGTGCTTCACGGCTCGAAGTAACCAACAAAGAAGGACGAATCATTGTGGTTCGGTCCAAACTCATCGAAGGCTCGGCAGTCGTTTACGGTGCTGATCCGAACTCAAAAGCCTTGCATTCGATGCGGGCCTACTCAGAACCTCAAAAGGTTAGGATTGAACAAATGGAAAAGACTCTTTTCGAAAAGCTGGTCAAGCGGGGCATGCCTGAAAATGCGACCGAAGAACAGGCACAGGATTATCTGGACCGAATGTTGACCGGTGCTGGTGGTGACGGTGCATCAGCGACCGACGACATTGACCAAACTGGAATTATTCTTGAGCGAAAACGCATCAAGGAAATCGATGAACTCTGTCGAAAACACAAAGTGGAAGAAACTGTCCGCACGAAAATGATTGACGAGGGTCTGACAGGGCCGGAAGTCGCGCAGACGATTCTTCGAAAATATCAGGGTGGTGTTCCAATTGGACCGGGACAGGGAATCGAGTACGGAAAGTCAGACCGTGAAAAGTTCTACAACGCGGCTTCTGATGCTCTCGTAACACGATGTGTTCAGGGGGCTGGTCTCAGGCCTTTCAGTGCTGTTGAACGTGCCAAAGCGAACAACGACATTGACTCACTTCGACGCGCCCAGGCGATTCAGAAGATTGTTGAAAACCCGTCTGAAGGCTCGGAAGACTTTCAATACAGAAGGCTACCTGAAATTGCTCGCATGTTCTTGGAACGATCTGGTGAGCGAATCACCGGACTTTCACCACAAGCGATTTGTGAACGTGCCATGACTCAGAGAGGGTTCGTAACTCTCAGCCGTGCTGGGGAAGGCGCTTTCCATTCGACTGGCAGTTTTTCAAACCTGTTGTTGAACGCAGCCACAAAAACATTGCTTGCTTCTTACGATGAAGCGGCGGTCACTTATCCACTTTGGGTTCGTCAAGCACCTTCAACGCCAGACTATAAGGAGTTGTCCCGCGTTCGATTCGGGGAACTGGATGATCCGGAAGTTATTCCAGAGGGTGACGACTACAACGAATCGGAAGCGAACGATTCGAAGGAAACTTACTCGGTTGAGAAAAATGGAAAAATCTTCTCAATCACTTTGGAAGCGATCGTTAATGATGATCTGAACGCCATCAGCCGAATCCCGCAAATGCAGGGGAACTCAATGCGGCGCCGGATCAACAAAGCCGTTTACGCGGTGTTGACTGGCAACAAGAAACTCAGTGACAACAAAGCTTTGTTCCATACTGATCATGCAAATCTTGACAGTAACGCTTTGAACAATTCCGCGTTGAACACGGCATATAAAAAGATGATGACTCAGTCAGGCCTGAAAGCTGACACGATTCTGAACATCATGCCACGATTCTTGATCATTCCTGCTTCTTTGTCAGACACAGGACTTCAGATCATCACGTCAACAGCTGATCCGACTCAAACATCCTCATCCAATGAAGATGCAGCACGACCCGGTTTCAACTCCGGTGTTGTGAACTTGTATGGTCCAAGCGGTCCACGCCGACTGATCCCGGTCGTTGAGGGCCAACTCGACGCGTTCAGTGAATCAGGATGGTACTTAGCGGCTGATTCTTCACAGGTTGACACGGTCGAACTCACATTCCTGCAAGGGGAAGAGTCACCATCATTGACTGTCGAGGAAGGTTTCGTCAACGACACGTTGCGGTACAAAATTCGCCAGAGCTTCGCAGCGAAGGCTATCGATTACCGAGGGCTCTACCAGGGTAATTCGTAATCTATTGTTGCTGTGATTTTCCTCAATGGTCACAGCAACCTCCCGGGTGGGTCGTATCAGGAGTAAGTACGACCCACCTTATTTTATTAACAGGTGAAAAAGATGAGCGAGAACGAAGGTGAGCGAGATTTCGAGAACGAGAGACTCAATCGAGAGTTGAGATTGTTCGCGCTGGTGAAAGCAGATCTCGAGAAGGTCAATCATAAAATTACGACGGGTTATCTTGACGATCTGGACATTACAGAGCGGTCTCTACTTCTGAATGGATTCGGACTTTTTTGCCGCATCGTCAAAGGGTATTCAGAACCAATCCCCCCCAGTCGTCAACATTCCAGGGGAATAAAACGGATGATCGATGAACAACTCTGCCGGGCTCAACTTGTCCAGGCGAAAGAAGAAAACGAATTGCACGTTGAGCAAGCCATCAAGCGGTTGCTGAACAATCGAATTGAACTTGCAGAACTGATGCAACGCATCGGAACCGGGGCAACACTCGTTATCCACGACGAAGATGAAATGCAGTTGATTCGCAATTCACTCGTCTTGGCGTGCGGCATCGTCACTTGCCGAAGCATCGAGGAGAATCTGAAAAATGTCTGATGCAAAAATTGTGATTACTGGAGATGCCGACCAGTACGTCAAAGAAGCTCAAAAGGTTGAGAAAGAGAACCTGAAGCTCGAAAAGCAGCTCGAATCAATCAAGAAACAGAGCAGCGAGGCGGCACGCGAGGAACGGAAGCGGGCGCGAGAACTCGAAGCGGCATTGAAGAAGGTGCAAACGCCAGCGGAGCGGTACAACACGACTCTCAGGCAGTATAAAAAAGATCTGGATGCGGGCCGGATCTCTCAGAAGGAATTCAACAAACTCAAGGATGAAGAAGTCCGGAAGTACACAGAATCGAAGAAAAAAGCCGATGAGATGGGCGGCTCGATTCGCGTCTTAGGAAAAGAGTTCAAGGTTTCTGAACGTGCATCAGGGTTGTTCAGCGATGCACTGAAAACTGGTCTTGTCGCAAGCACAGCGGCAGTCTTGCAACTTCACAAAGAGTTCACGAAGTTTCACGACCGGATGCAGGAAGTCGTCAAGACGAACGAGAGTGCGGCGGGATCGTTCGCAAAGCTGAAAACCAACTTCAAGGCCGATGACACAATCACCGATGAACAGCTCGACAAGAAAGTTTTAGCAGGAGCGAAAGCAACCGGCACATCGGTTGATATCTTCAGCCAGGCATTTGGGCCGGCACTTTCCGCTAAGGGTTCCGGATCAAATCAGTTTGCTTATGACGCAACCACAGCGGCACTTGAATTCACTCGCGATCCGGACGAAGCGGCAGCACTCACGGGTGCGGTTGGAGACTTCGCGAAGTTCGGTGAATCGAAAGCTCCAAAGGCGATTCTTGGCTTCTTGTCCGGCACTCAGAAGTCAGCACGAATGTTGTCGGTCAATCAACTCGCGAAATCATCAACGCCAGCTGTGAACGCGGTACGTCAAACGGGCAACTCAGTTGAAGAGTCAATGGAACTGTTCGTAACGCTGGCGAACCTTTCCGCCGATCAGACAGGGGAAACCTCATCGTCTGCGTTAATCAATCTATCGCAAAAACTGGAAAAGGCCGGGGTTGCTGGAAACACCACCACAGAGCGAATCCAGACACTTCAGCAAAATCCAGAATTGAGAGAGGCGTTTCTAGGCTCGAATTCGTTTGAAGCGAAGGCAACACCAGCCATCAAAGCGATGCTCTCAGCCGATCCGGAAGCGATGAAAGAGTTCGAAGCTGCAAAACAGGGGATCGGTTCGCTCGACGAGAAAGACGATGCACAGAACGTCAAAGCCTTCGATGAACAGACTCGGAAGATTCGCGGACTCGACACGGTTGGCGGGCAATTCCGAAATGCCATCAATCAATCAAAAGCGAACATCGAGAACTTCCAGCTTGATTCAGGAGACTTGGCTCGGGGTGAAGCGGCACGTCAACTGACACTTAACACAATCAATTCTTCCGAAGCATCCGAACTGAAGAAGCAGGAACTGCGAACCGGATTCGATGCAGCTGTTGAAGCACAAGTCATCGGGAGGGGGGCGGATCGGGGAACCGCATCGACTGAAGTTGCTCGCGAGATATTGAGTCAACTGAAGAGTTCAGTCGGGAACCGCAATGACAAGCTGATCGATGAACAGATACGGTTGCTGAACGAGATGAACAGCAACTTGCTGAAGATTCAAGTCGAGTCAAGACGCAACGCAGAAGCGGCAGAACGTGACGCCAGAAACAAGAAGAATCCGATTGATAACTTGCAGAACAACAAAGGTGAATGATTTTGCCATAGTGGCAGCCGACAATTGCGTCCTGATGCGTTTCGATGGGAAAGCCGACTCAGAACACGTCCGGAAATGGCGACCAAAAACAACTGTGAACGTTCACAGTTCAGGTAGAGACTCAGGTGTGAACGTTCACACCTGCCGGACAGGGGAACAAATTGTTTCCAAGCAACTGGCAACGTTGCCAGTTGTCGCTAGTGACACTTGAACAACGTCGAATATTCGATGTTGGAAAACTTAGAGACAACCTAGGATATCCGAGGTTGGAGGACTCAGGGGCAGGCTCGGATATCCGAGGCTACCAACTGTCACTTATGACAGTTATCACCTGATTCACTTTTTGCGTTTCTTCTCGGCGGCTTCAATTTGTTCAGCTGCGATCTGATCCAATTGGATTCTCGCCCAATCACTGATTTTTCGTTTATCTAATTCAGCAGCCTTTGCCCACAGTTCGTATTGCGAGTCAGAAGTACAGCGGATGTTCAATCGTTTCTCAGTCATACGGGATTTGTAACCATCATGACGTGAACCATGCAATCACAGTTGACACCATCGGTTCACGTTGCGTACCTTTGGTTCACAGCGGAACGTCGGACTAGGGCGTTTTGCTGACTACAATTCATTCAGCCGGGTTTGACTCGGATTTTAAGCCGCGCGGTGTTCACTAGTCCTGATCATCACGCGGTTTTTTTCGTGGAAAGGGCGAAGCATCCGGGACCAGCGCAAAAAGAAAGCCGCTGCAAATGGTTTGCAACGGCTCACACTCAGCAACCTGAACGGAATTCTTGGCAGAAGCGTTCAGGCAACTCAAGGGATTATCGATGATTCGCTCATTCACATCAATTGAAAACTTGGCCGATGCACTGGAAAGTGAAGAACTTCCACAGATTGACCAGTTCAACCGGCCAACATTCCCAATGCACCAGGCAGCTGGTGATTCATGCGTCATGCTGATTCCGGTTAGTCGAGACTTCGAGCCGGGGGGATTGACAACCACACCGGGTGAACGGTCTATCAAGATGCCTAGGGCCATCGCCAATGAGATGGCGGTGAAGCTCAATCGGGATGTGCTCAGGAGGAGCCCTCACTGTCCGCATTGGAACGTTGTCACCTACAGTCCGGCAGGCTTCCACGTTCTCAGAATTCAACCTCCTGAAGACTGGCAAGCCGAAACCGAGTATGACATGCCACCAGTTCAAGCATCCCGTTTGATGAACTGCGAAGCTCGGCGTGAATTGAAGAGCGTCAACGGAGCGTTTGTGAAGTCAGGCCGCAAGATTAAGCACTGGGCCATTCACGTGAAGCGTCTTCGGAAGATTGATGATGCCGATACCACAATTGCGGAAGAAGAGCCGATGGAAAGACTCGAGGTTCATCACCTTCAGCCTTGCGAGTACGAATTCTGTATTGAAGGCGATGATGTTCTCACATTCCGCGTGAACGTTGACAACATTCGCTTTGGTCAAGCAACTCGCGAAGAATGCCAAGAATACCTTGAAGAGTTTCTGAACTCACGTAGAAGCTAACAACAACCATCCGTGCGCCCTCGGCGGGAAACTGTCGGGGGCGTTTTTTTAACACTGACTGAGGTTCATGATGACTTTGAAAACGCCGTACGAACTGCCGGACGAGACGATGACCACAACCGAAGTTGCGAGGATGGTTCGCCGAACCAATCGCACGGTTCGCCAGTGGTGTAAGGATGGCAAGTTGAGATTCTGGAAAATCGACGGTTCGCGAGATCTGCTTATTGATGTTGCTTCCGTTCGGGATCTTTTTGAAACATCAGAACGCTAATAATCATGACCCAGTGCCCTCGGCAAAGGGCTATTTTTTTCCAGTTAGCGTATCATAGTCGCTGTGAGACCCGATCCAGTACCAGACATTTCTGTCACCTTCAATGACATACAAAGCACGGTACTGCATAGTTATGGAAACAGATCGGCTGTTCAAGCGTTGCTTACTATTTCGATTGTCTTTTAACTGATGATTTCTCAGTGAGTGATGGGAAGGGTCAGCCTTGAATTTTTCAAAAGCAGCTTCAGCAATTTCCGTAATCTTCACGGGAAGGGAATTAAAACAATCCCACCACTCTGGAGTCCTGCAATTTTCTGGCGCACTGATGCTATATTGACTCACACTCATTAGCCCTGCATCGTTTAACGGCTCGTTCTTCCAGTGGCAGAAGACTGTCCTCCGTGAAGAATTCTGAGTCGTCGGTCAACATACTTTTCGCAGAATGGTAGCATTCAAAAAACTTTTCCGAACGGCGAACAGGCATACCTTTCTCTTCGAGAAATCTGAACTCTTCTACAAATTGAGTACAATTATCGTACCAATCCGAGATTAACTGCATTACTAGCGAGAGAGTCTCGGCAGAATCTGGCAGTTCACCTTTGTAGATTTTCAGCCGGACTTCTTCGTCAAAGCAAATGATTTTATCAAAATCATCGACTCGAGCATTTAGAATTTGCTCGAGATCATTGCGCATCCCTCTCAACTTGAGGCGGATTTGTGTCTGCTCGGTGCTGTAATTTCCAATTTTATTGCGCATATCATCGATTTGCACATTGGACATCGTATTTTCCTCTGGAAGAAGATGTCTCTTCATATTCAAGACCTTACACAATAGTACGACTATCAGACACATTGCAATCTATAAAAGTACGCTAAAAGTCCAGAAATCTTTCATAATTAAATGAAGATTAAGCTCCCAGCGTTGCGCCCACGTTGCGCGGAATCGCAGCCACCACATTTGACCGCATAACTTAAGCCATAAAATAAAAAATCCCGGAAACAGAGAGTCCTAGGGGGGCTGAGGACTTCAATCTATTCCCGGGGGCGATGAGCGTTTGCCGGACCTTCGAAAGCCACTCATCAAGCTTTCGATGACGGGAAACATACGGGGTGCTTCAAAACCGGTCAATACGTTTTTACCTGTTTCTGGTTTCATTGAGACCCTCAAGGATCTAGTGCCCGTTTCAACACTTCGAAATTCACCTAAACGCTTTACCACGCAAGTGATACAGCGAACGAAAACATGTTCAGCCAAAGCCGCAAATCTTGCCGGTTCGTGTGTTATCACTGTTCAGCCTCAATAAGTCAGAGTGATAAATTCAAAAGATTTCCATCCAGAGCCTTAAATGCGTTCAAAAATGAGCATGCTTGCATCGCTTTCATTCTCTGAATGGAGCACCTTTCGAATTGGTTTGCAGGATCCGCCTCGTAGCGAACAGCATCTTACTAGAGAAATGCGTTCTTCACGGGCACACGGTAGAGCAAACTGCTCTAGCCAAATTGAGACGGCCTGAATCGGGATTGGTCTTCGAAGGATTTATCGAAAACCTGTCGGTTTTGGGATGATTCATCATGAAGAGTCTGTTTTCTGTTGAGTTCGGGCTATCGAATGCGTTTTTCCTGTTGTTAAACTCTGTAGAAGAATAATTCTCAGTTGACTGATTGCCAGAAAGGGAGTTCAGACTCGGGGTTACGTCAGTTTTCCAGTCTCTTCTCGAACCTGAAATGAAATGTCGCAAATGCCTGCATGCTCGTGAGAGTGCCTGCCGGACGTCGACATACTGCCATCTCATGTTCGGTGAATCACTGGAGAAATCGAATCCTGGTCCGCACGTTCTTCCCGGTAGCAAGCAGCCTATGAAGTTAAGAGACTGATCTTCAAAGGCACGACAAGCATTGAGAATTCTCGAGTTTGCGCTGGAATGTCCTTCGGAGAGACACAATGAAGCCGGAAATGCCTGAGATCATTGCTTTACAGTTCCAACGTTTGCGGACTCGAATTCGGTCAGTGGCTGCCGCAGGAGGAGTTGGATTAACACTCTTCTCAGTCGCGACAGCCGTCGGGCTCGCGATTCTAATGGACATCTTCTTCGATCTGCCTGTCGTCGTTCGATTGGGGATGTTGGTGGTTGCAGCAGGTTTGTCAGTCGTTGGAGTCGCTTTCTGGATCATTCGGCCGATGACTCAACGGGTCCAGGACGATGAACTGGCTGCGATTGTTGAACAACAATACCCGGAACTTAACGAGCGTTTGCTCTCTGCGGTCGAACTGGATGAGTACTCCGATTCAGATGCTTCTCCAATGATGAAGAAATGGTTGATGCAGGAAACGGTGAGCCTTTCGAAACGCGTGGACTTCGCTGATTCCATCGATGCATCACGCTCTGTGCGTCGTTGCTGGTGGGGAGGAGTTGCTTGTCTGGCACTTCTGTTGCCCACGCTCTTCGCGGGAGATGCTTACGCAGTTCTGGTCTCCCGATTTTTAAATCCCTGGGGCAACTACGAACGAGTTCAGAATTTGATCCTGCAAGTTGTTGATGGGGACCGCACGGTGTCACAAGGGAGTGACGTCACCATTGAAGTGAAAGCGGGATGGAGGTTTCAGCCAGGAACTCTGCCAAAATCGGCGTGGTTAGAATGGACTACAGATAATAGTCCAACGGAGGCTCGTCGACTCGACTGGAACCAAAAGACAGAGAGTTACATCGGAACGCTGCCGCGGATCGGACGAAGTTTTTCTTATCACGTTTCTGCCGCACGTTCAAAAACCCGGTCGTATCGAATCAATGTTGTCCCGCTGCCAGTTGTCGAGGAGCTGCAAGTTGAAATTTCTCCGCCCGCGTACACGGGGCATCCAGCACAATTTCATGATCTGGTGCTGGGAGAAATCCGTGTCATTGAGCAGTCACGATGGGATGTTTCAGCAAGATTTAACAAGCCGATTGAAAAGGCTGAAATTCTCTGGCTCGACGGAACCGCTTCCCCGGAGCAACTTGAGAAGCTTGAAACTCTTCCAGGAGGATTCCCGATCTTCAAGCGGACAGAATTTATATTAAGTGCTGACAAGCAACTTGCGTCAATCGAAGAAGTCCTCTCTTTAAATTCTCCCTCTGGACGTTTCGTGATTCGAGGAATTGACAAAGAAGGACTCGCATCGGACACAAGTGCCATTCGTCGGCTCACCATCGATGCTGACCAGCCTCCTCTCATTCAATTTACTGATCATGAAGAGAACACTGCAGTCCGTCCGGACGATGTCCTTGATATTCCGGTTTCAGTGATCGACGACTTCGGAATGAGTTCCGTCGAATTGCATTATGAAATGATTCGCACCGAAGCATTTCACGAACAGGGAATCCTCAAAATGGAAAACCTGAGAGATCAGGGACGTGCATTGACTCATTCTTTCCGGCTGGACCTCTCACCACTCAAACTTGAACCTGGAATGCGATTGACTCTCCGTGGACGGGCAACGGATGAACGTCCCGTTCCCAAGCCGAATGAATCGTGGACGATCACACGATCTTTGCTCATCCGCTCCGACGCAAAACCGTACGGAGAGCAAACTATTGTTGAACAACAGCAGCGAACGGAACAAGTGATTGAGACACTGAAAACGGAACTGCAACAACAAAAAGAAAAGGCCCGTCAGTTCGAACAGGACGCCAAAGAAGCCAACGCGAATCGTGAAGAATGGGAAGCCCAAGAAGATGTTCAACAAATGCAGGAGAAACTTGAAAAGTTGCAACAGCAATTGGAAAAGCTGAGTGCATTGTTCGAGCAACAACCACTCTTTGACCAGATCGCAAAAGAGACTCGAGAGATCGCTGAGGGTAAGCTGGAAGAAGCCAGCAAGAGTGTCAAGCAGGCTCAGCAAGCCGAGCTGAAACAAAAGCCTCAGGAGTTCGCTAAAGCGTCGGAGCAACTCAATGATGCAGCCAAGCAATTAGATGAACTGCAACAAAAGTATAAAGAAATTGCTGACTTACAACGTGACTTATTGGAGTTGGGCCGCCTGGCGAATCAAACGGAAAGACTGGCAAATAGCGTCGAAGATTTAGAACAGCGACAAAAAGAGATGAACACTCAACCTGCTGAACCTATGCCGATCGCAAACCAGCAAGCTGAACAGCAATCCAAACAGAAAGCATGGGATGCTGATCATCGTGAAGCCTGGGAAGATCATCAGCAACTCAGCAACACGCTCAACGATCTATTTGAGCGACGCCCTGAGCTCGCAGATGCAGCAGCTGAAACATTGGAGAAGCAGCTCGAACAACTTGCTAAACGGACTGACGAGCTCTCTCAACGGCAAGAGAATCTAGCGAAGGCTGCGAAGCAATCTGCGGAACGGACCGTAAAGGAATTAGAGGCCGTTCAGAAACAGCAAAACGACGTTGCTTCGAAAGCTGATGAATTGCAAAAAGGTCTTGAACAACCGGAGGCAATGCAGGACGCCGAACAGGCTGCCAAACTGTTGCAGAAAGCGCAAGCTGACTTGGCTGAAGGCAACACGACCGATGCAGCTCAAGCACAGAGCCAGGCACAAAAACAATTTGAAAAACTTGCTGAGAAACTTAGATCCCAGAAGGAAACTGAGACTCCGAATGAATCGAAAGTTGATACAAAAAAGCAGGCCCAACAGGCTCAGGAAATTGCGGAACAACTTTCGAAGTCGGTCGAACAACTCGAAAAGCTTATCGCCGGGATAGAGCCCCCTCCCCAAGCAACCGCAACTCAAGACCAGACGGCTGAGGATCAAGCCGATGCGAAGATCGAAAATGAAACGACAACAAAAACGACTACAGATGCAAAACCAGAAAATTCCGCGAAGGAAAACGTGAACTATCCAGATCTATTGGAGAAGCAGAAACAACTGGCTGACATCGCAAAGCAAATTCAACAAGCTGTTGAGAGTCAAGAAGGGACAAGCAAGGAGGCTCAGCAGGCAAGCGAGCAATTCGCAACGCAGTCGCAGCAATCTTCAGATCAGGCGCAACAACTCGACTCCTCTCAAGCTGCCCAAAAAGCTCAACAGGCCGTTGAATCTGCACAAAACCTTTCGGAACAACTGCAACAGCAAGGAGCCCCCAAAGCACTTCAACAAGCGGCTCAACAGGCCGCACAGCAACAATCCGAAGTCGCAGAGAAACTGCAAAACGTTGCGAAAAGCCAGAGTGCTCAAAAGGAAATGCAGACTCAAATGCAACAGCAGAACCAACAAGAAGTTGCACAACTTGCTGACGAACTCAAACAGCGGACTGAGGAGTTGGCCTCGAATCCGATCAACAGAGAAAAACAAGCGCAATCCGGAAGCGAAGCTCAGCAACTGGCGCAACAAGCTCAGGAAGCGATGAAACAATCTAGTGAGCAAGCCGAGCAAAGCAATCAGGGTCAAGCCAGCAAACAGGCGCAACAAGCTGCGGATTCTCTGAGCCAAGCCTCTCAGAAAGTAATGGAAGCAAGCGGCCAGCAAAAGCCGACCACGCAGCAACCAGGTGAATCGGGGCAACCAGGCGACGAAGCTCAACCAAATCAACAAGGCGAAATGCAGAAAAGCGCATCGGAAAAGACTTCCCCAGAGCAAGATCAGCAGTCCGATTCTATCGTCCCCGCAGAAGTTGGGACTCAGGTTGCTCAAGCCTCTCGTCAACTCAATCAAGCGGGCGAAATGTTGCAGCAACTTGGAAAACCGACTCCGGGAACACAGGGAGATCAAGACGGGGAGCCTGATAAAGGAGAAACCTCTCAAGATCAACCGATGGACGGTGGAGAAGGTGAAGGTCAGCAGAAAGAAGGCAATCCCTCACAGTCGGGACAACAGCCATCATCTTCTGAGGCACTTCGACAGGCTGCTCAGTCCATGCGACAGGCTGCGGGGAAATCTGGGATGTCACAGTCGCAACAGAAACCGGGTGACTCCGATCAACAAGCCCAGGAAAGTAGCAGCGGATCTGGCAATGAAGCTTCCGACTTTGGGTCGACTCAGCAACTTGCAGAGTTGATGCAAATGCAAATCGATTTATCCAACATGTCCAAACGCGATTGGGGTAAACTCCCGGGAGAGCTTCAAACTGAGCTACTCGAGTCTTCACAAAAGAAGGCTTCGGGAGAGTATCAAAAATTAATCCGTCGATACTTCAACGACATTTCCAAAGCACGCTCACCAGAGTTGCAACCTCAGAAAAACTAGAGCATCTTCAATACTTGTCGTGCCCGTGGAGAGTGCTTTTCTTTTGGAAAATCGCACATATCCACGAGGCACAAATTCAAAACAAATCGTGGAGTTGTCAAGACTTACTCTTCTTCGAGCCATTTCCAGGCATCTTCCAGTTGGGAAGCTTCAAAGTATTGAACCTTTGCCTTAGTAAATGGTTTGCAAACAGTGGCCATCGATTTTTCCCAACTCTTCTCGCCGACTAACGCGATCTTTTCAATCTTCGTGCAGTGCGTTGTCGAGAATTTGATATCGTCCCACAATGCTTTCGCATCCCAACCCTGGAAATCGTGGAACTGAGCGAGCAGTCTTGCTTTGCCATGTTCAGCAATCGCGGCATCTACAAGCGGGACGAACGTTTTGTAATCTTCATCATGAAGCTTCCCGGAAAGCTTGAAGCCGATCGTTTTATCGGATGTCGATTTCAGCTGTTCAATCATCAGTCGTTCCTTAAATTTGAGTACCAATTCTTTATCGTGAGCAACTTGCCTGTCTGTTCCAGAAACCTGATCCGGCCGGGCTATTCACTCAAAATCTCTTTCAAAACTTTCCCATCGGCGTCCATCTTCAGCCCCAGTAAATGGGCAATCGTCGGTGCAACATCGACATTCTGAATGATGTCCAGTTTTGTTGCGGGGCGAATCCCCTTGCCGGCTGCGATAAACATCGCGTGCATGTAATCAGGACGAGGATCATGTCCATGCGAACCTTTGAGTCCTCCGGCATCGATCACGACTGGACCGGAAGTATTGTTTGCAAACGAATACCCAGGACCTGTCGTCAGGACGAGGTGAGGAGCTTCCGGATTCTTCTTCGGGTCAGGGATTCCCAACTCTGCAAACCCCTTCGGCTCGATGACTGCTTGAACACCTTTGGTTTGACCAAATTTTTGGACAAGCATTTTCGAGTGTTCTTCCCGTTTTGATTCATCGAAAAGATAGATAAATGCTGAACCTCCCTGAGCAACGCACCATGCGGAACGATGCGTCACCTTGTCTTTGTCATCCGTTTCAATGAGTCCAAGATCCTTCAAAACGACATTCGGACGAATCAGCTTTTCATATGGAGCAAACCCATGATCGGAAACAACAAACAGAGTCGAGTTTCCTGCGAAAGGCGGTTGCTGTAAGGCAGCCCAAATTTCCCCGATACGCTGGTCACTTTCTGCAACGGCTGCATAGGCCGGTGGGGTATTCGGACCGTAAGCATGCTCAACTCCATCGGGGGTGATGAGATGAACCAGAATTAAATTGACGCGATGTTTTTCAAGGAGATACTTCGTCACTTGCGTATAGAGCAAATCTCGATTGGTCGAGTGCTGTTTCCCCCAGCCCCATCCTCCCAGAGGAGAGATATCGATCCCCGCACTCTTGAGCTCCTCGGCAAACCCGGGAGTTGTATAGCGATCGTGCAGCTCCTGCTTATTTGAATCCGGGATGACCCAGTTCAGGGTGTCAGCCCCGTTCGAGCAAGGCCAGATCACACTTGCCGTCGAAAGTCCCGCAGCGTGGGCGATGTCGTAGAGCGTTGGGGTTCGGATCGCCTGTTGTTTGGTCAGCACCGGATCACCGATATAGACCACAGGCTTGCCGGTCTCTCGATTCCAGACGGAATTTCCGATGACGCCATGCTTCGCAGGATGGCTGCCCGTGATCAGCGAGGTATGCGACGGCCAGGTGACACTGGGGAAGCTGGTTTGCATTCCTTCAGCAGAAGCCCCTTTGGCAGCGAGTGCTCGCAAGTTTGGAAGCTCAGCACGCGGATCGTTCAGATAGCTGCCCGAGAGTCCGTCCACACTCACAAGAATGATATGCTTCACTGGTTCTTCAGCATGAAGCGTGGGCATAAATTGAAGACAGACGATGAGTGTGACAACAAACCGATACGACATGAAAGGCTATCCATCCAGGTGAGAATCAAAGTCCGAACGGTTCTGTATACCGTCTGAAGCATTTTCAATCTTTGTCGTGCCCATGTTCGTCGTGCCCGTGACGGTCACTTTCATGATTTCAGAGGCCGCTCGTCTCGATGTGGGGCGAAAAACCAAGATTGAATTTGCTATCGAAAATTCTACTAACTGGCTCGCTGAGAACGAAGGGAACGGACAAGAAACCTGCCGAGAGTGGATGCCAGCGTCGCGAGTGCTGACGAAAGTTCAAAGCGATGAAGCGGAAGCGATACGAGAATCAGATCACTCTACGAAGCGATCAAAGAGTGACGCCGTCGACGATGCCCCATCGCGACACACACGAGACCGATCCCGAATAAGACAATTGCAGACGGTTCCGGAACAGCAGAGGATTCGGTTTCGGGAGTGAAAGTCAGATCATCAATGGCAATCCCATTGACCTGCAGAATGATGAAATGAGTGATCCCAGCTCCTGAAATCGAGAGCGTTTGAGCGGTCGAACCAGTGAACATTGCTTCGTCGACTAAGACGTTCATTGCGTTAAACCCTCTCAAAGTGACTGTGTCTTCATCCCCACCTGAATCGCCAGCGAGAACAGAAATTGAACTTACGCTGGTCACAGTCCCAACGAATATCGCAGAAATGTCTCCACCAGGGATGAGGAAATTTTGAGCAGCCTTTCCAGTATTTCCGAATTGGATCGTTGAGCCATCAACAATCTCAAGATCTTCACTGAACTGAATCCCCAATGCATTGAAGGTTTCGTTGTCCAGTTGGCCATTCGCAAACGAATCAAAATCAAGAGTGACCATTGCCGCTCGCCCTTGATTTGGAATCAAAAGCAATGCAAAAGTGCAAATTGAAAGATAATGAACTGCCCGGCTCATTGTGTCACTGCCAAACGGGAGTGCGTTGAATGGAAAGTGTAGAACTTTGTTCTTTAAAATTACCTCTCCGGGAGACCGCTCACAACGAAGAACCCCGCAGCTTCTGGAGAAAAAAGCGAAATAATCAAAGTTCACTGATGAGTCAATTCACACTGAATCTCTGCAATTGAACCACTCAGATTTCGTTTTTTGCCCTAGGTCTGCCTAATCGCAGACATTGACTGCTAACACAAGGACATGGATACGAAAGAGAGACTGCGACATTCGATTACTTTTGTCAGATAGACCGGTAGACCTGCGTCATGACTTCACTGACAGCCCGTCACGAGGCGGAACGCGGATACTATTCGAAAAATGCGAAGCAGCGCAATGAAGCCAGCGTGCTGGTTTGGAATGCCTACTTTTGCTTTCCGGTGCTGAAAGCAAGGCCTGACTGAAGTCGTGCAGATCGATTCGTACAGATCAAATGGTAGTCCTATTCGATCATGGCTGATCATGTCCGTGGAAACCTGCTGCGATGCGGGCCGCTGTTTTCCAAGCGGTGCCCTGGTGCAAACCAACACCAGAAGTAACGCTCAAGCCACAAACGATCACCGCCAGAAACTTCGCAACCCGCACCGCAGCGGATTTCCCTGAACGATCTTTCAATCAGCTTTTCAATCAGACGTCCAATACTCACTCCTTCGGTCAGTTCATCACATATCGAGCTTTCATTTCCTTGAAGCATCGACTTTGCTCCGATGAATAATATCGACCAGACGCGCGATAGATTCTGTGAAGCATCCCACACGGCGACTCCATTTTTGAAATCGTCTTCGGTCATATTCAACTCCTGTCATGGTTGGCGGACGTGGACTGCTTTGATACCGTGCGAGGATGTTTGTCTTGGTTGAAGAAGGATGAGGAAGATGACGGTAAAAATTGGGATTGTTGGTCTTGGCTTCATGGGGATGACTCACTTCGAAGGAGCGAAGAAGGTTCAAGGTGGAGAAGTGGTTGCATTTGCAACCCGAAACGAGAAAAAACTCGCTGGTGACTGGTCAAGTATCCAAGGAAACTTCGGACCACGTGGAAGTGAAAAGACAGATCTCACCGGGGTGACAGGATACGCAGACTACAAAGACCTGCTGGCAAACCCTGATATCGACATGGTGAATATTTGCCTGCCGACCGAAAAGCATGAATCGATCGCAATCGAAGCTCTCGAAGCGGGCAAGCATGTTCTCGTTGAAAAGCCGATTTCTATTGAACTTGAAGCAGCTGAACGAATGCTGGCTGCGGCGAAAAAATCCGGCAAATTGCTGATGGTGGCCCAAGTGCTTCCATTCTTCCCAGAGTTTGCTTGGGTGAGAAATGTTGTTGAGAATGGAACCTACGGAAAGTTGCAGGCAGCTGCATTCCGACGTGTGATTGCGCCACCAGACTGGTCATCAGATATCAAAGACTTCAAAAAACTCGGTGGCTGGGGAATCGATCTGCATATCCACGACAACCATTACATCGGACTGCTCTGTGGTGTCCCCTCGAAAGTCTTCTCGCGAGGGCTACTTAAAGAAGGTTTCGTGAATCACGTTTGCACTCAATATCTGTATGACGATCCCGATGTCACAGTCAGTTGCATCAGCGGAGGAATCGCAGCAGGGCAATTAAAATTTGCACACAGCTTCGAATTGATTCTCGAACAAGCGACAATTCAATTTGACTGCGGAACCTATGGAGATGACTGGGTAGTCAATCGACCATTAACCGTCATTCCGAATGAAGGTCCGATCGAAACTCCCGATCCGGGTGGCAGCGGCGAATGGTGTGCAGCATTCACAGACGAAATTCAGGCAGCTGTCGATGGCGTCCAGGCCGGGGTGGCTCCTAAAGTCCTTTCTGGAGAATTGGCATGTGACGCCCTCAAGCTTTGCTATGCAGAAGCAGAGAGTATCCGGACAGCCACACCGATCCCTGTAGGATGAAAATCACCCCAGACTGATGCGTCATCACTCATTTTGCTAAGCTATTGCAAATTTCTTACACATAACAGCTTAAGACATGAAACGCACCGTCCCATTACTCATCACCGCCATTGCCGGTTTTGTGTTGATCGTTTCATTCTTCATTCCTGACCTGAAAGGGTGGGGTGAAGACGCTGCAGTGTGGTTTGATATTCTGGCAGCCATCGCCTTTGTGCTCGGCGGCGGAAATTTGCTCAAGCTGCACTTGAAGACAATGAGTGATAAGAAGCCAGGTTGGGGATATTCGGCAATCACGATTATCGCCTTCCTGGTGACGTTGATCTTCGGCTTGTTCAAAATTGGATCGCCACCAAGGTCAAACGTTGAGTTCTACGGGGAGACATTCGTCTCCTTTCCTCTTGAGGCGATGCCAGAGTTCCGCGTCGCCGGGACACTCCCTCCTCGTGAGGACGACGAGCCGATTCCAGCATCCGTCCGTACTCAGCTCCGAGAGGAAAATGGAGAACTCATTTTCGTCGGTTGGATGAGCAGGGACCAGAAATCAGACCTGCTGAAATACAGAGAGACGCTCGATTGGCAGTGTCGAGTCGAAAAGCTCTTCACAGCATCGCAGCCAAGCTTACTCCAAGACCACGTCAGGTTTTATCCGGCACACACATCGCTGGCGTTCAAAGGAGTATTGACCGAAGAACGACAGGCCGATTTACAAAAACTCTTGCCGGAATCGGAGATTGCAACGCAGGCGATTGAAGAGCTTGCGTCGCGAACGCGTCAAGCAACAACGATCCAATCGAGTGGAATTCCGAAGTCATTCAAGATTCCGGAAGAAGCGAACGCCTACTTTAAAGAAGATCAAGCAAAGATCACGATTGTCGGCCCGCTCTCCCCAGAGTTGCAAAAAGAAATCGTTTTCAGTTGGTCCGGCTTCGAGCCTGCGATGCCGTTGACTGTCACACAGGAACAAGAGCTTTTCGCTCAAATCGAGAACGCTGGTCGCAAACTCACAGACGCACAATCTGAGACATTCAAAAACTTCTTTGCTGCGGAATGGCATCCCGATGTCATGGTCGCCGCCATCAATACGGCTGGGATTCCTCCCAAAAAAGAGAAGACTGCTTGCGAACTTCTCGAAGAACAACAGGCAGGTGCGAAGGAACTTGTTCTGGAACTTCCCACTCCCGAACCAACATTGCTGAACCCCGAGCAAATCAGGGCGGTCACACTCTTCGTCAACGAGCCGGGGCAAACTGCCGAAGAACTGAAAACGGAACTGAGCTCACTCGGCGAAATCACCGCCGCGCAGTTGGCCTCCATCGACGAATTCATCAATGGTCTCCCCCGGCACGCAGATGTTCTGAAAGCACTTGGACTGGAATTGCTTCGAACTGGGCCACTCACTCCTGAACAACGTGAGGTTCTCTTCCAACCCGCAGCGACCCAATATGCCTGGAAAACAGACATCGGTCGGCTTTTCGTGGCATCGCATCAAATCAAATATCCCTGGTCTGGTTCATACACAGCTCAAGGAAATCCATTTTGGTGGATTTATGAATATGTCCTCCAACCATTGATGACAACAACCTTTGCGATGCTGGCGTTTTATGTCGCCTCTGCAGCATTTCGTGCATTTCGGGCCAAAAACCTGGAAGCAACGCTGTTACTGGGAACGGCTTTCATCGTTTTACTGGGACGCACCTATCTTGGTGTCCAATTGACCGCCTGGGTGCCAGATGCCTTCTCTGCATTGAAAATCGATCAGATGACGGTCTACATCATGAAAATCTTCAATACAGCTGGGAATCGTGCTATCATGATTGGGATTGCACTCGGAATTGCTTCAACAAGTCTGAAGGTTTTGTTAGGAATTGACCGATCTTATCTTGGATCAGGCGACGACTGATTCATAAAAACAATTGGAGACGGTCTTTCACCTACAAGACAGGCTGCTATAATTTTGTAATACGAACTCAACACCGAAAATTCAGATCATTGACTGAAATCCTGATCTGCATTCAAGTTGAGTAAGTGTAAGTGATTCTTGAAACACATATTTGTTCTGTTCGTCCTTTCAAGGCGAGGGAGAAGTTACGATGGTGACTATCACCGAAAAAGCTGCTGCGGAAATCAAACGAGTCATTAGCGAACAAAACATGCCCGAAGCGACTGTCGTCCGCGTTGGTGTCGCAGGTGGTGGCTGTTCAGGTTTTCAGTACAAATTCGGATTTGATGAAGTTGCAAATCTGGAGCAGGATCACGTTGCGGAACAGCATGGACTTCAAGTCGCTGTTCAGAAGAACCACGACCTGCACCTGGATGGAACCACAATTGACTTCTACGAAGGTCTCGAAAAACGAGGATTCACGTTCGATAATCCAAACGTGAGCCGCTCATGCGGTTGCGGAAGCAGTTTCTCAGTCTAGAGCAACCAGCCTAGAGCATTTTTGAATAATTCAACAAAATGTATGTGACCTGTCTCGTCGATCGATGTGGTTCATCAAATGAAACGCATTTTTCACGGACATAAGAAACACGAAAGTGTTCTGGAGCATTTCCAATTTTTGTCGTGTCGGTAAAGATCACCTTCCACGACTTCATGGACTGCTCGGTTCGAGCTGAATCTAAACATCGAAGAGACACCGGAGCGCTGTTCCGGTGTCTCTTTCTATTGACTTTGATATTTCATGAAAATTCTGCTCACCAACGATGACGGTATCTACGCTCCCGGTCTTCGTGCACTTCGAGATGCCTTGCAGGAACTGGGCGAAGTCCATGTTGTCGCACCACTGACTGAGCAAAGCGGAGTCGGGATGGGGGTGACTTATCTTCACCCAATCCTGGTTCATGAGATCATGGATCAGGACGAGCAGTTCGGCTGGGCCGTCGATGGAAGTCCGGTTGACTGCGTGAAAATGGGAGTTTTGGAACTGTGCCAGGGCGAACCTGATTTGATCGTCAGCGGGATTAACGCCGGAGCCAATGTTGGCATCAACGTTCTGTATTCCGGCACAGTCGCAGCTGCCATCGAAGGAGCCTTCTTTGGCAAAACCTCAATGGCAGTATCGTTATCACAAGGCACACCTCCAGACTATCAGCAGGCAGCTCAACGAGTCGTCCCGATCATCAGAAAACTTCTCGACGCTTCCCAACAACCGGGCAAACTCTGGAATATCAACCTGCCAGACTCATCAAAGCAGAAATCGCAAGGGACCAAGATTGTCCCGATGGCCGTCCAAAGGCAATCCGAAAGGATTGAAAAGCGGACCGATCCACGCGGGAGGTCCTACTACTGGAGTGGTCTGGAACCGATTCGAAATCATCAACTGGAAGCAGAAACCGATGTCAACGAACTGCTGAACGGATACGTGACCGTCACGCCGCTGCACTTTGACCTCTCTGAAACCAAGCTGATCAAAGAGCTTGCAGAGCTTGATTTTGATTCCGATCAAGCTTGCTGAACTTCCTGCCCGTCACGTGAACCCACGTGGCAAGCATTTTATGAAGTCATAATATGAAATCATGAAGTGACCTTCACCGGCTCGTGAAGCATTGAAAATTGAAAACGCTCTACCTTCCCATGAACACGACAACTACGAGCACCGCAGTCGCCAGCAACATGTACCCCACTTGCAGCGAAGGTGAGTTGTCTTCTTCAATAAGTTGAGAGGTCTCGCTGACTTCGCGTTGCCCCCAACCAGGCAGTAAGTTCATCAGGCCTCGCAACACGAATTTGTCAAACAGATGTGTCAGGCTTGAGACGATTTCGAGTGGAATCACAACTCCTCGCTCGAGTATCGTTTCCAGGTAGTAATCATTTTTACAAAGTCGAACGAGCGAACCAAGTTCTGGCGTCGCACCTTGAGTTTGCTTGTGGAGTTTCATGGAAATGAAGATGCCACTCGCAACCACAGGAACTGTGATAATCGGGGCCAGAAAGCGGAACGATGAGAACGGGCTGACAAATGCCGGACCGAGAATAAACGGAACGAACGAGACGCAAACAAGCATCAGGCAGCCAACCGCCAGGATCGGCGTCCTCCCTTCAATTGAGTGCTCCCCCAGTTCCTCAGGTCGGGGAGCGAGAACATTCCTCACTCCGAAGACGAACAACCCAAGCGAGAGAACCATCAACGGAATCATCACTGGAGGGACGTGAATGCTTGCAGTCTCTCCGCTTGTGCGAAGAGCTTGCAGAACAGCTTCGACTCCGGTTGTTCCACAAAGAAGAATGACGACCATCCCCCATTTGATTCCAACTCTTAGAGGGTGCGGAGCCTGATCTTCAGTCAACAAGAATGTGACTGTCAAAATCATCGTTCCAGCAAAGAGCGCAGCCATTTGAGGCCATAACTGAGGCTCCGCTGCAACCCCGATTGCGACGAAGGAGACAGGGACGCTCATCATCCTGATCATTCGACTTCGTCCCTTATAAAAGAGCCCTGAAAGCGGTAATAACACCGCCGAGAGCCCTGCGAGACCGATCAGTAATGTTCGAGGCTCAGGGAAGACCGTCAGCACTGGATACCATCGAAACAGGAGAAAGCCGCCAAGACTTACCGGAAAAATCAGCAGCGACACCGTCCGCCATTCAGACTTCAGGCAATCGTTGCTCCACGTCATTAGCGGGAACATCCCTAACCGAACCACAAGAGCGACCATCAGGCTCAACACGGAAGTCGTCATCAACGCTGTCGCCAATTCACTCAGCCCTTCAAAAGCTCCTGGTTCAGTGAGGAATGGAATCTGGAATGTGCCTGTGATGAAATAGATCCCAAGCAGGCCAAGCATCCAGAACAGGTCCGCAACGGTCAGGCTCACGAGAATTTGGGCCCGGACCGGATCGTTCGTTTTCGAATGCAACAGAACCAAGCTGACGAACAGCCAGTTACTCAGTCCCAGCAGCAACCATTGAGTCAGTCCGTCACACGATAAAAACAGGAAATGCGAAACCAACAACAGCCCGAGAAAACAGGAAAGCCCTTCCGCCGACTCCTCCGGTTCGCTCGAACTTCGATTTCGAAACAGGAAAAGGCTCATCAGACCGGAGGTCAAAAGTAACCAAAAAAGAGAGAGCGGATCATGCAGAAAGACCAGTGACTGTCCGTTTTCGAATTGAATGAAACTGAAATTGCGAAAAATTTCCTCGGTTGATCGCTGAAATTGCACGGCGACTGCTGCCATAAACAGAAACACGAAAGAGACCGTTGATGCGAGGCGTGCGACTGACAACCTGTGAATACTCAAGAACTTTTGAGGCGACTGTGTCTCCCCCCAAAATGCGGCCAGCAAAAGACTTATTCCAACGACCAGAGAGATGGCTGACAGAAAAATAGACAAATATAAGGGAGTCATATCAACCAACAATTACAAGATGAGAGTGTTCAGGCCTCTGATGCTGGCGCTGAAACAGTCTGAGATCGATCGATTTTACTTTCTATAATGAGAAGTCTGCAAAATCCCGACAGATTCCCACTTCTTGATCTCCTTAATCATACATCAATTCCCTATTATTCCGCATCTAGGTGAAATGAAGCGAGCGCGACCGGGCGATGTCTGGGCAGACTCTCCGACAGGTTGTCCCCTTCAAATTCAAATCACCAACGAGACTCATGCTTTACGACTCATCTGTTCGACGAGTGGTTCGAACGTAAACACCAGGAATTCCAATTGCACACGAATTGTGTGCAGCGAATCGAGTTAACCGATGCGACGCCAAGACATTCGAAATATCGCGATCATTGCGCACGTTGACCACGGAAAAACGACTTTAGTCGATGCTCTCCTCAAGCATAGTGGGCAACTCCGTGATTCAAAACTTCAGCAAGATTGTATCCTCGATTCGAACGACCTCGAACGGGAACGAGGCATTACGATCCTCTCGAAGAACATTTCGATTCCGTACAAAGATGTTAAAATTAACATCATCGACACCCCTGGACACGCCGACTTCGGCGGTGAAGTCGAGCGAGTTCTCAAGATGGCGGACGGGGCATTGATTCTCGTCGACGCATTCGAAGGGCCGCGACCTCAAACCCGGTTCGTCTTGACAAAAGCGATGGAAGTCGGCCTGAAGCCGATCATCGTGATTAACAAAATCGACCGTCCCGACTGCCGCCCAGAAGATGTTCTTTTGGAAACAATCCATCTGATGGAAGAACTGGGTGCGGAAGATTCGCTGGACATTCCTTACATTTTCGCTTCTGGCCGATCGGCATTTGCCTCCGACGACCCAGAAGCCCGTGAAGGAAATATGCTTCCGTTGTTGGACCTTGTACTTGAACATATCCCGGGACCAATCGCTAACGTCGATGCTCCGCTACAGATGGCAGCAACATCGCTTCAGTGGTCGGAATACGTCGGACGAATCTGCGTCGGACGGATCACCAATGGAGAAGTTCGACCGGGGATGAAAATTGCCCTGCTGAAAAAAGATGGTGCCATCGTCAAAGGAACAATCGAAGGAGTTGAAACGTTCGATCGACTCGGACGCATTAAATCCGAGAAAGCTTCCGCTGGCGACATCGTCGCTATTACAGGACTTGCAGAGACCGAAATCGGGGACACCATTGCCGATCCTGTGAATCCAGTCGCGTTGCCTCGTCTGGAAGTTGATGAGCCAACCCTTTCCATGGTCTTCACGATCAATTCCTCTCCGTTTTCAGGCAAAAGCGGTAAATTCCTGACCAGCCGCCACCTGCGGGACCGCCTTCAACGCGAGTTGCAATCCAACGTCGCGTTACGGGTTGAGGAAGCGGGAGCCAAGGAAGCCTTCAAAGTCTCTGGCCGGGGACTTCTTCATCTTTCGATTCTCATTGAAACGATGCGTCGCGAAGGATACGAACTCTCGGTCGGCAAGCCCGAAGTTATCCGCAAAGATGTGGACGGAAGATGGCACGAACCATTTGAAATCCTCGAAGTTGAAGTCCCAAGCGTAGATGTTGGGACTGTGATCGAGACCGTTTCACTTCGAAAAGGTCAGCTGCAAGAAATGAAAGCTGGCTCAGGCACACACTCGCACGTTCAGTTCAGCATTCCTGCCCGTGGTTTAATCGGCCTGAGAACACGCCTGTTGAATGCAACACGTGGCGAAGCTGTGATGAATCACCGCTTTGAAAAATACGCTCCGATCGAAGGAGAGATCCCACGCCGAAAGAACGGTGTCCTGGTTTCCCAGATCACCGGAAAAGCGACTGCTTACGCTCTCTGGAAATTGAGCGAACGATCAGACTTGCTCATCGCTCCAGGAACGGATGTTTACGAAGGCATGATTGTCGGTGAAAACTCTCGCGACAACGATCTCGTCGTCAATCCTGTGCGTGAAAAGAAGCTGACGAATGTCCGTGCCTCCGGTTCGGATGACAACATCACTCTTGAGCCGCCTCGTGTCATGTCTCTTGAAATGGCCCTGGAATACATCGAAGCTGATGAATATCTGGAAATCACTCCTGATGCGCTCCGCCTTCGAAAAATCTGGCTCCGTGAAAACGAACGCAAACGTAATCCAATTTCTGCATAATCAGCGGACACCTTTTCCTTCAGTAGTGAATTGGACGTTCTGAAGTTCGATACATTGAAGTTTCTTCCTGGTGGGCTCAATAATGAGAGGGTTTCTTGAAAGCCCTCTCAAAATTGCTACCTTTCTCAGGAAATTGAACTCCAACTGGTACCGGATTCGGCGTGAGAACTGGGCTCAAACATGGTGCTGGGAGAGCAATGCGCCCGTTTTTGAGTGGTCTTCAGACCAAATTCACGTTTCTGAGGTGTTCTTAAAGACTTCTTAAGTCGTTTCCAGGATTGGCGATGCCGAACCCGAAAACAGGAGGCGTTCGTCTTTCAGGGCTGGACTGCGTACAATAGGTCGTATCAGTTGTTTATGGCCTCTTAGATAGGGGGAAGTGGATATGGACGATTTTGTCGAACCGCTCGGACCGCGGATTTTAATTCGAAAAGATGAAAACCGACACCAGACTCGGGGGGGGATTGTTCTGCCTGACCAAGCAGAGATTCCAACTATCACCGGGCGTGTCGTCGAGATCAGTCTCGAAATTCAAAATGATGAAGACTTTCCTGTCGCGAAGTACGACAAGGTACTTTTTCACCCCAAAAACGCCATTCCCGTCGACTTGGAATCAAACAACGTCTTGTTCGTTGTTCCGATCGATGATGTCGTGGCCGTTTTTCGTCGAAGCAAATCTCCCAAACTGACTGACGGTGAGATCGATGAAGATGTTTCGGGTTTCAGTGAATTCGATGATTCGGATGAACTGTAATTGACTGCGCGAGTTAAAATTTCCCAGGCCGATGCCTCCTTTAAGAAAGCACCCGTAAGAATACCAGCGTCAGGTCTTTGGTTGAAAATTGACGCGCACAGTGCGTGATGGACCCGTAGACTATTTCAATGGCAAATAGATCACTGTACGCAACTCAGCAGGTGGAGTTGAATCACAATTGTTTTTGTAAACCTCAAATGCTCCCGCTTTGCTCTGCTTGAGTTTTTTGTATCGAGCATGTTGGTTTGCGGCGCTCCAGGCGTTGCCGAGATGATCGTAGCGCCCGACATGCTCTGTTACGAGGGCTTGTACCTTTGGAATCGACCAGGTTGAAAAGTCAGCTGGGAATTCTCCAATAGAGTCCGGAACAAGAAATCCACTGGTGTAGTCAAACGTTCGTGCTTTGGCGTCCATGTGATGGTAGACAGAAATCCCTTCGCCTTCGACTTGTATGTTATGTTGAGCCAGTTTCTCAGCGACATCCTTGAAGGCAGATTCCATCGAAGAGCCGATGTTGTCGAATGTACATTGCTTGCGAACGCCAAGCATTCTTAGCGGACCGATCGATTCGACTCCACGAATGTTCGTCTTCGACTCGATTTCGCCCGTTTCGATCCACTCTTTCAACATCTTGAGACCACGTTCGTAGTCCATGCCGATGAACGTTTCCATCATTGGAACCATCCAGAACATATACCACGGCATCGCTCCACGCATGTGCCATGTCAGCGAAGTCTTGCCATCAGCATCATCAATATCGAACGAGACACTTGAAGTCGATTTAAACGGCTTCAGGAAACGGATCTCGTCTTCGATCTTTTGACCCGGCTCAAGACGGAGATGTTCCATCTCGCCCGCTCCCGTGATCTCTCCTTCCCAGGCATACGTTGAACCGACAGAGGCGGGATCTTTGGAGACGGTCACCTTCGCATCTGGCTCAGCACACAACCAGGGAGACCATGTCGTCCACGTCGAATAGTCAGAGACAATTTCGAAGACTTTCTCTGGAGAAGCATCGATCGAGATAGATCGTTTGACGTGAAATTTTGGCATCTCTCTACCCAGGCGGAAGAATTGATGGGAAGTCTTCTTGGAACGAACGTCAAGAATGACCTGAAGAGATACTGTACTAACAGAGAGGGGCGACCGACAACCAATGTGCGAACTACATAGATTCCCGCCGTGGAACATTCATTCGCGCTGACAAAACTTGAACACGAGTTCGAAATCCAAGGAGGGAGAACCAGCCCACCGGGGTTGTTCGTTTGTCTTGTCCTACAAACAATTTCTCGACACCATTGGAGCGGGATGCAGGTGTTTGAAGCTCTGTAAAAAGGTGGGAGTCGATGCGAATTGCTTCACATCGACTCCCGTCCCTCTCTCCCTACGACGCCTTAAAATTCATTGTGCGTAGTGCATACACTTAGAGTATTTTGATTGCTGGTCGTGCTCGTGAAGCTCACTTTCATGACTTCACACTCTGCTCGCCACGAGGCAGAACCTGCAAACCAATTCGAAAGATGCTCTAGAATGTACGCTTGTGTCGAATTAGCCGTTGTTCGCTTTGTAGTCGAGTTCTGCCTCGGAATGTGTCTGCATTGATTTAGCCTGTTGAAGTCGCTTTTGCATCGCTGCGTGACCGGTCAACTTGTCGCCTCGGCGTTGTCCGTTGACTAAAACCGTGCCGAGACCGGTGACCTCAACATGATCTCCCTCGCTGACAGAACCACTTTCCTCACCATTGATAATGAGTCGCCCTGCTTCATAACGAACGATCAATTCAGGAGAATCGTACATCAGCGAGCCATCTTCACCTTTGACAATAGCGTGTGTTCGTTTGTCGCGATGGATGCTGTATCGAATCCCATCGTGTGTACCAGTCCAAGTAAGTGAACTGCATGATGGGGCTAGCATCGCAAGCATTATTGCGAATACGAGACCAACTCTGACAGAACGATGAGACATGGTGTGTTTCCGGGAAGGGCTGTTTGCAGCCAGGCTGCTATATTTTTCAGCTCAGGAAAAGGTTGGAAGTCGATCCGATCCGAGAACCGGATCGACTTCCGTTCCCTCTCTCCCTACGCTGCATTAAACGAAGTGAACGAGTTCATTTCCGCTGCTTGATCTGCCTGTGATAAATGCTTTCACGATTGCAAAAACTGTTTGCCACGAGGCAAATTTAAAAATCAAGTTTTCGGACTGGTTCTAAAAAGTGTGAGTTAGGATTTTAGGAATTATTGAATCTTCAGGCTGGCGACACTGAGGATGGCGAGCAGTGCTGAGCCGATCCAGAATCGTGTCACAATTTTGATTTCATGTTCGCCTTTGAAGACGAAGTGGTTATGTAAGGGGCTACAGGCGATCAGCCGGTTTCCAGTCATTCGGAACCACCCGACCTGGGCAATCACGCTCAATGTTTCAATCACGAAGACACCACCGGCAATCACCAGGATGACCTCTTGTCTGGTGACCAAAGCTGCTAAAGCCAGCAATGCTCCAATAGGAAGTGATCCAGTGTCTCCCATAAAAACTTGTGCGGGGTAACAGTTGAACCACAGAAATCCTAGGACCGCTCCAACAAGTGCCCCCATGACGATGCTCAATTCTCCAGAGCCTGCCATGTAAGGAATGCTTAAGTAGTCTGCCATCACCATGTGACCGGCGAGGTAAGTCAGTGCGACAAAGGCTGTTCCTACAAACACCACACAACCACTCGCCAATCCGTCCAGTCCATCGGTCAGATTGACACCGTTCGAGGTTCCGACGAGTACTAAAACTCCCCAGAAGATGAACCCAACGCCTAACCAAATTCCGTACTGTCCGATCGGCCAGATCAAATCCAGGCCGTGTGTTCTGTCTCGTTGTTCAAAGTACAGCCAGGTAACCGCAACTGCAGCGAGTACAAGTTGCACAACAAACTTCTGTCTCGCTTTGAGCCCGCGTGTTTTCTTTCCGATCTTTGTCCAGTCATCCACCGCTCCCAGGGCAGTAAACGAGATCGCGACATACAGGCCAATCTGAACGTATGTGTTTGTTAAATCTCCCCAGATCAGGGTCGAGATAACAATCGCTGCGATGATGAACAGTCCCCCCATTGTCGGGGTATCCTGCTTCGCGGCGTGTAACTGGTTTAATGTTTCTGACGCACTATCGATTCGTTCGCGGCAACGACTTTTCAGCCATTTGATCGCCATGGGTCCCATCACAATCGCAGCCAGGAACGAAGTCATCGCAGCCATCGCGGTTCGAGCAGTCAAATAGACTCGCGAATCGCCAGACGCATGTTGTTCCATCTGTTCCGCCAAGGGAACAAGGTGTTGCAATAGCCAAGGGATCATGAGGAGGGAGGAGTCAGGACAAGGAGGGAGGATTTCGCGTTGGGAATGAGACTTCATTCCCGGGGAGGCTGTTATTCAGGTGGGCAATTATAAATTTGGGATGTGTACTTGAAGTAAATTGAATGCCATTGAAGAAACGGTTCTTTCAGGAAAAACGCTGAACTTCTCGAGGCAGATCTCGTTGATTGTTTTCGAATATGTTTTGTTAAAGATGTGCTATTAAAATGGATCCTGCTGCGAAGCAGCGAATTGGAGTGATCGACCCAGGTAACCACTCTGCCCTACGCCTGTGGTGCTTACCGCCCCGAGACGCCAGTGGGACGGTGCTGTGGAAGTCCCGCAACCTCAACAGCAGCGCAACAGGATCCAAGTTCTGAATTCAGGAAAATGAGGACTGAGTATTTGGCTTGATTAAGCCACTTTTCTTTGAATGGAATCGTGAGGGGAGTCTTGTGCAAGCTGTTGTTCAGCAAGTTGTTGGAGCCGTGGAATGAATGTTTCCATTTGCATTCCACGTGATCCTTTAATCAGGATCACATCACCCGGTTCCAACCATAAGTTGAGCAACATCATTGCTGTTTCTTGATCAAGACAGGTTCCCAGGCAGCCGGCATCCATGCCATTTTTTCGTGCGCTTCCTGCGACGTTTGCTGCCTGTGAACCGATCGAGATCAGTCGATCAATCTTGGAGCGTGTCACTTCTTCACCAAGGAGGTGATGAAAATCTTCGCTCCATTCTCCTAATGCGAGCATGTCGCCAATTAGGAGAATTTTCTTTCCGTGAGTTTCCCAATCCCGAAGTGTCCGGCACGCTGCGGAGCTGGACATCGGATTGGCGTTGTAAGTGTCGTCAATAATGGTCCAAGGACCGACCTTTTGAATGAGGCACCGCCCTGGAGTCGCCTGAAACGACTGAAAGCCCTGCTGAATTTCAGCATCGTTCATGTCGATTTGACGTCCAATTGCGATAGCAACCAGAGCAGCGGTCAGGTGATGTCGACCAGTGACAGGAATTGCAAACCTGGACTGCTCAACCTCAAATTCGATCTGATGGTTACTGACGGAGACATTCTTTGCGATCAGGTCGTTGTGTTCTCTTTCGCCGACCAGAATGACAGGGCATTTCGCCAGCTGTGCCAGTTGGCGAACGTTTCGATCATCTCCGTTGAGAACTGCAAAGCCTCCTTCCGGAAGCCGTTCGATGAGTTCCCCTTTTGTTTTAATAATGTTTTCGTACGAACCGAAGTCATCAAGATGACTGGGGCCGATTGCAGTGATGACTCCCACTTCTGGATTAGCGACTTCCGTCAAATCGGCGATGTCTCCGACTTGCGAAGCCCCGAACTCGAACACTCCAAAATCATGGAAATCTTCGAGTTGAAGTAAACTGAGAGGAACACCAAACTGGTTATTAAAGTTCCGCGGACTTTCTACTCCCTGGAATCGGGCAGAAAGGACGCTCGTGATCATTCTTCGAGTTGTTGTTTTCCCGACACTACCTGTGACTCCGATTACCAGAGCATCGAATTGCTTTCGATACCAGTCTGCCAAGTCCCACAGCGACATGAGTGAGTCTTGAACTTGAATGGTTCGGTCAGCATCGACTTGGTCTTCTTCCACAACGGCAGCAACTGCACCGTTTCGAAAGGCCTCATCAATGTAATGATGTCCGTTATGTCTTTCGCCGTCCAAGGCCCAAAATAGGTCACCTGGTTGGATCTTCCTTGAATCAATCTCAATCCGTGAGATCAACTGAAGGTCCTCCGGAAGTCCTTGCGGGACTCCGCCTGTTGCGGCGAGGAGTTCATCGACTCTAATCGCACGCATTATTTCGAGTCCAGTTGTTGTTCATTGAAGCACTTCATTATCCCGCCACTTTCGCAGGAAAGTTTGATTGTCCAGTAGCACGAATTGTTTGCAGAATTGCATCTCGGCAAGACATTACATCGTCAAAAGGGAATCGTTGCTCCCCAATGATTTGGAATTTCTCATGACCTTTTCCGGTCACCAGAACTGTGTCTCCAGGATGAGCCAAATTCATGGCACGTTGTATTGCTTTTCGGCGATCAAATTCGATCAATGGTGGATTTGCGGAAACGTCAAATCCACACAAGATGTCGTCAATAATCTGCTCAGGTGATTCGGTCCGGGGGTTGTCGCTCGTCAGAATGACTTCATCCGCAAGCGAAGCTGCACGTCCCATTGCGGAACGCTTTGTTCTGTCGCGATCTCCTCCGGCACCGCAGACGATGATGACACGGTTCTTGGAAATCTCCCGAACCGACTGAATGACATTGGCAATGGCATCGTCGGTGTGGGCATAGTCAACAAAGACTCTGTAATCCTGTCCGCACTCGACCGCTTCCATGCGGCCGGGGACAGGTCCACACTCTGCGAATCCTTCGCAGATTTCTTCTGTTGTCAGTCCAAGGTGAATTGCCCCGCATGCGGCGGCAACGCAGTTCGCGATATTGTGTTCTCCGATCAAGGATGTCTCACACATCATCCGCTCGACACCGAAATGGATTCGAAATCGGGAGCCTCGCGGCGTCATTTCAAGAATCTCAAAGGTTACATCTGCTTCATCCGATTGTCCGTAAGTGAGGGTTCTCACTTGCTGGTTCAACTCTGGAATCAGACTTTCCCAGTGCTCGTCGTCTGCATTTAAGACAAGAATGCCGCCTGGTTTTAAGTAGTCGACAATCTTCGCTTTAGCAGCGACGTAATTCTCAAAATTCGTGTGATAATCCAAATGATCATGAGTCAGGTTTGTAACGATGGCAACATCGATCCCCATACCAGCGGGACGCGATTGGTCCAATGCGTGGCTGGAGAGTTCAATGGCTGCGTATCGAGTTTTTTGCTCCCGCATGGCTGCAAGAAGCTGTGCGATTGTCATGGCATTGGGGGTTGTGAGCACGGAAGGCTCGGAAAGGATGCCATCACAATTTTCGATCGTCCCGATGAGTCCTGTTGGACGCGAGGCATATTCGAGAAGGGACCTCAAAATCCAGGTGGTCGTTGTTTTTCCATTCGTGCCGGTCACCCCTGCGATTCCCAAATGACGGGAGGGATCACCGAACAGTCCGTGGCAAATTTGACCGTAGGCTTTTGAAACGTCGGAAACGATGCATTGAGGAAGGGAAATATCCGCGAGTGGGAAATCAGTGAGGATTGCCGCGGCCCCGCGTTGAAGGGCTTGGGGAATAAACTTTCGGCCGTGGGTTTGATGGCCAGGGAGGGTAACGAAGAGACATCCCGGAGTACATTCGTCGCTGTGCGCTGCAACCGAAGAAACGGTTATATCTGCACAGCCAACGAAACTGGCTGAGGGGATCAGCCCGCGAAGGGAAACTGAACCGGGTTGTCGGAGGGGAGTCAACATGAAAACAGGGCGTCCTGCCCGTCAACATTTCATTGCAAGTGCAACAAAGTGCTGCGTCGTCAATGACGAATTGTGTAGGTGGAGTAAGGAGACTTTACAGCGAATGATCTGTTTCGAACAAAACCTGAAGGAGGTTGAAGATCACCTTAGTGAATGACTTCGATTTCCGGAGTTTTGCTCGTGCTTTTCAAGGTGCTGTGAGTTGTTGTGCTGTAAGGAGTTGTGTTGTTCGACCGGCGTGACTTGCCGGTTGAGTAAGAGGCATTCTGTTCATTTTTCGAAATCGGTCAACCAGACTTTGGTCGAAATTCAAATTTCTACAATTCGCATTGTACTTCTTACACGCGAAGATCTGGAATAGATCAAATACCGCATGTTTTTCCAGCCGAGAAAGCAAAGGGACCTCAGAGAGAATGCTCCACGGATCTCGCCCCTGACATCAGTCGCGTCTCTGCGACAGCATGTACAGCTGTCTGAAAGAGAAGATTCATCAGGAAAAGTCCGGTTCTGCAGCGAGGTGAGAGCACGATTCGCGTGATGGCGAACGTGTGCGTATCGAGAGTCGCCTCTCTGCTCAGCTGCTGCCCCTTGGTCCTGCGGGTTGAACGGAAATCTCCTGCGTCGAAGCAGACTGATCATTCGCACCACGGGATGTGCGCCCTGTCACCTTGTTACGATAGAGGAACAGCGCCAAGCAGACACAGACAAAACTAACGATCTGTGGATCGAGAAAAAGAAACCAAAAGATTGCGACTGCCAGTAAGGTCACCGGAGAATTTCGTTCGACCCATTTCGCAAGCTGTCCAAACTGGTAATGAAACATAATGAACAGATATCCCGCCAGACAAACGACCAGGATCTTGCTGAACCAAAGCAGCCATTGCGGCCAGGCCCACAACGTCGAGAGCTGGACCTGACCTGCCTCACTTTGATCTGACGTCACCCATTGAATGTTTTGAAAATCATTGTGGACATCAAAAAGCTGACTAAAAGAGGAGTCGGTTCTTTGAGAATTGGCAGTGACGGAATCGACCGAAATGGTCAAGTCTTTAAGGATGCTTGCCCACTCTTCCCGGTAACGTTCGATTGCCTCGGACTGTTCAAGAGTAAGGACATTTTTGGAAGCGATCTCTTGAATTCTCCCTTGGCACTCTCTGAGCTCTTTCTGAAGAGCACTCTCAACAGGGAGAGGGGATTGTAGAGACTTCGAAATTTCCAGCAGCGATTTCCAACGAAAAATCCAGATATCGATCTGATTCGTATCAGCCTGTTTTATCTTCGAGGTGTGTAAATCCCCTGTTTCAACCACTCCGAGCAGATGAGGAATTTTTGTCTTCACGTTCTCCAAGAGGGGGACTTGAATCTGATTCGTCGTCGGAGCTTCACTTGTCCAATGAACCGTAATTGCGGAAACGGAGTCATCCAAATCGAGATGCGCTGAACGTTCTCCGCCGCTGCCGAGTATTGGAATTTCTGTCCCGTCTGCCAGATATACGTGATCGAGCTCAATAGACGGTTGAAACGGCAACGGGCAGTGAACTGACTCCGACCCTGTAACCCAGAGCCGGGTAACTCCTCGCAATTCTCCGGAGACTTGAGGCCAGACCGCTGTCTCTGAATACTGAATTTTTGCCTGTTGAATTCCCTGTTCCATTCTGAGCGGAGAAAGAAAAAGTGAGTCTTCAAGAAGTTGGAATCCGTGCAGATTTGCATGGCTGATCGCATCCTTCCACTGTAACGGAATCCATTCAGGCAAGTTCTTTGACTGGACCTCAAGGACACCTGCCGAAGGGAATGCGACGGTCCGGTTCTCGTTCATAAAAAAGAACTGTGACGCCGTTCGCGCAGAGCTGATGAGAATCCGTGGGACGTCGACAGCGACAGCGCTGGTGGAATTTTGTTCGAGTATCGTTTTCATTTCATCCGGGAAGCGACTCGAAACCTGAATACTGACTCCATCCGAGAATCGCTCCGGAATCTGAATTGTGTATTCAATAGTGTTGCCCATCTCGTTTGCAGTTTTCCGGAAATAGCTTGGAGAGATACGCACATTCTCGTAAGCCATTGGCACGGAAAAAGTGACTGACTTCAAAGGAGTTTGCTCACCCGAAAACCGTAGCAATTGGACCAGAGTCCAGGAATCGTTGTTGCCAACATGCAACCTCGAAGCAACATCAACACGTGTTGCACTTGGCGGCGGCTGCAAACGAATTTGAGTCGGACGAAGTTGTAATTCTGTGCGAAACGTTCCGATAGTCCTCGGAGAATTGAATTCTTCAGGTTTCATTGCCAGCTCGGTCACTGTCGTCCCGCCGGGCATTTTAAGCTCAATATCCCAGTTTGTTTTGTCCAGAATCGTTAATGAACGCTCATTGACTTTCGAATCGTTCAGCCGAAGCTCTGGCAAGCCTCGGAAGATCTCAGATGAAAACCGCCCTTCTCCTGCGAGCTCAAGTTTTCGCAAACCGAGTTGTCCTCCAGGAATGAAAACCGAGACACGGTCGCCTTTTTGATGAAACCGAAATACTGTTTCTTCACCAGGAAGACGTGAACGAACAGAATTAATTCGAACTCCGCCATCGATCTGGAACTCGTGGACAAACGTTGGAAGTCGCTGAATCTCAATGTCGACATCCGCACTCCATTCAAGTGAAGATTGTGAAACATTGATTTTTTCATAAGCACTATAAGACGACTCGGGGTGTGACTCTGCAAGACGCAACCGGAGAACGTTGTTCGCTTTCATCTCAAGAATCTGGACCGGTCGACTTCGCCCGAAGGCATCGTTTTGAGGCCATGCTTCAGCCATCAGAAACTGAAGTGTCGGCTGGTTTTCGACAGGTTCAACAGAAATTCCAGGAGGAGTTTTAAGTCCGAGAACCTGAGTTTTCATTCCAGCTGACCAGTCCAGCTTGGGAACAACAAGTTCGCCGACTTGATTCACGAGAATCGGAAGAGAAAACGAAACCACAATCGTTTCACTCGACGAGTTGTTTTTTGATTCAACAACAAGATGCCGCTCCCCGTTCTCATCGACAGATTGAAACCACTGAGCGACCGATTGCCCGGCAACTTGGGAAACAAGAAGCTTTGGCGGCAACTGCAAGACGATTTCTTCAAAGTTTTCAGCATCGACCGGTTCCAGATAAAGCTGGCCGGTAATTCTCGCTGACGAGATATTGAGAAGGGTATAAAAATTCAAACGTTCTTCGATTGGCCGCCTGGCAATGGCGGGCATGGCAAAATTATGAACCGGCCCCACAGAAAGAACTGTTGAATCATTTTGACTTGAGAGAACTTGCCCCATTCGTGTCACAGACCCAACATCCATTGCCTCGGGAAGAGTCAAAGTTGCGTCAATGATTCGAGGAATGGAACTCCGAATTGTAGACGAGGCTTCCTGTCGGAAATTCAAATCAAACTCGACAGTATGCCGTTCCCATTCTGCGTCAAATGCTGAATTGGGACTATCCGGAGTGTTGTGAATTTTCACGATCACGCCCTGCCCATCGATTGACGGAATCAATGATTGCACTTTTCCATCAATCAGACATTCTGCCCCCGACTGAAAAACGACTCCTTGAAACTTAAGCTCGACGAGTGTTTCGGTTGCAGTCACTGGCGTAAGCACTTCCAGATGAGCACGATATAGATTACTGGGAGTCGACTGAATGAGTTCGTAACGCACTACTCGCAATAAGTACGGGATTGTTGAATCCGACGAATTGACAGTTTCTCGCTGTGCCGAAACATCCTGTGCGCTGAGCGATGAGGCGAGAAGCGCAATCGCGAACAACGAAACTGTTGCGAAATTTGGAATGATTTTTTTCGAAGGCTGGTTCTCCGGTATTCGTAAAAATTCGACAGGCAGCAAAACGGACAGGAATGACCCGATCAGCATTGCACCACCAATCAGTGACCACTCATTCACTGAGATCAACTGAAAGGAAATCAGAATTAACAGCCAATACGGACTCAGCCTTCTGATGGCGGAAGATCGGAGTAAGCGTCCTCCAGTTCCGATCAGTAAGCAGGCAAGAAACGCCGCCCAAGCGACGTTTTGGGTACGTGATTCATCCCAGGATTCAAATTGGATCGATTTCGCAGAAGTCAGACAATGAAAATGATACGTTCTTGCTCCACGAGCGGAGACAGAAGGAGAGGTCTCGGTCTGTGCTAAAACATCTCCATTCAGAACCAGTTCGGAATCGAGAGACGAGTCGCTCCTGTTTGAAAATGGGCCGAAGAAATACCGACGACTTCTGGTATCGCTCACCGAATCTGGAAGAGTCACCGATGTAAGGGTCCGCTTGGTAGGGAGTTCGAGCGACCATTCAAACTGAGTCGTTTTAAGTTCGGTGACTGGTAAGGGAATATTGCATTGCTGGCGAAGCCACTTCTGCTCCGCAGTCGAAATGTAAATCACCGAAACTTCAGAGAATGCAGAAATACCTTTAGGGAAACGAATCCGCTCTCCATCCCGATAGACCGTAACCGAGCGACCATCAATCGAAACGGCAGACAAAAGACAATTCTCCGGAAGTCGGAGTTGCAACTGCTCTGGAGTTGTTTGTCCAAAAACCTCAATCGTCGCATGATGTACGAGCTTAGGATTGACCGGATGATCAAGTGATTCAGCTTGCGTGAGGATCGACATTCGCGATGTCGGAAGTACGCTCGGTTCGGAAGTCTCGGTCTCTTGCTGCACAGATGAAGCAGGGTCCGAATCAGTTTCACTCAAATGACCGCCACGCGTACCGGTTGCTCGCAATAACCGAACGTCCGGAAGTGCTGCGAGGTTGGCGTTTGAGCTGAAAAAACTTCGCAGCTTATGCGGCGACTGGATTTGTCGTCGCTGCAATTTTTGCCAAAACTGATCCAAGTGAAACTCTGTCGTCACCTCGTTCCACTGGTTCGTTGACGTCAAATCAATCTCGACAGCTTCCGGAAGAATCCAGTCGCTGCGAATCGACTTCGTTGTCGCATTTTGAACGACCGGAACAGGTAACGGCTGGGCGGAATCAAACTCCGGAATTTCGGTGCGGGCCAGAATTTCAATCGTCTTACTCGATTCTGCTGAGATCGGTTCCTTGAAAGTGACGCTCAACAATCTTTGCTCGACTGACCAACTTGAAACTTCAGAATCCAGGTCCAGAGAATCGACAGCGACAACGACCCACTTTTCGGGGATTGAAATTGTTGTTGTAAACATCCGACCGCTTTTCGCGATGCTTGAAATTTTCGAGACAACCCAGGGAAGTGGCGTGTCCAGATAATGCAGCGAGTGAATTTCACTTCTGAGTGCATAATTGGGAGGACCAAGATCCACGATCAGCTGAGGACTTTCCTCGAACGCCTCGAAGCGCCAAACCTCTCCGCGAGGCTCATTGGTCAATCCGGTTTGAAAAAATCCTTTGGCCTGAATGTTGTGCAATTCGAGTGGCGATTCGATCCGAATGTTTGCCGTTCGTTTCGTTTCCAAGGACGACCTTAATTTCAAGACGGGAAACCGCTGAGGTCGAACCCATCTCACTGGTTGAAAACCTTGGATTCTCAGGCTCAGTCGGCCACGTGTGACGACTCCGGGGACCGTCACTCTCAGTAATCCGGGGGTTTTGGTGTCGCGTTCAAACGGCAGTGAAATCCCACTTGAAGAGACGGTTTGAACAACGAGCGTCGTTGGGACCAGAAACTCAAGTTCAGAAAGAGTTTTCTTGGTCAGTCCATCGACCAGGAAATGACATTGAACAAAGATTCCGTCTTGCCGCGCGACATGAATGGTATCGATCGTGACCTTCGGAATGATCGAGTCCGTTGGATTCCTATCGGTCACAATCCGAATAGTTGATGTTTGATGCCTCCCAAGATCGACGGTCCATAATGAATGGTCTGGCTGACCTGGAGCGGGAGCCGATGAAACGTGCCCCACGGAGGAGACTAATTGACTCCCATTCGGAATTGAAACGACAAGTTCGGTATGCGTGGCTCGGGGAAATTGACACTCAAAAATATGAGTCCCAGGATAAGACTTGCCATGCTTGCTCCAGTCTCCGGAGATCTGCTGCATCGATGGGCGAACAACAACGAGACGAGTATCGTTCTTCGTTGTCCCCCAGACTGCCGGCTTCGCATTAGATGTTAAGTTTCTGAACGCGAGGTTGACGTCTGAGATATTGATTGAGGCAGTCTGTTCCCCACGATGCAACAAGTCCCAATGAAAAGTCCCGGCAGTCAGGTCTCCATCCTGAAACGTCGCCTCGTAACGGGCGGATTCTATGACGGCGTGCGACCTGGTATTCGATGAATCCGAAAGCGCACTCGCATCTTGAGAGGAGTTTGCTTTCCCGGTGGCCTGCGATTCCTGCGGCGCAGGCTGTGCCCAGCAAATCTGTCCGAACAAAAGGAGAATGAGAGAGATATAGAGATTCCAGCTGCGCATCGACGAACCTCCTATTCGTTTGAAATTTTGGAGATACTCGACCCGGTCGGCGTATAGATCCGAGTCGTTCCGTCAATCGCATCCATCGCATTTCCTCCGATGGATTGATCACTCGCCGGATTCTCATCGAAACGATCTCTCTGCCGTGAGCGGCGGCTGTGCCTCTCTGAAGGGTCGGCATGAAGTCGTCTCATACGAACATCGATCACAGTCGCCGTCAGTGCCAGTAACACACCAAATCCGGCAGGCTGCAGCAGTAGTAACATCGGTTCGAGATACCACAAACTGGCAACAGCAAATGCGAATGCCAGAACGAAGAAAGAGAACACGTTGCGAGTCGCTGGGAAGTGATAGAACAAAAATCCCAGCCCGAGTGCAAAGCCAGCACCAATCAACAGAATGAGCGAGCGGTTCATCGATCGGAAGGCACCCTTTCGAATCGGTGAATAGACTCGAAACGCATAGTAATTATTCTGAAATTGAAACATTTCTGGAATCGAACTCAAAAGTTCTTTCCGTTCCAGCTGATAGCTGGGATTCGCTTGTCGTTCCCAGACGATTCCGTTTCTTCGCCACGAAAATAACGGTTTGAGTGCGGGGTATTCGAAAAGATGATGACCAAATGGCAGATTGAATTCCCAGACAGTTTCATTCACCCACACACTTTCAGAAAACTCGGGAAAGTCAAAGACCTGTGGATTTGCAAGTGAAAACGCTGAGTGGCGATCGTTTCGATACTGCAATTCCAGAATGCGGCGTTCTTGCGTCCCCTCTGGTAAAGTGATCACAATTTTCCCACGGTCGTTTTCGTATTCCGTGAGCGGCACACCATCCACCTGAATACTCTTGAATTCAGAACCACTTGGGAACGTCATCAATAAACGTGATTTTGGGGAGAGAATTTCGTATCGGGCAAACGTTTCACATTTCCCATCTTCTTCAAATCGTGTCCACAAATTTGCGACATCGACAACATACTGTTGAGAGGAGTCAACAAGAGTCCCTCCCACTAATAATGGAATTTCAAATGTCGTCTTTCCCCCTGATTGCTTGACCCACAAGGCGCCTTGCGGAGATGTCTGAACCGGGGCCCAACCAGAAGCGTTTTGGGTCACCTGAACGTTTTCAATCGGAATGATGAGGCATTCGATTCCGGTGAGTGGGACTTGAGACAGTGAAACCACCGGCAGCTTCACATTCTGCAGATCAGTATCGTCATCGAAAGGAAACCGATAGCGAATTTCGAGAGTGTTTTGAGCAAAGATCGCTTCTGGAAACGACACTTTCAAAACAGGACCGACCAGAACAATATCATCTAACGATTTCCCAGCGAGACGAACATCTAAACTCGATGAGACGTTCGTGGGTTGAATATATTTCAGCAAAGAGGCTGGAATATTGAAGTCAATGGACTTCAATCGCCCATGTTCAACCTCAAGGTCAAATTTTTGTTTGATCAGCAAGTCTCGCGGAGTCGCTTCCTGAACTTCAACGGTTGTCTTCGCAGTGACTTTTTGTTGATGTTGAGTCACAACTGCGTGAAGTCGCTCAGCATCCGCAGTTTTGACAATGCGAGTATTTTTTGAGAGCAATTTGTTCCGAAATGGATCAGAAACTTTCCAGATATCTGCGATCTGGTTGATGTAGTGTTTGCTCTCGATCAAAGGCAATTTCTCGACCAGAGCTTCATCGAAGGCGAGGTTAAACTCATCAGCCAGCTCTGTGACTATCAACTTTCCTCGAACGTACTGCTGAGGAATTTGCGGCAGAGTCCAGGAGAGGTCCGATCGATCTTGAATTGAAACCGGACGCTCAAACTCCGTAATCAAATGGACATGTTCGCCAGCCAACAACGGGCTTGCCAGTTGTAATGTGATCCCATCCGTCAGTTCATTAAATGTTGTTGGGATCTCCGCCAATGTCTCCGCGTCGGTCGAATTTCCCTTCAGTTTCCATCCATCAGTAGAAGAATCTGGCCATCTCATTGTTAATGACGAAACAGATCCACGCTCGACTTCGACAAGCTGATGAACAATCAATCTCATCGTTTTTTTCTGATTCAGCCTCACTTCATAAATGGGTGTCACAGAATGAAGCGGCTCGACTGGTTGTATTTCTTGAACGAGTCGAAATGGCTGTTGTAAGAACTCATAGACGCTATTTGGGCTTTCCATCTCTGTAAAGCTCATCTCTTCGATATTCACTCGGAAGACGAGTCGAGATGCGTCATTTTGTGGGAGAATCCGATAACCGGGTAGTTCGTCAATGCGGACCGTTCCACCTTCCTGTACAGCCCCTTCAACTTCGAGCCCATCAATCGTAAGCTTATCTCCCTCTTTGGAAATCTGCTTTCTCAAGAGCCAGTGCAACTCAATCCGTGCAGAAGCGTCAGCCATAAGTGGAATTCGAACCCAACCGTCGCGATCCTCGACCTTGGAATATGGGCGAATATTCCTTCCGGTTAAATTCAAAATTTCAAAATCAGTTGGCACACGAATCAGCAATTCACGTGTTGCCTGTGGTTGAAGATCGATAAATTGCTTGACATCCAGAACAAGCGAATCAGTCGAAGGCTTCAAGTGAAAGTTCGTCAGCACTTTCGAAACAGTTGCTCCCGTGCCTTGCGGGACTGTCCAGGTGCAATCGAGGTGATTCCGAGAGACGCTCGCTGAGACTTCGGTCGAAGTCTTGGAATGTTTCGTGGAGAGAATCTCAAGATTCTGAGAAGCCGCAATTGCAGCGTTGGCTTCCGGAATTGTCAGCTTGAGTTGCGTATCAAAGTTCGTTGAAAGGGGCGGTAACGAAAGAACAAATTGTGAACGGACCCCTTCACGTTTCACGGGGACCCACATTGAAAATTTCAAACGATGCTTCCCCAAGCCTTTCAGCATCCAGTAAATGCCGTCGTCTCTGCGATTTGGAGAAAAGTCAGGAGATTCCTCACCCGGTCCGTCGTATTCTCGTGACCAGATATGCGCTTGATTAAACTGCAGAGGTATGGAATGCCAGCCTACACCTTTGTTGATCACCACCTCGACGTCCGCCTCGACCTTGACGCGATCATCGACCACTTCAGCATCGAGCGCAACACTTGCTAAAAAGAAGTCCGGAACAAGTGCCTCTGTCGGATCAGGTTGACTCGTCGAGACCGGTTCTGTCACTGCATTTGGGCTCGCTGCCGCAGATGCCGGGCTTCCATTTGGACTTTGATTGCCATTTGATTCAAGTGGCGTTTCACGTGGAGATTGCTGCGAGAAAGCTGGTTGAACTTGCAGGAGTGCTGCCAAAATGAGAATCAGTCCACAACGGATTCCCCACCGCAAAGCTTCTCGGTTTTTTTCACCAAGAGGAGCAATTTTTCTGAAAGAATCCGGAATGAAATTGAGGAAACTTTTCACAAGACCTGCGCTTCAATTTGTCGGGGAAAGACTCGCAGCCGAGACTGAAGTTTGCCAATCAATAGCCACGTCCTGCGCTATCAACATCTTACCCCGAGTCAGACTCGACAACCAAGTCGTTTCACCGATTTTAACGATCTTTCAACGAGCAGTGTTCAACGCATCACTCGTGACGATGACCTGTTCATTCAGCATATTGCAATCGTGCCGATAATTCAGCGTGTAACGAAGTTCCATTTGATGCCAGCATGTTCGGGGCATTGACATCGAACTCCTGATCTTCGCAAGTTGTCACTTTTCCACCTGCTTCGCGGACGATGAGAACACCAGCTGCCATGTCCCACGGCTTCAAACTGGTGGACCAGAACGAATCGATTCGTCCACAGGCCACCGCACACAAATTCAAAGCTGCAGACCCGGTTCGTTGCACCGTCTGGGCCGCTTCCAAAACTTCGAGAAATCGACGAACAGCTTTGTTCTCACGACTCGCCTTGATAGGCAAACTCGCCATACACATCGCAGCTGAAAGCTCATCAATCACAGAAACTTCGATTTTCTGTCCGTTCACTTTGGCCCCCTCCCCTTGAATCGCGGTGAACATTTCATCTCGATTCGGGTCATAAATTACTCCGAGAATCAGCTCTCCATCGCACTCAAGTCCAATGGAGACAGCATAATACGGAAATTTATGCACATAGTTTGAGGTGCCGTCGAGTGGATCGATGATCCATCGATAAGGAGAATTCCCCTCGTTCCGCAAAAGTCCCTCTTCGCCGAGAAAGCGATGATCGGGAAACTTTGATGAGATCAGTTCAAAGATCGCTTTTTCAGAAGCAAGATCAGCTTCCGTCACAAGATTCGCAGGGCTTTTTTCACGGGGGGTAAAACGCCCCGCCCAATCTTGAAGAATCGCACCGCCTAAACGGGCTGCCTCGGTTGCAACTTCAAGTAAGTCCGTTCGATCCATTTCAGCATCCATTGCTTTAGTAAAAACTCTAAATCAGATTGATCCCGTAGCAATTTGCGTCGGAATATTCAGGCAACTTTGCCGATAGCGAAAGTTTTGCCGGATTGACGATTTTATTTGAAACATTCCCCATCGCCGGGGCGTCGACTATCATAGTAGGAGAAATCTCCTAATAAATAGAGTCTGCACCGTTGCGGTCTCTCGATTCAAAACGACTCCAGTTTCCCTTAACGAGAAAGAGTCGATGGCTGTTGCCGATCCAAAATCGAAACCTCAAAAGTCAGCGTCTTCAAAATACGTCGACTTTGATGAATTTATCGAATATCAGCTCAAAAAAACACGCTCAGGGATTCATCACACAGACGTTCTCTCAGCTGTCGTCGTTTTGGCGGTCTTCCTGACTGGATATTTGCTGGTCTTCACAATTGCTGACCACTGGATCATTCAGGGCGGATTGAGCGATCTCGCGAGAACAATCTTGCTGGGAATCGTCGGGGCGATCTCGGTCACCTGGCTCGTGACAAAAATCGCATTGCCACTCTATCGCGAAGTCAACATTCTCTACGCAGCCAAAGAAATCGAAGAATCCTACCCCGAACTCAAAAGTAGTCTCGTCTCCTGGGTTCAGTTTCGCGAAGAGGGTCGCGAGATTCCTCCTGAGATTCTCAAGGCGATTGAAAAGCGAACTGCTCTCGAAATCAAGGAGGCGGATGTCGACCAAGCTGTCGACCGTCGGTTCTTGATGCGAAGCTCCTATGTGCTTCTCGGCATCGTCGTCGTCATGTGTCTTTACACCGTTTTTTCTCCGAAGAAACTTTCCAACTCAGTTTGGAGAGCTTTCTTCCCGGCTGCCTCTGTCTCTGCATCGACAAAAACAGAAATACTGGAAGTCATTCCCGGAGATTATGAAGTCCTCGCAAGAGATCAACTCGATGTCACAGTCGATCTCAGCGGAGTAATTCCAGAGAACGTCTCGCTGCTGTTCACAACTTCGGACCATCGCTTCGTTGATGAGCCCATCGCGATGCGCAACACCGGAGAAGGACTTCCACGGTTCCGCGCGAGGTTAACAGGTACAAACGGCGAAGGACTCCTTAAAGATTTGACATACCGCATCGAAGCGGGCGATGCCGTTTCTGACACTTACCAGATTCGCATCAAGCAACCCCCTTCCGCTACGGTCACATCAATCGAGTACGACTACCCGGACTACATGCTGCTCGATGACAAATCACAATCGACCAGCACCATCGACGCTTGGGAAGGTGTTTACGTTACAGTCCGTGCGCAAACAAACATGCCCATCAGTTCAGCTCAACTCTTCCGCTCGGATAATGACGTCGCAGAAGAGACAGCCGACGTGATCAACATGCAGAAGACGGGGCCCGACCAGATCGAAGCACGCTGGAGACTCAAATTCCGGGAAGATGGAACTTTTGCGAACTACTACTTTATTCAAGTCAGAAATGAAGCGGATGAAACCGACCCACAACCGACTATTCACCGCATCAAAATCCGTCCGGATCTGAAGCCAGAGATCTCTATTCTGTACCCGACCGAAGATCTCAATGTCCCTGCAAATGCGGTGATCCCGATCGCTTTCGAGGCTCGAGATCCAGACTTCATGCTTCGGCGCGTCCTGTTGAAGCTAGAACGAGAAGGCGAACTGCTTCCGAATGTTCCACGCTTGTTCGAAGGCCCGGAAGCTCCCGAGGTCCGTTCAAAATATCGATTCGATCTCAAGCCTCTCAAGTTGAAAGCGGGCGATCAGCTGCAATTCTTTCTTGAAGCAGAAGACAACTTCGAGCCGTTTGACAACCTTCCGAAGCATGTGACCAGAACCTCCAAGGTGACCATCAATATCATCGAACCAGTCGAAGAAGAACAGGCCGAACAATTTACTCAAGAGCAAGAAGAGAACCTGCAACAGCAGTTGAATGAATCAGATCCGCAGCAGCAGGATCGTCAACAGCAGACGCCTCCGAAAGACGGTTCCGAGATGCCTGAGGAATCTAAGGAAGAGAACCCTCAGGAAAAGAATCCAAACGAACAGGGCGAGCCTCAAAATGGAGGCAAGCAAGAAGAAGGTGACCAGGAGAACGGTCCACCAGATCAAAAGAACATGTCTGACTCGGAGAAACGTGACCAGTCTGGCAAGAGAGGGGACTCTTCTCAAAAAGGTGAGTCAGGACAGGGCGCAGATGGCGACCAACCTAATCCAGAGAATACTCCGAATGAGAAGAAGGGAGCAAACGACCCTGCTTCTCAGAAAGAAACGGGAAACAAGGAGAAGTCATCCAAGGAGAATCCGGCAGAAGGAAAGCAAACCGGAGAACAAAATTCGGAGACTAATGGAAACCGCACCGAGAACACCTCGCAGAAGAACGGGACCGGAAGTTCACCGAAAAACACTAAGAAGGCTGAAGATGACCAAGCGTTAAAGAAATTGCTTGAGTGGAGCGAAAAGAACAAAGAAAAGAATCCTGACGCAGAACAGCAACCCGATCCAGCGCAACAAAAAGAGTCGGCGCCGAACGGCGACGCCGATCCGAATCAGGAGAACAAATCGGGGCCGCAACAGCCAGACGATTCAAAGCGGGACCCGATGAGCGATTCCCCAATGAACAGCGAATCAGAGTCTCCAGGCAACCCCTCAGCTGATTCACCAATGCCCCCCGGCGCGGAAAATAAAGACCCCGCCCCTGGAAAAACGTCTCAACCAAAGATGGATGGAGACCCTCAATCTGATTCCCAAAGTGACATGCCTTCAGCAAATTCACCGGAGATGAAGGGAGAGAATCCGAAGTCCGACCCATCGTCCCCCAAAGGAGACTCTCCACAAGAGAACACTCCCGAAAATGCAGCAAACGACTCTCCTCAACCTTCGAACACCGAAGGTGATAAAAGAGAAACCGGCAGTTCTTCAAAGAGCGGAGAAGAGCCTTCGACGGACTCTCCATCAGAGATGAAAAACACCACACCAGACAAGAACCAACCGCAAAAACCACCGGAGACTGCAAACCCCGAAACCAACAAATCCCCCGCTGGTGACATGGCAGACCAAACAATGGGCGACCCCCAATCTGGTGAGCCAAAGTCGGGTGACCCGAAGTCGGGTGATCCGAAGTCGGGTGAGCAGAAGTCTGGCGATCCGAAGTCCGGCGATCCGAAGTCTGGTGATCCGAAGTCTGGTGATCCGAAGTCTGGTGATCCGAAGTCTGGTGATCCGAAGTCTGGTGATCCGAAGTCTGGTGA
>NZ_JBLWTN010000013.1:0-140060 GCF_048270125.1 Thalassoglobus sp. | reverse complement strand
TGGAGCCCATGGGCTGGTAGTCAGTGCGGTGACAGCATTCTTCTTAGTTAAGACATGTGGTGGCTCACCAAGATATTTCTGTGGCATCGCGACATCAGCCGGACGAGTCGTTGAGACTTCAATCTTGTCGAGCTTTGGCTTCTTTTTGATCTTCGCAGTACTTCCAGCATTTTCGAGAGCACCCAAATCAATCCACTTCTTAATGGTTGCTAACTCTTTCTCAGGTAGCTTGTCCGCATTCGGAGGCATCTTGGGAGTATCTTCATGGTTAATCAGTAACCACAAATAGCTGAACTCTCCGTCACCAGGGTCGATGACTTCACCAGAGGAACCACCTTCCATCATCGCGGCGTATTGATCGAGAACCAATCCGCCACTGCGATCATTGGAGTTGTGGCATGATCCACAACGTGCCCGGAAAATTGGGAGCACATGATCGTTGTAGGTGATTTTCTCAACTTCTTTCTTGTCTCCATCAGCAGCTTTTTTTTCTTCAGCAACTGCAAGTGAGGTTGAAAGAATCGCGAAAGTTAGAATCAGGTGGGGGAGACGTTGCATGGCGACGATCTCTTCGTTGTTATGGTGGGAATGCTGATGAGCTCTAATAAAACTGGAATCGATAATCGTCCTTCAGAGAAGAACAACTATCTCCACAGGATTATCCATGTTGCTTAGAGCATTTTCAATGCTTGTCGCGCCTGCGAGGAGCAGTCTCGTTATTCAGAGACTGCTCTTCACGAGGCTGGCAGAAACGAAATCCGCTGTTGAATTTGCTCTCGAACCGGTCCGAAAATTTGTGCTTGAACTCTCAAACAATGAGAAAACTTCATCACACGGGTTTTCGGATAGGGCTTTAGTGATTGAACAGGAACTCACGTGAGTTCAGGAGTGCCCAGAAGGCATCTTCCAGGCCTTGTTCAACATTTGTTCCTTCTGCATAAAGTGGAGCGAGCGCTTCCAATTCTTGCGGAGTCGGTTTTCGACTTAACGTGATGATATAAAATCGTTCGACAATCTGAGGTGGTGTCAGGCCATCTGTCATGAGCTTTTTGACAAGGCCACCTTGCTTCATTTTCGTGTTGACCGTATCTCCGTTCATTAGATGCAATGCTTGGGAGAGTGTTGGTTCCATTTTGACTTCACAAGAGCATGCTGTTTCGCGGGTTGCTCTTCCGAATGTTGTCAGGAAGTATGTCGACGTTGCTCCATCCGCAATTTGGACCGCACGGGCACCGACGGGGAGTTTTGCAAAGTCGTCTTTGGTGCCTGTTACATGGCTGACGATGTCGAGCATTGATTCGGCTTTAATACGACGAATCGTTTGATGTGCGAAGTTCTTCTCGTCAGTCGCGTTACTTTCGTTTCGACGAGTTGAGCGTTGGTACGTCTTTGACATACAGATATCACGAATCAGTTTCCGCATATCATAGTTGTACTCAGTAAACTTCGTCGCCAGGGCATCAAGAAGTTCCGGGTTGCTTGGAGGATTTGAGATCCGGACATCATCGATTTCTTCGACAATTCCAATGCCGTAGAAGTGATGCCAGATGCGATTCGCAAAGTTCTTCGCAAAGAAGGGATTCTCTGGAGATGCGAGCCAGTTTGCGACAACTTCACGTCGATCTTTCCCTTTGACATCCGGTGCAATTCCTCCCAGGAACTTCGGAACGGAATTCGCCTGAGTCACTGGGTGCTTGACTTCACCACTTCCGCGATTGTAGATGATTTGTTCACGGTAATCTTCGCCCCGTTTTCTTCCTACTTGTGCAAAGAATCCGGCGAAATCGTAGTAGTCATTTTGTGTCCAGCGGTCGAATGGATGGTTGTGACACTGGGCACATTGAATTCTCATTCCCATGAAAATCTGAGCGACGTTTTCAGCAACTTTCAGCTGGTCTCTTTCGATCTCGTAAAAGTTGGTCTGCGGAGTTTTGAAAGTCCCCCCACTTGATGAGAGAATGTCTCGGACCATTTTGTCGATAGGAACGTTGTTGGCGATTTGGTCAACAAGCCATTGGTAATACAGAAAGACCGACTTCTGAGAGACTTGGTTGCTGGACCGCATCATGAGCCATTCCGCCCATTTCGAAACCCAGACTTCAGTGAACTCTTTTCGTGCAAGGAGTTCATCAATCTTCTTGGTTCGTTTGTCGGCATCAGAATCCTGCAAAAACGCCTGGTACTCTTCAAACGTAGGTGTAAGGCCAATCAAATCGATTGAGACTCGGCGCAGGAATTCCTCATCAGTGCAGAGTTCCGATGGATGGAGTCGTAGCTTCTTCAGTTTCGCTCCGACAAGTTCATCAATGTAATTGACTGGTTCAGACGGACGTTCTTCGTATTGCAAGCCTTTTGGCAGCGAAAGAACCTGACCGCCAATTGTGTGAATGTCAAAACGAGCCATAATGAAAGACTCGCCACGCTCTCCAGCAGTGACAACTCCATCCGGGCTAACAGTCACAGCAGTTTCGTTGCTTGTTGTGAATGCTGCGAGTGACGTGACGTCACGCGTCGTTCCATCGGAGTAAGTAGCGATCACGACCATCCGTTGCTGTTCACCGGTTCCGTCCAGAACCGCTTGCTTCGGGTACATGACGATCGAAGTACAGTGAGCCTGATCAGCAGGGTCAACTGGGGTACCATTAGCGATCCACTCCACTAATACTTCGCAGAGTTTTGAATCGGCATCGAAACGTTTTCCACCTGTGTGAGGGACAGTTCCGATGGACTTTTCAATAAACAAACTTGCTTCCGGAACTGCGAGGTCAATACGGCGACCAGGTTGTTCGCGGGTAATTCGGAAGTGATCTCCATCGGGATCATACCCGAACAGAGATAAATTGAATCCGTCTTTTCCGCGAGCAGCACCGTGGCAACTTCCGGTGTTACAGCCAGCTTTGGTGATGACTGGCATTACGTCAAGTTTGAAACTGACAGGACGATCCTCGGCTGATTTTGTCACCTTGGTCGGAATTTGAACTGTCTTGCCTTCAGCTGTCACTGAAATCTGAGTTTCGCCATCCGCTTTGGGGAAAATCTTTGTGCCGTCTCGCGAAATGAATTTTTCGTCGGCGATTTTCCATTCGGACTTCTCGGTCAAATCCCGAGTCAGCCCATCGGAGTAAACCCCCTCAACAACCAATGATTGAAAATCACGTTTGGTGGTCAGGCTGATTTCCGCTGGAAACACCTTGAGTTCGACCAATTCAGCAGCTCCTGCTTGCGAAGCGAGCATACTGAAGACAGTAATGAGCAACATGTTCCTGCTCATGAGGAACTCCTTTATTATCGTTCAGTTGGATTCAAAATTGGTCCCATACACGGAAGGTCATCCCTTGCGACGCTTCCGGAATTGACTTAATCGTTATTACTCTTCTCCACCCGCAGCAGCCTGTTCTTTCTTCTGTAATCGAAGCATTTCCAAGCGGGTGAGTGGTTTTTTCGGTGGTTCTTTCTTTGCGACAACAGCAGGCTTCGGAGTCGCTGGAGCATCTTTCTTTGGTGGTGGAGGAGTGTCGACTCGAAGGCGTCCTGTGCCCAGGTTGTGGAGAACTGTTTCACCACTCTCGGGAACGATGACCTGGCAGAACACATTCTTGCTCATTCCTGGGGGAGTGTTCGCTGCCGCTTTAATGACAAAGTTCAGTTCTTCCACATCAGATTTCAATGTTAAGTTTTCTGCAGTGGCATTCGCAGGCAGACCAAGCAGGCGAACCTGAGCTTCCCCTTCGAAGTCTTTACGCTTTGTGATTTTGATCGGGTACACAATTTCTTTGCCTTGTTCGACTGCGCCCTGAGCGAATTCAAACGTCATGTACTGCTCTTCGACTTTCAGCGGAGCAAAGGGGGTGCAAAGCTCAATGTTGCCATTTCCGACTTTTGCGATACAGCGAAGAGAGATCATCGACTCTTGAACTGCGGCGTTACCGGCAGCGTTCACAGGCATGACTGCTTCCGTTTTTCCTTTCGGTATTTTCACCGATCGGCTGGAATTCACACCAGAAGGGTTCTGAAGCATTAACAATGAGATGTCTTCGTCCCAGCCTTCCTGCTTTTCACATTTCACTTTAAGGTTCATTGAACCGCCACGAACAAGTGGTGCTTTAGGAGCTTCAATCCAGACTTTGAAAGGAGCTTTCTCCGTCACAATGACTGGCATACGTACTACGTCTTCTTCCCAGACGCGATTGTTATTCTGACCTCGAATCATCAGAACTTTTTGTTGAAGCGGTCCGGCTACGTTTTTGTCTTTTTGGTTTGGATCGCTCAAAAAGACTTCAATGCCTGAGTATTTCCCAGCGAGTGGTGCGTTCTCATCTGCATAGAACACAACTGGCATTGAGCCTCCACTTCTCCAGCCTTCAGGGCATTCAATTCGAACACCTTCAGGCAGAGAATCACTTCGGAAGTCGACTGGTCCTCCGATGTTATCGCGGCGAACTGTTGCGACGATTCCAGAGCCAGCTCCTTGTGGAATGACGATCTGGTGCTGAACGTAGCGTGCGAATTCCACCGGGTCAGCAGTGATGGTTGGCTCGACAGGTGTCAGTTCAATTCGGTAGCTGAAAGCCTCGCCACCATTTTTCAAGTGGTCATAGACTGAAACAACGTATTCGCCATCAGCCGGGGCTTTGAATCGGGCATAACTATCTGGGCCGCGACTATCGTCGTTCGATGTGACACGCGCCCCGTTATCCATACGGTAAATAAACATGACTGGATCAAGAGCGGAACGTGACCGGCGAGCATAAACCTCGACGTCAAACTGCTGGTCTTTCTTTGCTGAAAACTTAAAGAAATCAACATCACCCGGCTCTGAAATAACACCATTGTAGGCTCCCGGAGCTGCTGCTGCGGTCGCTGTGGTTCGATCGTTATTTGGCTCTTGCTCAACGAAGTTATCGAGTGGACTGAGTCGGAATGGCTGCGCTGTTGGGGCGATTCCATACTCGTCCTGAACTTCGAGACCAAAGCGTTCCAGATTTCCATCAGCAGGCAAGGTCACTTCGCGAGTAATGGGGCCTGCAACATCTCCAACAAAAGTGACAGTGAGTTTCTCGCCCGGCTTTCCACCAGACGGAATCACTGCGTGAGGACGAGGAAAGTTTCCGATGTTTGCAAAGTAGTAAGCACGTCCATCACCGTTGTATGCAGAGTCTCGAACGAGAATCGTGTAGCGTCCATCTTTGGGGGCGATGATTGAGGCGACACTATCGTTCCAGGTCAACGCAGAATCATCGTTGACGGCGAGTTCGAATCTTTCTTCATTGATGATCGCTAAATACGGGTCGAAAAAGCTGGTTCCCGATGAGAAGCCCAATCGCATTCCGAAGACCTCGACCGAAATTCGCTCGCCTTTTTTGGCTTCAATAGCGTAATAGTCAGCGTCTTCTCGATCAATCCGCCCGTAGACGGCAACGTTCTTTTCAATCACCTGTGGAGCTGAAAACTCGGTGTTTGGTTCTTTTTCATCCACAATTGGATAAGGCGTGACATAAAAGTTCTGTAAGTCAGAAAGTCCGGTCTTGGTACGAATCCGCATTCGGTAGGTGCCAAGATTGCAGCCTTCTTTCAACTTAAGCGTCGCAGTGACCTGCTTTCCTTTTTGCTTCTCATCAGCTGGAAGTTCGAACTTGACGACTTCCAGACCTTCGTCATAAATCAAGAGCTCTTCGGCGTCATCTAAATTAGACCCCTGAAGTGTGACGGCGATTTCTGTCCCGCGCTGCGCTCCTCGCGGAGAGAGGTTGGTGAATCGTGGTGCTGCAGCGAAGGCTGCTTGAGCGACGAAGACAAAGCTAAAAACCAGGACTGATTTGAGTCCAAACTGAATTCGCATTTGGTCCCCCCATTGCGTTTCAGAAAATTGTAAGCAGAAGGTTGAGTAGACGCCAACATGTGCGTGACGGTTACGGTCGGTCGACTCTCGTTTCAACCAGAGTGTGCAACCCGATCAGAAAACTCACCGTCTATGTATAAATACAGGCGAACTCCACACCTGATGTGAAGCCCGCCTGTTGAAAATTCATTCTTTAAGCAAGCAGATCTTTGATGACTTTACCACCGTCAACGATTTCAATCGGACGATCGCCTGGGGCCATCAATTCTTTGTCTGCGACGATACCGAGCGTGTGGTAAACAGTTGTGAAGAAGTCTTCCACGCCGACAGCATCGTTTTCTGGTTCATCCGCTGTTGCGTTCGATGATCCGTATACGCTTCCTCGTTTGATTCCGCCACCAGCGAGTGCGACACTGAACACTTTCGGGAAGTGGTCGCGTCCGGCTGTTTTGTTGATCTTAGGAGTACGACCAAACTCAGTCGAAAGCACAACGAGTGTTTCGTCGAGCATTCCTCGATCGTCGAGGTCAGTTAGCAATTGAGCGTAAGCCTGATCCAAGGCAGGCATCGTTCGCTTCACTCCGGGAACGATGTTGTCATGCATGTCCCATCCGCCGTAAGTCAGGTTGACTAAGCGAACGCCTGATTCGACAAGTCGTCGAGCGAGGAGCATTCTTGCACCGGCCTGGTTACGACCATAAGCATCACGAAGTTTCGCATCTTCTTTTTCAAGATCAAAAGCTTCGCGGGCTTCAGGAGATGAGATCAAGCTGTAAGCAGACTCGTAAAATGAGTCCATCGCCGTGATCTGGTCAGACTGTTCACGACTTTGGAAGTATGCATTGACCGACTCGAGAGCGGATCGGCGGTTTGCAAACCGACTGTCGTCCACACCACTTGGAAGATTGAGGTCGCGAACTTTGAAACCGTTACTCGCAGGATCACTTCCGAGGGAGAACGGCGCGAAAGCTGAACTGAGATATCCACTTCCGGCAAATTCGTTTGGTTGGTTAGGAATACAAACGTAAGGAGGCAGATTGTTACGGCTTCCGAGCTGCTGGCTAATGACCGAGCCAACTGACGGGTAGCTCAGAGCAGGGCTGGGGCGATATCCAGTGAACATGTTGTGAGTTCCGCGCTCGTGTGCGGCTTCACCATGGGACATCGACCGAATGACAGTCATTTTGTCAGCAATTTGTGCTGTCTTGGGAAGTGTTTCACTGAACAGGACTCCGTCCAGTTTGGTTTTGATTTGTCCCATTTCCCCACGATACTCAATCGGAGCGTAAGGCTTCGGATCGAATGATTCCTGGTGAGCAAGGCCACCTGGGAGGAAAATGTGGATGATCGACTTCGCGGTTCCTTCAAAGTTATCGTAGTTCTTTAGTGCTCCCTGAGCTTCGCTTCGCAGCAGGTCAGGTAGCGTTAACGACGTCCCAGCGAGCACTCCGACCTGGAGAAACCCACGTCGAGAAAATTGTTTGAAGTGTTTTGGGGCGCAACCGTGTGAATTCTGAGTTGCAGACGCAGTTTGTGAAAGCTTGGCCATCGTCCGAGGCTCCTTTTCCTTGAGGATTACGGGGTCTGGTCAGCCATCCACTATGGGCCGCAAATCTAAGATGTTGAGTTGTTGGCAAAACAACTGAAGGTAGGACAGCTTAGTTGGCGGGGGGGAGTACACGTCCCGGTCATTGGTGGGTGGGCTGGCTGGGTTGTAGGCTTCTTAGGAAAACCTAGCGAGGAGTTTTTTAGAACGTCATCATCTTTATAATGTTCCATCAAACTCCTTGTATGTATTAACCACACTAGACTAGCAGAAACCAAGAGTCAATCAAAAAAAGCTTTCAATTTTCTCAACTTTCGAATTGATTGCCTGACTGACACACGTGAAATATTTTACCCAAAAGTTGTGTGTTCTGCAATCTGCCCGGTTTATGCCGAATCTGAGACGGCAGGTGTCTCTTTTTATCAACACGCTGCCTGAATCCTCTCTTCCCCTCAATTTCCTGAGCTAGTGTTTTCCGGACTACCGATTTTGCCGTCTCGATCAGGCTGTCAGAGCTGATCCGCCAACCGGATTCTGGCCTCTTTATCAGTGAGGCATCCAGGATCGCAAAACGGTTTTGAATCGGTATTTACCCAGCTGATGAAATATACTCTAGGAGAATGATCCATGGCTTCCCCGCCACTTTCCCGACTCAAGAAAGAGACTTCTCATGATGACTTCGAGAATCTCAAACGCCTGATTCACGGTAAGCTTGTTGACAAGCTGGACCTGAACAAACTGGGTGAATTGCAGGGTGATACTCTGCGTCGGGAAATCCGTCTGGTGGTCGAACATCTTTGCGACACAGAAAACCCTCTCTTGAATCGTTCCGAGCGCGAAAGGCTGATCGAAGAAGTTCTCGACGAAACATTCGGTTTCGGGCCTCTCGAAATCCTCATGAAAGAGGAAGGCGTCGCGGATATCATGATTAACGGGCCGAAACACGTGTTCGTTGAGAAAAACGGACGTATTCAACGTTCACCGGTGACGTTTCGAGATAATGACCACTTGCTCCAAATCCTGGACCGAATCGTTTCTCGCGTTGGACGCCGCATCGATGAAACGTCACCGATGTGTGATGCTCGCCTTCCCGATGGTTCTCGATTGAATGCGATCATCCCACCACTGGCTTTAGATGGGGCATCCCTCACAATTCGAAAATTTGGTTCCAAGCCACTGGCACTCGAAGACCTCCTCAACTTTGGAGCCTTCACACCAGAAATGGTGATGTTGATGGAAGGAGCGATCAAAGCTCGGCTCAACATTATTATCTCCGGTGGTACTGGTTCCGGTAAAACAACGCTGTTGAACACACTCTCAAGCTTCATTCAGTCAGACCAGCGTGTCATCACAATTGAGGATGCTGCGGAATTGCAGCTTCAGCAAGATCACGTCCTTCGCCTCGAAACACGCCCCTCCAACATCGAAGGCAAGGGGAGTGTCTCCGCGACCGACCTCGTGAAGAACGCCCTGCGTATGCGTCCCGACCGAATCATCATCGGGGAATGTCGTGGACCTGAAACACTCGACATGTTGCAGGCGATGAACACCGGTCACGAAGGTTCGATGACCACCGTTCACGCAAACAATCCTCGAGATGCTGTCTCTCGTATTGAGACCATGGTGACGATGGGTGGAGTTGATCTTCCGTTAAAAGCAATTCGACATCAGCTCTCCTCAGCTGTCGATCTGATCATTCAAGCCAGTCGTTTACAGGGTGGCCCGCGAAAACTGACGTACGTTACTGAAGTCCTGAACATGGAGCAGGACACAATCATCATGCAGGACATTTTCCGGTTTGTGCAGGATGGAATTGACGAGGATGGCAGGGCGTTTGGCCACTTTGAATCAACAGGAGTGCGACCGGCATTCATGTCTCGGCTGGAATCAGCGGGAGTCCGTCTTCCAGCAAACCTATTTTCCGCAAGAAGTCTGGGATAACCGGGCGTCAAATGAACTCCCTCCTGGCATCACTGGCACAAGAGATCGCAAACATGGAGTTCTCCTCCGGTCTCAACAGTCTTGGCAGGGCTTCCTAGCGTTTCGAAAACAAAACTACTCGCATCAAAAAAGAGGGGATTCCCCCAATGTGGACACTCGCATTTTTGCCTTTTGAAATTGACCCAATGATGGCCTCAATCGTGGCCTTCATTGCAGTCTTTGGCGGAGCCGTCGCTGCAATCTTTATGATGCAGGACGCTTCGAGTAAAGAGATTGAAGACCGCCTGGATGTGCTTTCTGGCAAGAAGAAAGCCAAAACAAAAGAGAACCAGGTCACTCGTGATGTACTCGTCAAAGAGAGTGTAAAGGGGCTGGCTGGCTTTTCTGAAAAGATCATGGAGCGGTTCACGAATATTCGGCTGCTTTTTGTTCAGGCAGACACCGCCATCAAACCCGAAGTCTTCTTCATGATCATGATTCTGTGTGGGGCTGTTGGAACTGCGTTTGCCGTCGCCATGCGTGCCGCACTTCCCTTATACCCATTGGTGTTTGTGATCTGTGCCATCCTGCCGTTCGGATGGCTGATGTTTAAGCGAAGTCGACGCTTCAAACGATTTGGAAAACAACTTCCCGATGCGATGGAACTCGTCGCTCGTGCTCTACGTTCTGGACACAGTCTCAACTCAGCTTTGAAAGTAGTTGTTGATGAACTCTCCGATCCCATCTCCAAAGAATTCAACATCGCATTTGAAGAACAGAATCTAGGCATCCCGATTGAGGATGCACTGAAACACGTATATATCCGTGTTCCCAACATGGACTACAAGTTTTTCGCGATGGCAGTTGCCATTCAACGGCAGTCCGGTGGTGATCTCGCAGAAATCTTGGACAAAATCGGAAAAATCATCCGGGACCGGTTCCGCATTATGGGTCAAGTCCAGGCGTTGACGGGGGAAGGTCGAATCTCCGGAATCGTGCTGATGGCATTGCCGCTGGCTCTGTTTGTCGCGGTTTGGAAATTGAACCCCGAATATGTGATGTTGTTGTTCACCGATGAGCTTGGACGCAAGATGGTCGCTGGTGCTGTTGTCCTCCAAATTCTAGGTGCCTACACGATTAAGAAAATCATTGCGATCAAAGTTTGATCAAATCACGTCATCAAAAAAATACGTACTCAATAAGTAGATTGAAAGAGAACATCCCATGGGTATGGAAATGCTCGTCCCTATCGTCGTCTTCGTCGCTGTCGTGGTTGGCGTCGGTGCTGTGATTGCCGCACTCTCCACGGGAAAAGATTCTCGCGTTGCAGAACGCCTGGATGAACTCCGCGAGGGGAAGAAAAAAAGCCAATCGAATGACACGCTCAAAGAAAGTGGCGTGAGCAGCGCATTCAAAAAGGCAGCCCCAGCACTATCGAAAGCACTTCAGCCGACCTCGGACCTTGAAGAAAGCAAACTTAAGGTCAAACTGGCAAACGCTGGGTTTTCCTCTCCGAATGCAAATACCATCTTCTTGGCGATTAAAGCTGCCTCGGCGGGAACGATGTTCTTTCTTTCAGGAGGAATCAGCCTTGCTCTTATGGGGCCGTCGACAGACGCTCTTTTGACCATTGTCGGTGCAGTTGGGGCCGGGATGTTCTTGCCTGGTGTCGTACTCACATTGCTGGCCTACAGCCGTAAAGGGAAAATTTTTCTCTCCCTTCCCGATGCACTCGACTTGCTCGTGGTTTGCGTTGAAGCGGGACTCGGCCTCGATGCGGCCATGAGACGTGTGACGGAGGAACTTGCAGACTCTGCCCCTGAAATTTGCCAGGAACTCAATCACTGTAACAAACAGTTGCAACTCGGACGAAATCGACGTGAAGTCTTACACGACTTTGGAGTCAGAACCGGAGATGATGATGTGAAAGCTCTCGCTGCGATTCTGATTCAGGCAGATAAGTTTGGATCTTCGATCGCACAAGCTCTTCGCGTCCAATCAGACACAATGCGAGTCAAGCGAAGCCAACTCGCTGAAGAAAAAGCAGCTGCGACTGCGGTGAAAATGATCTTCCCCCTCGTTCTCTTCATTTTCCCGGGGATTTTCGTCGTCTTGGTTGGGCCTGCTGCCATTATGATGATCAGGCAACTTCTCACTACGTAAGAAGTTATAATGCGTCCAGTGCAGCGACTGCTGCAGGCAGATACGTACTTTACCCAGCTTGACAGATCGGAGAATCTCCGGTCTGTTAAGCTGTTTTTTTATTTGGTAATTGTTTCCGGTTTGCATCTGGAGATTTCTGTGGGCATGTTAGGATGTCACGAATATGATCAACGAAATTTCGTTGTTTTGATGTCTTCATCTTTGTCAGCTATGATGTTTTTTTTGATCTGAAAAGGAAAACTCCAGGCAAGGGTGGACTGAATTGAATATGGGCTCCTAAAATCAGCGTTTGGACAACTCAGGGTTGTTTTCCCTGAATGTCCTTGCAGCCAAGGTCATATTTTTATGTGGGAAGACTGGGGTGTGGAGAGGTGTCAACTATGAATCGTCGTATCTCAATTATTGCGTTGGCATTGATGACAGTTTGTCTTCAAAGTGGGACCACTTACGCCCAAAATAACAATCTCAACTGGGCGGAGAAGATGTTCTCCGACTTGAAAGTCGATTTTGGAACCGTTGCGAGAGGGGCTGATACACGGCACTTCGTCGTCATCGAAAATCTTTATGAGGAAGACGTTGAGTTGGTCAATGTCGGAACAACCTGTGGTTGCACCGCTGCAAAGCCAGACAAAACACTTCTGAAAACTTACGAAAAAGCACGTATTGAAGTCGTCATGGACACGAAGAAGTTCATGCACCGCAAAGACTCCAATGTCGATGTGACACTACGCTTCCACGGAGCCGATGGGGTGGCGACGAAAACGGTTCGCGTTCCAATCACCGCGTACATCCGCTCTGATGTTGTCCTCACTCCGGGAAATCTGGATTTTGGAAGTGTGGAATTCGGACAAGCAGCCGAGAAAGTGATCAACATTGCCTACGCAGGTCGAAATGACTGGACGATTGAAGGCATCCGAAATGACAACCAAAACCTCGAAGCAAAGGTGACTGAAACCGAGCGTAGTAACGGTCGCGTCACATACCAGTTGACCGTCCGTCTCGACGAGAAAGCAAAAATCGGCCCTCTTCAAAACAAAATCTTCCTTCTCACCGACGATCAAAAGTCTCCCGAAGTCCCGGTTCTCGTCACAGGTCGTGTCGCTCCTGATATTGAAATTGTTCCGGGCAACGTCCCACTTGGAATTCTCGCAGCCGGTGAAATCAAACAATTCAACATCGTCGTGAAAGGGAAGCGTCCCTTTGCGATTAAAGACATTGAATGCGACGCACACCCAAACTGTTTTGAAATTCGCCCTTTGACGGAAGAATCCAAAACTGTTCATGTCATCCCCTTCAGGCTGACAGCTCCCGACACTCCTGGAGATTTTTCGGAAACATTCGCTGTCACCATCGATGGTCGCGAACAAACCCTCAGCTTCACCGCCGGTGGGAAAATTCGCGAAGGCGCCTAAGCTCGCGGTCCATAGGAATCGCAACCCAAGTGTTTGGTTGCCCACAACACTTGGGTTCTTGGAGTGGTATTGGAAATGAGGTAGGCGCTCAGATTCGTGGATCGATGTGATTCTCCACCTGAAAAGAACTCTCCACGGGCACACGTTAGTGCAAGCTGCTCTAACAATGGCAGGATCCAGGAATCTCACGTTGACACTGCAGGCCACTCAGCGGCGCTTCATGCCCCCGTCTTCACCTTGAAGGCTCACAGGGCATCTTCACGTACGAGACAATGATTCACACGAGGCTGTGATCCAAAAAAGGCTGTGATCTTTGCCTCCCACGTACGACGAAGCGGCTTGCTGGTACGACTGATCTGGCTGTCATCAGCCCCGCTGAATGAACGATTCTGCTCCTCGGGCTCCAAGTCGATTTCGCAGGAATGCGCCTGACTCTTTCCGTTGATGCCAACAGGTCTCGAATCGATCTTTCCCTCTCCGTTTGTGAATTCTCGACGGGTACCGTAAATTAATTGCACAGAATTACCCATCAACGCACTCTGTCGTGAAAATAGCGACTCAGCTTGGAAGTCTTATGAAATTCTCCATTGCGATCCTCACCTTGTCAGTCATTTTCACTTCAGCCTGCGGACTCGCTGAGGCTCAGGAGAAAACGTCAGATTACTATCCCTTCAAAGTCGGGATGAAATGGCGGTATCAAGTTGACTCTGGAAATGGAAACAAAGTTCCAATCGTTAACGAAGTCGCCGAGATTGAAAAGATTGACGATGAATCTCTCGCGCGAATTGAAACCTCGGTCAACGGCAAACTGGCAGCCACGGAACACATGAGCCAGACCAAGAGTGGACTCTTTCGGAATCGGTTCAACGGTGCGAAGGTTTCCCCTCCGATTCAATTGCTGAAGTTTCCGATTAAGAAGGGGGAAAAATGGGACTCGGAGACGAGTATTGCAGGGCAAAAAATTTCCGTCAATTGTGTGGTGGACCTGGACGAAGTCGAAGTTCCGGCAGGAAAATTTAAAACCGTCAAAGTCATAGTTGAGGCCAGTCAAGCAGGGGGTGGGATTTCCACGACATATTGGTTCGCCGATAACGTTGGGATTGTCCGACAAACAGTCGACATCAACGGACAAACGGTTGTCATTGAATTAGAGAAGCTGGAACCAGCCAAAGAGTAACTTTCATCGGAGAACCGAATCGCCATCGAACAGAATCTGTACAAGCCGAAAGTAAGCCTGTGAACATGTCGATGCTCAAAATCTGTTCACAACTCCATCTTCTGTTTCTGACGATGACATTGCTCACTCAGCAGGTCGGAGTTGCGGGCGAAATCGACTACGCCCGCGACATCCGTCCAATTCTCGCGAACAAATGCTGGCACTGCCATGGTCCCGATGAGCAGACTCGCGAAGCGGACCTGAGGCTGGACCTTCGCGAGCATTCCCAACATGTACTTGAATCTGAAGGGAACCAGCAAGTCGAACTGTTGAAGCGTATCACCTCGAGTGATCCCGATACGAAAATGCCTCCAGCGAACTCGAAGAAACCTCTTACCCAACCTGAGATCATTCTTCTCAAACAATGGATCAAGCAGGGGGCTCCGTTCGCGAAGCATTGGGCTTTTGAGTCTCCTGTCAAACCGGATATTCCTGAAACAGAAATTGCTCCAACCCAAACCGCGATCGATTATCTGGTTCTGCAAAAACTTAAAACGCTTCAGCTTCAACCATCGCTTCCGGCAGAGAAAACGACGCTCATTCGCAGAGCAACGATTGATTTGAACGGCGTGCTCCCGACGCTGGAAGAAGTCAATCAGTTCTTAAACGATGAGTCCCCCGAAGCGTACGAGCGTGTTCTCGATCGGCTGCTTGCCTCGCCGCGCTACGGTGAACACGTCGCCCGTCCCTGGCTGGATGCTTCTCGATACGCCGATACCGATGGCTATCAAAATGACCGTTACCGCTATCACCATGTCTGGCGAGACTGGTTAATCATGGCCTTCAATGAGAACAAGCCGTACGACCAGTTTCTCATCGAACAACTCGCCGGAGACATGCTTCCAGACGCGACGCTCAAGCAACAGATTGCGACCGGGTTCTGTCGCAATCATCGCATCAATTCTGAAGATGGGTCCATCCCCGCAGAATGGCATACCGAAAACGTTGTGGATCGTGTCGACACTCTTGGCACAGCAATCCTTGGTCTCACCATCGGTTGCGCCCGTTGTCATGATCACAAGTACGATCCCATTTCTGCAAAGGAGTATTACCAGCTCTTTGCTTACTTCAATAATGTCCCGGAATGGGGAGTTGGTCCAAACAACGGCAACAGCCCACCATTTATCAAAATTCCAGATTCATGGCCGAATCTGAAACCGGAAGAAGACGTTGCTCAAATTCCCGAACCACTCAAGTTGCACGATGCAAGAAAAGAGCAGGGGAACGGCCTCAAGCGACCTCAGGCCGGCGATCCGAAAACACTGATGGTCATGCAGGAAATGGCGGAGCCTCGTCCTACCTATGTGCTACTTCGCGGGCAGTACAACACCCCCGACCAATCGAAACAACTCACTCCCGGCATTCCCGCTTCACTTAATTCTTTCAATGCAGCCTCACCGCGCAACCGTTTAGAACTGGCTGAATGGCTCACACATCCTGAACACCCGCTGACATCGCGGGTCGCTGTCAATCACGTCTGGCAACGCCTGTTCGGAACGGGCCTTGTGAAAACGAGTGAAAACTTCGGGCTGCAAGGGGAATTGCCCAGCCACCCGGAACTACTGGATTGGCTGGCGGTCACATTCGTCGAATCGGGCTGGGATCTGAAACAGTTGCACAAAACGATCATGCTCAGCGAGACCTATCAGCAATCCTCAAGGACTACTCCCGAGTTGGCTGCGCTCGATCCTGAAAATCGCTTCCTGGCCCGCGGTCCACGCCATCGCATGAATCCGTTCGTGCTCAGAGACTCCGCCCTCGCTGCCAGTGGCTTACTCGTCAATAAAATGTACGGGCCGTCTGCGAAACCGTATATGCCTCCCAAAATCTGGTCTGCGATTTCAAACAACAAATACAAGCAGGATCAGGGAGACAATCTGTATCGTCGCAGCCTCTACACCTACTGGCGAAGAACGATTCCGCCTCCAACGATGCTCAACTTCAACTCGGCTGAGCGCGAAGTTTGTGTGGTCCGAAAGGAGAAAACAAACACGCCGCTGCAGGCACTGACTTTGATGAACAACATTACCTTCGTCGAGGCCTCCCGGTTTCTCGCTGAACGGATGTTGTCTTACTCCGAAGATCCGCAGGCAGCCGTTAGTCACGGGTTCCAGTTGATGACATCTCGCACGCCCAGCGAAGTTGAGTTAAATCTGCTTCTTGATGGATACACATCGTTTCTGCAAGACTTCGCTGCCCAAGACGCAAAAGCCAAACAGCTCCTGAGCGTGGGGGAGAAATCTCGCGATAAAAAATTTGAACTTGTCCAGCATGCTGCCATGACGATGACCGCTTCACTCATTTTGAATCTTGATGAAGCCATGACGAAAGAATAACAATCCCCGAATTTCAGGCTCAGAAAACTGGCAACAAATCAACGACTTGTAAAACAGAGCCATTGTCCTGACTGGTTTGCCCATACGATGATCCTTTTCAACTGACCTCTTCAGCACTTTTAAACAAGTGGCACACAATCATGAATCCAGTTGACGAATACCGACTACAGATGAATCGCCGACTCTTCTTCGGTCGCTCGGGAGTTGGGATCGCAGCGCTGGCATCACTGTTAGGATCGGACGGACAAGCAGCTGCAAAAGACCCGCAACGAAATTCCATCGGGGGACTCTCCGACCTCCCTCACACGGTTGCTAAAGCGAAACGAGTCATCTACCTGTTCCAATCAGGCGGCCCGTCACAGGTTGACTTGCTCGACTACAAGCCGCAGCTGAAAGAAAAGTTCGGGACTGATGTCCCCAAGTCTGTCTATCCCGATGAACGTAAGACAACGATGACATCGGCCCAGACAAAGTTTGCGACGGCTCCGAGTATTTTTAAGTTTCAACAGCGAGGAGAAAGCGGCCTCTGGATGAGTGAAGTCCTCCAGAACACCGGCCAAATGGCAGATGATTTGTGCATCATCAATTCCATGCACACCCCAGCTATCAATCACGATCCCGCGATGACCATGCTGCAAACCGGATCACAAATCCCCGGTCGTCCCAGCATTGGCTCGTGGCTGAACTACGGACTCGGGTCTGAAACATCGGACCTTCCCGCCTTTGTCGCAATGAGTTCTAAAGGAAGTGCCAAGCAGGGGCAGCCACTGTACGATCGGCTTTGGGGGAGTGGCTTCCTGCCGTCGCAGTATCAGGGAGTCAAGTTTCGAAATCAGGGAGCACCCGTCCTCGACATCTACGATCCTCCAGGAGTCAGTCGCGAAATTCGACGCAAAATGCTCGACCAGTTGGCGAAGCTGAACGAACTCAAGTACGAACAGGCTGGCGATCCTGAAATCGAAACTCGTATCAAGCAATACGAACTTGCCTTCGAAATGCAGCGATCTGTCCCGGACCTGCTCGATACGACACAAGAAACTCAAGCAACGCTGAATCTTTACGGCCCTGATGTTCATAAGCAGGGGACCTATGCGTACAACTGCCTGCTCGCCAGAAGACTTGCTGAACGCGGAGTCCGTTTCATTCAACTGTTTCACCAAGGCTGGGATCAACACGGCGGATTGCCACGCGGTGTTCGCGCACAGTGTCGGGATACGGATCAGCCGACAGCTGCATTGCTTGCAGATTTGAAATCGCGAGGCATGTTAGAAGACACCCTCGTTGTCTGGGGCGGCGAGTTTGGGCGAACAATTTACTCTCAGGGAAAGCTGACCCCAACGAACTATGGTCGCGATCACCACGGTCAATGCTTCTCTGTCTGGCTCGCAGGTGGTGGCGTTCAAGGCGGACTGACTTACGGAGCCACGGACGATTACAGTGTCAATGTCGTTGAGAATCCAGTCAATGTCCACGACCTGCATGCCACGATGCTTCATCTTTTAGGCATCGACCATGAACGCCTCATCTACCCTTTCCAGGGGAGAGACTTTCGCTTAACCGACGTTCACGGAAAAGTCGTCAATGAGATATTGGTTTGATCTCTGAAATGGAAAATCATCGACATCACGATCGACATCACAGCGTGACTTCAACGAATGAATCGAGATCAGGCGAACTCGCAGCTCTCGGTTTTGCGATCTGCTTTCCGAGCATCTTGACATTTGCTTACTTCGTCTTGTTTGCAGGTCACCCAGCGAGTGCTTCGGTTTATGGGATCGGGAAGGTGATCCAGTTTGGATTTCCAGCGATTTGGGTGTTCCTTGTTGTGCGTGAAAAAATCCCGCGAATGACGCTGAAAGTCGCGGGTAAGGAATTTTATTGGTTGCGACTCGGTGCTGGATTCGGGCTCGCAGTTTCCGGATTGATGATTGCTCTAGCCTTTCTGTGGCTGAAACCGAGCGGCTTTCTTGATGGTCCTGTCATTGCAATTCAGGGAAAGATTGCAGACATGAACGTCGACTCATTTTCTGCCTACGTGGTGGTCAGTGTGTTCTATTGTCTCTGCCATTCACTGCTTGAGGAATATTATTGGCGCTGGTTTGTGTTTAAGCGATTGCAAACGTTCGTCCCGATTCCGGTTGCGATTCTGGTCTCAAGTTTGGGCTTCATGGCCCATCATGTGATTGTCTTGGCCATATTCTTCGGTTGGGCATCACCTGCGACGTATCTCTTTTCATTGTGTATCGCTGTCGGTGGAGCAGTCTGGGCGTGGATGTACGAGCGGAGCGGGTCGATTTACGCACCTTGGCTAAGCCATGCTCTCGTCGACGCTGGAATATTTCTGCTGGGATATCTGCTCGCCGGAGAGTTATTGACCTGAGGATTCAGTCGCTTTCGCAGCCGATGCAATTCTCACCGCACAGAACTTGAACTCAGGGATTTTTCCGTCAGGATCAAGTTCATCGATCGTGAGAATGTTTGCAGAGGCTTCGCGGAAGTGGAAGGGAATAAAGATCGTCCCTGCTTCGACGGAGTAGTCGCTGCGCACTTGAAGTTCAATCTCACCTCGTCGCGAAGCAACACGAATCTGCTCGCCATCTTCCAGATGATAACTTTCAAGGTCTTCAGGATTCAGGGCAGCAAAGGCGACCGGTTCGATGGCATCGAGAGCATCGCTACGACGGGTCATGCTCCCGGTGTGCCAATGTTCTAAGACGCGGCCGGTCGTGAGCACTAATGGATATTCTGCGTCAGGAAGTTCCTTAGCTGGTAGAAAACTACATGGAACGAACTGAGCCCGCTTATTAGGTGTCGGAAATCCATCTCCAAACAAAATTTGCTCTCCGTCGCTGTTTTCAGCATCTTCGCAGGGCCACAATTTTCCGGTTGAGCCGAGTGCCTGATGGCTGAGTTTGGCATAGCTCTCTGTCAGCGATGCAAACTCATCGAAGACACTGGAAACGTCTTCATAGTCCATCGCCAGCCCCATCCGTCTGGCAATTTCGCAAATGATCTCCCAGTCGAGTCGTGCTTCTCCGGGGGAGTCGAGGACTTTACGGCCGAGTTGAACGCGACGGTCGGTGTTCGTGTACGTTCCTGTTTTTTCGAAGAAACTGCTTGCAGGCAAAATGACGTCCGCGAATTCTGCGGTTTCAGTCAGGAAAATATCCTGCACGACGAGGAAGTCGAGTGAGGAAAGTCCTTTGCGGACTTTATTCGCGTTCGGGTCCGAGAGAAACGGATTCTCTCCCATGATGTACATCCCGCGGATTGATCTCGCCAGCGCCCCCCTCATAATCTCGACGACAGTCAGCCCTGGATTTGGATCGAGTTGTACACCCCAGGATTGTTCAAACTTGCTACGAATTTCGTCATTGGTGACTGATTGATAGTCAGGAAAAACCATCGGGATCAGTCCGGCGTCGCTCGCACCCTGTACGTTATTCTGTCCACGTAATGGATGTAGTCCAGAACCTGGCTTGCCGACGTTTCCGGTCAGAAGGCACAGCGAAATCAGGCATCGTGCATTATCTGTCCCGTGGGTATGCTGAGAAATTCCCATTCCCCAAAAGATGAGCATACTGCCAGACTTTCCGTTGGGAGTTGCTTCTCCGATCGTTTGGGCAATCGCTTCGATTTGCTCCGGCTCGATTCCACAAATTAGCGAGGCAGCTTCTGGCGTCCAGTCATTCAAGACGAGTTGTTTCAGGTCTTCGAACCCTTCGGTAAACTCGTCGATGTATTCGTTGTCGATCAGGCCATCTCGGATCAAACAATGCATCACACCGTTGTAGAAAGCGACGTCACTTCCCGGATTGATTTGAGCAAAATGAGTCGCATATCTCGTTAAGTCGTGATCACGTGGATCGACAATGATCAATTTTGTACCGCGGTCAACCGCTGCTTTCATGAAGGTTGCTGCGACGGGATGATTCGCCGTCGCATTTGATCCGGTGATTAAGCAGACCGCTGAATTTTCGACATCTGCAAAGACATTGGTGACCGCGCCAGACCCGATTGTTTCCATCAAGGCAGCGACCGAAGATGCGTGGCACAACCTTGTGCAGTGATCAACATTGTTGGTTCCAAAGCCAGCACGGATCAACTTCTGAAACAGATAGGCCTCTTCATTCGAACACTTCGCAGACCCGAAGCCGGCCAACGCATTGTTGCCATGTTCAGATTGAATCGCAGTCAGTTTTGAAGCGACAAGATCGAGAGCTTCTTCCCACGTCGCCTCCCGAAAGGCAGCGTAGACATTTTCATCTGTTACGATTCCGCCCGGCTTTTTTTTCTTCCCTGACAGTGAAGATTTCACTTCGGCCGAGAGCGGACCTTTGGGGTAGTGTTCTTCTCGGCGAATCAACGGCTTGGTGAGTCGCTGTGGGTGCATGGTGTAATCCCAGCCGTAGCGCCCCTTGACGCATAATCGCCCATGATTCACCGGACTCTCTCGACCGTCTGCTTTCACAATCGAGTTGCCTTGCTTCTGATAAGTGATTGAGCAACCGACGCCACAATATGGACAAACGCTGTCGATGTTTGTGACCGGCAAGGCAATATCGAAAGCTGATTTTGCATTGGCCTTATGAGAGAGGGCATCTGTCGGACAGGCCGCGGCGCACTCTCCACAAGAGACACATGTGCTTTCGCCCATGGGATTGTTGAGGTCGAAGGAGATCTGTGCGGTATAACCTTTCCCCGACCGGCTCATCACATCATTTGACTGAATTTCGTCGCAAGCTCGAATGCAGCGATCACACATGATGCAAGCTTGATGATCGACAAAGATGACAGGGGAACTCGCATCGTGTGGACGTGGCTGGTGTGGGCGCGAATGCTTGTCCGTTTTTTGATTCAGTTCGCGAAACAGGTCAAGCGTTTCGTCCTGTGCAATTCCATCTTTATCAACCAGTTCGAATTCAATCCCCAAATCCGTCAGCAGATTCGCCTTCGGCAGACATTCATTCTCTTTGGCTTGTGTCTGCTTGTAATCGCTGAGTAATAACGATGTGAGCATCCGGCGATGTTTTTTGACCTTGTCGCTGTCGGTCTGGACTTCAAGGTCGGGTTCACATTCGCGCATGCAGGAGGGAGCAAGGGTGCGACCACCGACATCGACGACACACATGCGGCAAACGCCGACCGGGTCCATCTTTTCAGAGTGGCACAAGACCGGAATGTCGATTCCCTGATCGCGGGCTGCTTCCCAAAGAGTTGTCCCGGGGGCAACAGAAACCTGCTGCCCGTCAATGGTCAGTTCGATAGAGGTCGTAGTGTCCATATCAGTTGCCATGGCTGGGGGTTTCCTCCGGGAACTGTTTCAGCATCGAAATGACAGGTGCCAACGCGACTTGTCCTAATCCGCAGATGGATGTTTCCTGAAGCGTCTCGTGTAGTTCGTCCAGAACCTGCAACTGCGATGCGGCGTATTCTCCGCTGGAAACACTTTCCAGAAGCGCGACCCCTTTTTCACTACCAACTCGGCAGGGAACGCACTTCCCGCAAGATTCATTTCGGAAGAATCGTGTGATGTTTGTCGCGATGTCGTACAAGTTTCGATCTTCATCGAAAATCATAATCGCCCCGGTCCCAAGCATGCTGCCCACTTTTTTGACAGCTGGGAAATCGATTGGTGTGTCCAGAAATTCCGGTTTCAAAAAGAGAGAACTGGCACCTCCGGGGAGGAAAGCTTTCACCGATTTATTGTCGCGAACGCCACCGGCCATCTCGATGACAGTGGCGAATGTTGTCCCCATTGGAACTTCGAAGACTCCCGGATTTTTGACATCACCGGAAATGCAGACAAACTTCACACCTTCGAATTCTCCAATGCCCTGATCTGCCCACCACTGCGGGCCGTTCCCGATGATGGACGGAGCCACTGCAAATGTTTCTACGTTGTTAATCAGCGTCGGTTTCCCCCACAACCCAACTTGTCCGGGGTAGGGAGGTTTGTTTCGGGGCTCGCCTCGTTTGTCTTCGAGTGCCTCAAGCAGGGCAGTCTCTTCCCCAAGGATGTACCCTCCCGGTGACGTGAAGACTTCCATTTCGAAACGCCTGCCAGACTCAGCCGCATTCTCGCCGAGGAGCCCTTGTTTGTAAGCGTCCTCAATGGCTTGTTTGAGGATCGCTTCTTCCGGGCCGTATTCATGTCGAATGTAAACAATTCCTGATTCAGCACCGATCGTCAGGCCAGCAAGCAGCATCCCTTCGATGATTAAATGAGGAGCATGGCGGAGTATTTCCCGATCCTTGAACGTCCCCGGTTCACTTTCGTCGGCATTGCAAATGACGTATTTCGTCTCCGCTTGTTCTTTCGCGACAAGTTCCCATTTCAGACCGGTCGGAAATCCTGCTCCTCCGCGACCTGTGAGGTTCGTTCCTTTCAGAAGTTCAATACAAGTTTGCGAAAGGTCGTTTTCGGAACTGACCAACTCTTTGACGACTCGGTATCGTTCGTCGATCGATTCATACAGATCAGACATCCAGTTTGGCGTTGGGGGGATCGCGTCAGCAACTTCTCCGTGAGACCCATAGTTCACCAAAGTGGTCGTGGCATCAAAATTGTTCAACGTACTTGGTGCGATCGGAGCATCATTCACGACCACTGCGGGGGCAGCATCGCAGCGACCAAGGCAGGAGACTTCTCGCAACTCGAAATCGACATTCTGTTGATTGAGCGTGTCCAAAAGAGCCTGTCTCGATGCAGAGTGCTCTGCCATTTGGCAACAGGCATCGCGACAAACATCGATCGTGAATTGTTTCGGGGCTTCTCGACGGAACGCTGGATAGAACGAAACCAGCTCTTCTAATCGATAGAGCGGGATTTTCTGATTCCTGGAGATCTCTCGTAGATTTTCATCGCTGAGATATCCCTGTTCGTGCTGTTGTTCCATCAATTGGCGAAGTAATTTCACTGATTTTTCTCCGCGACTCTGTTTTCACCAATGCAATACAAATGCTTCAACCCGCGAATGAAAATAAGCCCGTTGGCAATTGCCGGTGACGCGCGGCACTCTTCTCCGATTCCATTCACAGCCACAATGTTTGGCTTATCACCCGGCTTCACAATGGTCGTTCTGCCGTCATCATCAAGAAAGTAAACGAGTCCATTTGCAGCGACAAGCGATGTACTGAAATGCCGACCCAATCGATCTCGCCAAAGCCTGTCACCCGTTTTCGTGTTGAAGCAATTTGCAATACCGTGATCGTCTGCCACGAACAGATAATCCCCAACTACAACAGGGGAGGGGACATAGCATTTCGCATTTGTCTTGTGCCAGACAACATGTGTGTCGGTGACGTTCCCTTTGCCAGTGGGGTCGATCGCCATCACGTGGTAAGTCGGATAACCGGCAGAAAGATAGAACTTCTTGCCATCGTAAACCATCGAGGAAACAAACTGCTCGGTCGGGCCGTCAACTTTCCAGTGTTGTTCGCCAGTTTCTGGATCGTAGCTGGCAACATGTGAACTTCCAGAGAGCACCATTTGAGTGCGCCCGTCGATCTCACGGATCAGAGGTGTCACGTAGCTGCGAGTTTTGTGATCGCGATCCACTTTCCAGATCGTTGCTCCGGTCTCTTTATCGAGGGCGACAAGATAAGACTCTCCGTCATGGTCACCATTGACGATGATTTTGTCTTTGTAAAGAACAGGGCAACTGCAGAATCCATGGACGCTGACGAACTTCCCCGGCTTCGCTTTCCAAACGGCACGCCCCTGAAAATCGTACGCAGCCACAACAATTTCTCCTGGCGTGACAGGCCGGGCTTTGCCCACGTTTTGGGCATCGATAGTTTTCCCCTCAACTTTGAGGAAAGTAACATAAACATACTTTCCATCAGTCGCGGGTGTTCCTGAAGAATGGCTGTTGAACTTGTGAAGTGTTTCCAGCGGAGACTTCACGACCGTGGTCTTCCAGAGAATCTTTCCTTTCGTGCGATCCAGGCATAACAAGACTCTCTCCTGAGTCTCCTTCATACAGGAGGTGAGAAAGATCCGGTCCTCCCAGACAATCGGCGATGAATATCCATCGCCAGGGATGTCCGTTTTCCAAAGAAGATTTTTCCCATCGCCGTCCCATTCGGTCGGGACGTCATTCTCTGCACTCAGCCCATCGCCAGTCGGTCCCCGCCATCCGGGCCAGTTCTCGGCTGTTGCAAATGAGACAGTTGCAAAAAGAGTCATTGCCAAGGGAACGACACTTAAACTGAGTCGACAAAGCACTTTGATTCTCACGATCATCGCTCCCATCTTGATTTGCCGTTTCATCTCATGGGCCATTTCATCTCATGGATTGTGACAACTTCTCGAATTCACGAAACCATTCCAACGTAAGTCAACATCACCAGAATTGAAAACGCAACCATCGTCGTCCCGCACCCTACTTTGGAAGTCTGAATTGCATCAGGATCTTGTTCCAAAAGTTGGGCTGTGAGTCGATCGATGAACTCTTTCGATTCTTTCAGTCCTTGGCCAGTATACTCACGATAGGATTTTATCGCCCGGATTTTTTTCCCAGACTTGATCGCATCGAGAATTTCCTGGCGTTGTTCTTCATTGAGGTCAGACATCGTGTCTCCTGATTTAGAGCAGCTTTCGAATTGGCGTTCAGATTCTGCCTCGTAGCGAACAGCATTTTCATTCGTGAAATGCGTTCTTCACGGGCACACGGAAGAGCAAATTGCTCTAACATGACTTGATCTCTGACAAAACCTGGACAAGCGATTAAAGATCGAGTGAACAACAACCTGTCTCGAAAATACTCTATGTTTTTCCAATGCTTGTCGTGCCTGTGAAGTTCACTTTCGTGACATCATAGACTGTTCTCCTCAAGGGAGAACGTAAAGACCAACATTGGATTTGCTCTAGTTGTTTGAATCTGCCCGCTCGGGCAGTGCGGGAGTTGGTGGGAGGTTCTTTTTTGTATCCTGTTTGTTGTTTGTCTCAGATTTCATTTCTGGGGCGGGCTGCTTCTCGGATGCGGGGTCTTTCCCCGGTTGTTTCGGAGGCATGTTCTGCTCAATCGCTGAAGCTTCTTCTTCGTCTGGAACAAACATTCCATCCCAGATCGGAATCTTTTGGCTAGGTGGCTCAAGTTCGTATTCCTCTCCAGTGATGAGGGAGAGATACAGGACGACAAGACTCCTCATCGAAAACTCAGGATGAACATCGTAGATAGTTTGCAAAACATCCTTAGCTGCCTGAAGGTTTCCCTGGTCGATGCGAACCAATGCCTGCTGCAATTTGAGGATCGCCCAACGTTCAGGGAAATCGCGGAGTGCGGAAAAGTGCGTCATTAACGAGAGTCCCGACCAGATATCAATCACAGGGTAGGCTTCGGCAAAACCGGGTGGCTGATGGATGATCGACCTCAAGTTTTGTTCATTCAGCGTCAGCGCCTGCTCGCCGAACAACTCGGCAGCTCGCGGCCGTTGATTCGCCACTGCGTTTGCGAGCGCCGTTGTCGTTCGCCATTGTGAAACGAAGGGCGCGTTCTGGGCGCCTGATTGAGAAACGAGACTCTCCAGACCTTCCAATTCTTCCCAGGCTTCTTCTGTTCGCCCGTTCCTGAGAAGGAGTGTCGCATGCATCAATTGCAATCCGGGATTGCTGGCGACAACAGTCTTGTCTTCTTCCAGAATCGAGAGCGCCATGGCCGGACAGCGGTTTTGTAATGCCATCGCTGCGAGTTGCGGGATTGCCACCGACTTTTCGCGTGCTTCAGCAACTTGTTTCTTGACGTCTGCTACGGCTGTTTCGATCTGCTCCAGAATCTGTTTTCCCTGTTCGATGACGGCTTCGTCTTGACCTTCACTCGAGACAATCAATTGCCCATAGAGTTCAGAGTATTTCTCAGCGACCGCTTCGGCAGTGTCAAGGCTTTGCTGATTAAGCAAAATAAAGAAGAGGCGTTTCATGTCGTTCCGAGCATTCCCGCTCGCTTTTGCAGCATGAAACGCATGGCAAATGGCTTGTTGAACTCGGAATTGAATAGGGTAGTTCACTCCATACAGTGACAGGAATCTCTGTTCGGCATCTTGAAGAAATCCCTGTGCATCGATCATCACACGATAGGCATGTGGATCATCAGGAGTTTTGAATAATCCTTCCGAAGCCCCTCGAATAGCAAGTTGAGAAATCGCCATTCCTTGCTCAAGTGCCAGGGTTGTTTGCAGCCGCTGAGCAATCGCGATGTAGTGCCGAGCGAGCTGAATATCGTTCGACATCACCTTTAATTTTTGAATCAGCCATTTGTCGTATTCCGAGGTCGCCCGTGGCCAGAGCGGTCCTGTTTCGGTCACGACTTTGCTTTTCTCGTCCAGCCTGTAGGCCTGTTCGACAAACTGTGAAGCGATGTTCTCTTCGATAAATGCGATCACTTTCGGATCGTCCAGGTCTCCCCGAGTAAAGATTGCTCCCGATGCACCGAAACCGGTCATTGGCCAGGCTCGCGTTCCAACCAATTTCATAAATGGGCTGTACGCTGGGGCCTCTCCCCATAGTCGCAGAACGAGCGAATGAATTTTGCTTTTTGCAAATTCGTCTTGCCACGAAACCGCATTTTGTTTTGTGGCTTCTGCAACTCCCTCAGGACTGACGGGGGCGAACAGACTGGCACGAATCTGGCGATGAACTTCAGTGAAATCGGTCTGTCCATTTGCAAACAAACCATTGCGAGAGTCGAGATAAGGTTTGAGATCTAACCAAATCAACATGTCGCCCTGGTCAGCCCGGACATTGAAAACTCGTCCTTCGTACGCTCCTTTGACCAAGTCCTGCTCGGTACTTTCGAGACGATTCTTGAGACGTGGGTCAAGCCCCAATCCAATGCGACGACCTTGTGGTCCCATGAGAGCACCATTGATGGTCGCATAGGCCACGAGAAAGAACGAAACCACGGTTACTGCACGCCCGGCGCGAGCAATGAAGACGGAAGTGCCTTTGATTTCGAAGTCGTTCTTGAATTTGTTTCGATACCAGTCTTGCCCTTGCAGCGTGGCGACAATGCAATTGATGATGGCGGCATACGGAACCAATTCTCCGAAGTAGAACGACAATCCATTGATCACCATCCAGGCAAATGTTAGTGACCAGTCAAAACGAGCGGCGTTCAAAAATAGACAGATGAACGAAAGACCCAATAAGACCGCCGCTGCAATCGGGAAAATATCCGGTGAGACCCAGAACTCTGGTGACATCATCGAGAAGGCATAACGTGGAAACAGCTCTCCGGATAGACCTTCGAGTTGAGCTTGCGTCGCATTTGCAATGGTGCTTTGAAAACCGAGAACCGGCTGAACCGGCCAGGGTGAGAGGAGCACACCTCCTATCAGTGCGGCGGCTCCGATCGTGAATTGCCGTTTCGTCGCAGTCCGTTTCACAGCATGGACGACCATAACAATTAGCAGGAACAAGAGTCCCACCCAGACACGAGTGTCCATATTTGCCCAAAAGATGAAGAGTACAGGAAGCCCCCACAGAACGGATGAATCTGGAGTTTCTCGCCACCGATGCAGCAAGTACAACAACAGCGAGAACCCGAGAATCGTGACCGATGACTCTCCAGGTTGAACTGCCGGAAAGACCGCAATGACTGCCAGCACCGCACAAATCGATGCCCACCATGTCGAGACGTTTTTGTAAGTGATTTGCGAAAGAAACCAGAAGCATACGCCTAGCTTGAACGCAGTGAGAATCGAAAGCGCTTGAAACCCGCCGATGCTTTCAACTGTTCCCAATACAACATCTGCCATCCAGTGCAGGTTCGTCCAGCTTTGTCCTTCAGTCGCAATCGCAAAAGGATCAGTCCGCGGAGGAAGGAACCCGTTCGAAGTTACGAACTGCCCGCTCTTCACTTGAACAAGAACCGGTGTTTCGGTGATGTAACAACATCCGAACAGCACTGCGAGCAAAATGGCTGCCCAGCGAAGCATAAAGTCGCCACGGACACATTCATCCTCAAACAACTCCGGGGTCAACTCAACCCATTCCGGGAGCGGCTCGTCCTCCACGGGAGTCATTGAGACGTCTGCAACAGGTTTTTCGTGAGTTTTGGAATCGTCCTTTGGAATCGTAGACTCAGGTGAACTCTCTGGTGGAGTCGAAGAAGAATTTTGATCGGGGTCTTCGATCACAGCAGGTTCCTTGCATGAAAGATTTCATAAAAAAGAGAGAATAAATCAATATATGGAACCACTCTAGGACTCAACCCGCAAGAGGGTCAAGCGGCAGGCAGAAAGAGAGTCGGAACTTCACGAAACCCATTCAGAGATTGAGTTTAGAGCGTTTTCAAAATCGTATTCGTAATCTGCCTTGTGAGGAGCAGTTTATCACGTCCTGAAAGTGACCTGCATGAGCGCAGGACGCATTGAAATCGCTCTAAAACGGCGCCTCAAATGCGGACCAAAACCCAATCCTTCACCTGTGACACTTGGTATCGGTCCTATGTCCAGCAAGGGGGAAGGGATGGCGATTTGGAGATCGCTTAAGTCACGAAAATCAGGCTTCCTCGCAGGACTTTAATCGTCCGGTGACCAGGTCACTGCACAGGCTTCGAAAGAGTCATTGATACAGTCGACCATTTGTCGCAGTCGGCCCATATCTCGTCGATTGAAGTTGAAAGCCAACCGTGGCATGTGTGCCAGATGCTCTTCGTCAGCCTCCTGCGGGTGTGCGTCGACACGCTCGATAATTCCACTGGAAATGATATCTGCAAAGTCGGTATTAAGCTCTTCCAGCAACTCCTCGGTCGGCTCGAAGTGCAGGCGAAAATAGAGTTTGTCTTTGATGTATCGCATGCTGTGATACACGCAATAGAAGTTCATGATTTCGTCAAAAGCTTCGTCGACATTGTCCGTGATTTTATAAAGCGAATGGTCAACTGGTGAGATGAGTCCATTCTTCTCCAGTTGCTTAACGACGAATTGCTGCCAATCCTTCCAGTAGCTTCCGCCCGGCTCATCGACGAGGACAATCGGCATCAATTCACGTTTTCCGGTTTGCACAAGCGTGAGTGTTTCGAAACATTCGTCTTGAGTTCCAAATCCTCCCGGGAACAATGCGACAGCATGGACCTCTTTCACAAACATCAGCTTACGGGTGAAGAAATACTTCAAGTTGACGAGTTTTTCATCATTGCTGATGACGTAGTTAGATTCCTGTTCGAAGGGGAGCATGATGTTCAGCCCCATCGACATTTTGCGCCCCGCTCCAACGTGGGCTCCCTCCATGATGCCCCCTCCGGCACCTGTCACGACATACCAGCCTGCGTCGGCAAAGCGTTTTCCAAAGACTAAAGAGGCCTGATACGCCGGGTGATCCGGGCTGGTTCGAGCAGAACCAAACACGGTCACTTTCCGGTTTCTTCGGTAGGGGGTGAAGACCTTGAAAGCATAGCGAAGCTCACGAAGTGCGCGAGAGACAATCTTCAGATCCCCACGAGTCGCACGATCTCGCGCGAACTTGTCGGCGGTCTCTTTAATTTCCTCGACTAACCGAGAAGTCCGCTCGGTTGTTGGATCGTGTTCTGTAACAAGTGGATGATCTTCAGAAACATCTGTTCGCGCAAGCCGAGCTTTGCGATTTTTATCTTGTGACATTGAGAAATCCTTTTCCTGTTTGTGACTTCTATAGCAGTTTGCTCTACCGTTTGCCCGTGAAGAACGCGTTTCATCAACAAAATTGCTGTTCGCCACAAGGCAGAACCTGTACGCCAATTCGAAAGCTGTTCCAGCTACGCCCCGATCGCCTCGAGCGCTTCCTCACGTGTTTCGTAGATCGCCCAGAGTGTGTCGAGAGCCGTAATATGTAATAGGTCTTTGGCGAGATCGTGGAGGCCGCAGATCACCATCACCCCGCCGGATGTTTTGACGAGTTTATGACAGCGAATCAGCAAGGCTAAAAAGACGGACCCGAAGTATTTGACCTGAGACATATCAAAGACAACCATCGGGGCTTTTTGCTGTCGTATCGGATCAAGCACGATCTCAGCAGCGTGTTCAACAATGTCCCAGTTCAATTCCTCCACAGCCCCGGCGGCGATCACAACAAGGGCATCGCCGTGCCATTCCAGGCTGATCATATTCGGGTCAGGCGCCATTTCAAGAGTCCATTCTGCTAACTGCCAAGTGGTGACCGCGAAAGGGAGGGGCCAATCGACGGAACGAATGAATGATTTCGCTCCTTCGACCGTCTCGCAAGCTGCTTATTCAGGCAGTGGTTTACTCTTTGGGGTAACTTTCCGATCGGTCGGCTTGTTTGCCTTGGTCCAGGCTGTCAGCGATTTCAGGGCAGCATCCGGGATTGGGCCAGGATTTTCCGATTCAACAATCGATTTGATGATGGGCATGATCTGGGCGAATGCGTCGTCTACGTAGTTGACACTTCCCCCCAGTCCTCCACGCTTGACCTGATAAAGCAGCCCCCAGTTCTTCTCTGCCTCCGATTGCAGTTCCGGACGGAACGAAATGTAGACACGCGAGAAGTAAGTTCGCCATTGCGGTCCCTTGGGATTCTTCTTGTCTTTGTTGAATTCCGCTGAAAGTCTGAGAGTCAACTGGCAAATCTCGTGAGTAATCAATTGGACATTCGTCGAACCGGTGAATGGCAAACGGGAAATACTGAGAGCTGCCTGTGAGCGGACAATCAATTGCTCATCGGGGTTTGAGAGCACCTCAAGAATCGCGTCAATCACAATCGGATTGTTGTTGATGTCCCCTATGCGGTCCACAAATCCTAATGCATCAACAAGTCGATATCGGAGCCACCAGACTTCATCTGCCGATCCCGGAGGGACAGACTTTAAAGTTGTTGTCAGAGCAATCGCAATGTCTGAACGATTCGCAGTTGTCAGCGTGTTATTGACCGCATCTCGACAAACGCGTGCCAACCCACGAGCTGCAATAACCTTACACTCGGGCAGTTGGGTTGTATCTGCCAGAATATCGATCAGAACCTTGTGAACCGGAACGTACGGAATTGCGGGAGTTTTTGACTGGAAGTTTGCAGGTTCGATACTCAATTCCGTCAGCATCATCACTGCATTCGTTCGCACGATGGCGCTGGGATGGTTCAGAATTTTCGGAACCTCTTTGAGAATCTCGTCCATCAGAATGGCCCTCGCTTCAGGCCGATTACTTGATGAAAGAATGTCGGTGTTCAATCGAGTCGTGACATCTTTGGGGATCGACTGCCGAACATCTTCGTGAGTCATCCGCGAAAGATAGAAATACGCGATCTTATTGACCTCGTTTCGCTGACTCGTGTTCAAATTGTTCTGTTTGAGAAATTGAACAATCCTGATTTTCTGTCGCTGAAATTGGTCCGCTTCCTTCTCGTTCATATACCATGACGGTTGCTGCCATTGAACGGCAGTAGGACTTGCGGCTTTTCCAGTAGCGGGCGGTGGGGCAGCGGGATTAGCACCACCATCTCCCTTGTCGTCTGCCAATAGGTTGAGATTCCCACTGCACACACACATTGTTGTGAGAAGAACCGTGAACTTAGTGATAAAACTCTGACGAGTCAGTGGAAACACTCGGCTTCCCCCACATCTGTACATTGTTGGATTTTCCCGCGAGCGCGGGACCGATCAACGAAGTTTATTGAGTCCGAAATGGTACACGACTTGAGCAGACTTTCGAAGTGAGCCCGACATAATGGATTCAGAAAACAAAATCTTCCCCCATAGAATCTGAAAGAAGAAAGAGTTTTGCCTCATCGTGCAAGCTTAAACTAGCATCGGCGAAAAGCCGGTGTCAAGTTGTTTGTTCTTATCGCTTCTGGCTTTACGTCGTTATGTTTGATGGGTTTCTAGCTGTCACACTGATTCTGACTTTCGATTACAATGTAACAAAGTCTCCAGTGATGCCTGTCAAATCGCCTAATGACACGGAGTGTAACAATGACAACGGTCCTGACATCCTCAGAATTCGAAAAACATCAAACAGGGCAACATCCTGAAAATCCGCATCGAATTCATGTTCTCAGGGAAATGCTTGACTCCTTCCCGAAGCATGAACGATTGAAGTTCGCTGAAGTTGAGCAGGCTGAAAAGCAAGCAATCACTGCAGTTCATCCACTGGATCATCTTCAGAATGTCCAAAATGTCGCTCGAGCTGGTGGTGGTCGACTTGATGCAGACACTGTCGTCAGCCCTGATTCCTATCGCGTTGCGACTTTGGCTGCTGGAACTGTTTGTAAAGCGGTTCAACTGGTCCTGACAGGAAAAGATTCGCAAGCTCTCTGTTTGATCCGGCCGCCGGGGCACCATGCGGTCCCGGAGCATGCGATGGGATTTTGTCTGTTTAACAACGTTGCGATCGCTGCTCGATATGCTCAGCAGGAATGTGACGTTTCCAAAATTTTGATTATCGACTGGGATGTCCATCACGGGAACGGAACACAAGATGTGTTTTACGATGACGAAACAGTCACCTTCTTTTCCATTCACCGCTTTCCCTTTTACCCCGGGTCCGGTGACAGCGACGAAACAGGGCGGGGCAAGGGACTCGGTAAGACTTTCAACGAACCGGTCACATTTGGAACATCGCGAAAGGCCTACCTCGACCGCTTTGAGAAAACGTTGACGAAGGCTGCCGAAGTTTCAAAGCCAGAGCTGATCTTGCTCAGCGCCGGCTTTGACGCGCATCGCCTCGATCCGATTGGCTCGCTGGGGCTCGAAACCGAAGACTTCGCGACGCTTACAAACATGGTGCTCGACGTTGCTCAAACACATAGTCAGGGGCGTCTGGTCAGTATGCTCGAAGGTGGGTATCACCCCGAAGCTCTGGCAGCCTCGGTGAAGGTCCATCTCCAGGAATTACTGGGCGACTGATACAGACTTGATGCTTGATGAAGGGGCTTGGGTTTTCGAATCCGTACTCGCAGACCGCCTTGCGGAGCATTGCAATTTTATTGGTGAAACGCATTCTTCACGGCCACACGTGTAGCGCAAGCTTCTCTCAGGGAGACTGAAGACCTCAATGAAGTATGCTCTCAATCCAATTGGCAACTTGTGTTTGCGAGTTTACATTTCGAGGTTGATGCGGTCACGGTACGCCGGATCTTCGAATCCAGTGAATGATCTCATGCTTCATGACCTCGAGGTGAACCGACTGGACTTAGAGCATCTTTCAAATTGGTTTGCAGGATCTGCCTCGTGGCGGACAGCATTTTTACTAGAGAAATGCGTTCTTCACGGGCAAACGGTAGAGCAAACTGCTCTAGGTCGCTGGCTTTTCTGCGGAGATTGGCTTCGGTGAATCAGGGGTGTCCAGAATGAGTTTTCGAACTGCCTGTGTTTTCGGCTTTAGAGAACCAAGTACACTCGCGACCGCCGACTGCAGTTCGGGCTCTGCTGAATTTTCTCTCAGTGCTGAAACACGCTTCAGTTCTGCCGGTGTCAGCAAAACGCCGAATCGCTGAATGTTAAATGCCAGTTGGAGAAGAGCCCGCTGGCGGACTGCTGTGTCGGCAGCGACGGATTCAGCGATTTCCAGAAGCCGACGTTGAACATCAGGAGCAGCGATTGCTCCCAGAGCGATAATCGCATCGTCTGCCACGGCGGGATTGTTAGTCGCTTTGATCAAGTCGTCCTGGTGAGCAGCCAATTCAAAAACTCCAGGCGATGCACTCGTTGCGATCCAACGTAACCAGTAGGCAGCTTCGTTCACCTGATTGGCACGTTGCTCACGAGTGAGTGGAGGAGGTGAAAGCTGTTGCAGCACCGGACGAAGTTCGCGATTGATCTCCAGCGAATTGACCGCTTCGTTGACATACACAACATTCTGGAATCGATTCTGGATAGACGAGAACTCGCCTCGCAATCCTGCGGGACCGTAAATGACCAGAGGGAGGTGACGGGTTCGTGAATCAGCCCGAAGGTTCTCAATCGTTTGTGTCAGTCCCCAGCGAATTGTATTAGGGTGCAGAACGGCAAGTTCTACATCTCCCCGCTGAGAAGCAATTTTGAACCCATCCATCCCGGTGGCAGCCAGTGAGGAATCAAACCCGAGTTCACTAAACAGACTGGCTGTCATTGTCCCTCTTTGGATGTTGGGGTCGATAACAACACTGTCCGGCTTGGAATTGGAATTGATGGCTCGGACAAGGATTTCGACGACACGGCGATCACCCGGGAAAGACCTTGTCGGTTCCCATTGAAGAATGGTGACTGCGGCAGCGAACTGAACTCGTGGATTGGGGGAATCGAGAGCTTCAATAATTTCGGGCTTCCCGGCAGATCGAGAAAGTTGTGTGCGGGAACCATTCATTCCAAGTGCAGTGACGGCACTCAACGATGCGGCTGGGATCTGATTGTCTAATGAAAGTGCCAAGACTTGCCGGCATGCTTCCGGACCGGCAGTCACAGCTAAATCAAGAGCAGTGCCAGGACCAGCAGGAACCGGTCGATCCCAACCAGCAGCTTCGATGTCTCGAACCATCTTCGCAGCCAGTAAGACGATTGGGGCATCTTCGTTTGTTGGTGAAATTTCAGCGGCTTCTCGAGCTAAGCGTTCGGCAAAGTGAATCGAGGCGTGGTTGCGAGTCGATTTTGTTTCGACAACAGTTGCCTGATCGTTGTCCCAAGTCCAAACGGGAATCAACTCCAGATCTTCATATCGAACGCCCCATTCGTGTCGTTGCGCGAGATACCGAATCGCCGATTCGATTAGCTGAGCCGCCACTCCATACGAATTGACACGAATCGCCTGTCGTGGATCGTCGTATCGGATTCGAGCAATTGCCATCAATGCCGTTTCTCGAACTCCGCTAGGTTGATTTTCACCGAACGCTACTTGCCATAGCCAAATCACGTCCTCTTCTCCGCCGCTCCAGCCCAGAACTTCAGCTGCTGCTGTCCGGATTTTCTCCGATGGAGAAGTCAATGCACCAATGATCGGTGGAACCGCTTCGTCACCGAGTCGGGTCAGATTCAGAATTAGAACATCACGACTAATCGATCCGGATTCGATCGCTTGCAGCATTGGAGGAACGGCGTACGGTCCAAGTGCGCGGAGTTCGGTGAGTGCTTCATCTCGCTCGCGTGCAGAACCCATCAACTTCGGCAGCAAACTGCTTGCGTAGGCAGGATCGTTGGTCTTATTTGCGACAGCTGTCGTGAGCATTTTCAGCAGCTCACTCGCCTCGGGATCCAAACCGTCGACATTCGTTAAGCTTAGAAAAGTCGATGTTCCAAACTTGTCCCGAAGGCGCATCAGTTCCTGGTCGGTCGGTTCGTTTTTGATCAGATCGGCAAGATATTGTTTCGCCAATTCTGGTCGAGCCAGTTTGACCATCAACAAAGCAGCCTGAAAGCGGCCTTCCTGAGTCTCGGGCTCTGCAGAGAGAACACGTTCTGGTTCTGTTCCAGTGTCGACTCCACCGGGCTGGGCCAGCGCTGGGAGTGCTACCAACATGACAAGGCAGAAGGTGAGTCTCTGCAAACCAGTCGCTCGCGAATAACAGGACTGCGAACATGCCATGACTGCAACTCCATCGGTGGAAATCGGAAAAAATGGTATCTTCAACGCACCTTCTCTAACTTACCTCAAGGCGCAATCGTTCTTTCAGGATGAGATCTTCCTGTACCAAAGTTTATCGAAACTCCAGAGCGAACGCTTGAACAACGGATGCAGAGCAACCGATTCTCCTGATGACGAACTTCCCCTATCCGCCAAAATACGGCCAATCATCACAATGTGAACCTGTCTTGACCCTCCGCAATCAAGCGAAGGCAGGCATCGTCCACTCGAAAGTGAGTACGAAACTCGTTTCCGCAACTCAATGCGGTAACTTGTCTGACTTGTCTCCTTCTATAAACGACGGAGTGGGTCGCAAAGTGTTGGCAGGAAAGAGAGCAAATTTGCTCTGAATTCTTCCTGCCCACGCTCTACGACCCACTCCGAGGTAGATCTCATGGAAATTCGATTCTGGTCAGACATGCCGATAAGGATGTCATCCAGCTGATTCCCTTACAATTCGTAGCACATCAGCTTGTCTTGCTCACGAAGATACAATTTCCCTTCGTAAACAACCGGATGTGACCAGGTTTTGTCGTCTTGATATTCCGGTGTGAAACTGCCGTTGAGTTCGAATCCGTCCGGTGTGGCTTGGACAAGAGCCACGGTTCCGTTCTGGTAACGGAAAATAATCTGGCCATCGACGTATGTGATCGCAGCCGATCCAGACATCTCTGGCTTTTCTCGCCGAATTTCACCCAGCCACTGGACTTTGCCTGTGGGAATGTGCAGGCAGATCGGAAAGCCTTTGTTGTGTTGATGTCCTGCGTACAGGTACTCACCTTCTTGAATCATACCGCCATGGTGATTCTGAAAGGTTTTTGAATCGAGAAAATACTCTTCAGTCGCTTTAACACCTGAACCATCGCGGGAGAGTTTCAGCAAGACAGCTCCGGTTCCGTATCCTGTGGATGCGAAGACATTATCTCCGAAAGGAACAGGCGTCGGGATGTTGGCTGTTCCGTTGGCGACCTTATTGTAGTTCCACAACAGTTTCCCATCGCTGGCACGGACTCCGATCACACCTTTACCAACGAGCTGAACGTACTGTTTCACTCCAGCGGCTTCGCTGACGACAATTGATGAATAGCCGGCGCCGTCTTTCCCTTTCTCTCCCAGATCAGGGACAGAAGTTCGCCAGACGTCTTTGCCAGTTTTCTTGTCCAGCGCGACAATCATTGCATCCTGTCCGCCAGGTGTGCAGAGCACCCAATCTCCATCAACCAGTGGAGATTCTGAGAATCCCCAGCCAGACATCATTTTGCCATTGAAGTCTTTCGTGAAATCGCGACGCCAGACGACTTCGCCATCGCTGCTCTTCAGGCAGACGATTTCTCCATCCGAAGTCACGACATAGCAATTTTCACCATCCAAGGTTGGGGTGCAGCGTGATCCGGGATAGCCATGCTTGGGGGCTTGGCTTGTAAGAGGTGTGGACCAGACCAGTTCTTTGGTATTCACATCGACACAAATGACAGCTTGACCATCGGGAAGATTGCCTGTTGTGTAAAGTTTTCCATCGGCAGCGGACAAGCTGGCATAGCCGCGTCCCATTCCTTCGATGGTCCAAAGATGTTTGGGCTGATCCTTCTTCCAATCAAGCTTGAGTCCCGTGCCAACAAGTTTTCCATCACGGTTCGGGCCACGCCACTGTGGCCAATCTTTCGCGTAAGCAAATTGAATCATCAGCACGCAAATAACAGCTGCGAGCAGGCGGACTTTCAGCATCGTATTCTATCCTTGTTGAATATCTGGCGATGTGCCTCGAGAGAAAATGTCGAAAGCACAACGAATCGGGAGGTCATCCATGAAAACGGAAGGTCATTTTCCAACGCACGATTGGAGACACATTACTTTACAACAGAAAAGAGACGACTGGCAATCAACAGAGTACAGCAAGTTCGCGGTGCTAACGAAATGTTGTTTTCGTGCAGTTAGAGAATCGACAGATCTATCTGAGAAGGATTTCTGCGAGAACGACTTCAGGGAATCATTTTCAAAAGTTTGACGCGGAGGAATCAGCCCGCCATTCTCACCACGTTTTAGTGTAGATGCAGAAATAGACTCAGAAAGTGAGAGAGTCCTCTATTCTGATCGCCAACTTGCATCTCTCTCCCAGGTGTGAAACATTGTGTCTTCCTGCGACTCTTATTGATGCGGCCTCAATCGACACGGAGTGTTTTCAATGCACAACTGGCGTTTCTTGACCTTCTGTCTGGTGTTGATGCACGCAACGGAGACTGTCGCCGAGGTCACCAAACCGAACATTGTCCTCATTATGTGTGACGACATGGGATTTTCGGACATCGGTTGCTACGGAAGCGAGATTCAGACTCCGAACATCGACCGCCTCGCTGCTGAAGGGATGCGCTTTACGCAGTTCTACAACAATGCGAAATGCACGACGACTCGCGCATCGCTGATGACCGGGCTCTACCCCCGTCAGTCTGGAGGATTGCTCAAGAAGAATATGGTCACCATTCCGCAAGTCCTTGAGAAAGCTGGCTATTACAGCGTTCTCAGTGGAAAGTGGCATTTGGGAAGCTCAGCCCCCAATCGGCCGTCGGATCGTGGGTTCGATAATTATTACGGGCTGCTGGACGGCTGTTGTAATTTCCATAACCCCGCGCGTCCCGACCCAGAGTTCAAGGGGAAGCGTGTTCGCTGGTTCGGTGAAGACGATCAGCGAATCACCGAGTTTCCAGATGACTTCTACACAACCGATGCGTTCAGCGACTACGCCACAAAAGCGATTGATAAAGCAGTCTCTCAGAAGAAGCCATTCTTCCTGCATGTTTGTTACACGGCTCCACACTACCCGCTCCATGCTAAGCCGGAAGATATTGCGAGATACCGGAATCAATACATGATGGGATGGGAAAAGCTGCGGCAATCACGTTACGAACGTCAACTCAAGATTGGACTTGTCGATCCTCGATGGAAACTTCCCGGGCGAGACCCGGAAGTTAAAGCCTGGGACTCATTTCCAAATCAGGATTATCAGGATCACCTGATGGCAACTTACGCAGCCATGATCGAAAGCATGGATCGCGGGATTGGAAAAATCATCAATGCAGTTGACGACCACAAACTCGCTGAGGAAACGGTCATCATTTTTCTTTCCGACAATGGAGGATGTGCAGAGTTACCGGGTGGTGTTGACCCTCATCGAACTCCCGGTGTGGAAGAATTTTACACCACCTGTGGACCGGGCTGGGCCTATGCACAAAACACGCCATTTCGGCGATTCAAGCAATGGGTGCATGAAGGTGGAATCTCGACACCACTCATTGTTCGCTGGCCGAAGACTGTGGCTGCAAACTCCTGGTGCCAAGAAGTCGGTCACATCATCGACATTTTACCGACTTGTGCAGATCTGGCAGGAGTCGACATTCCGCAGGAATTCAGAGGAGAGAAAATTCTCCCTACTGAGGGTCTTTCACTTCGCAATCTTTTTGAAGGGGGACCTCGCCCCGGACACGAGAACCTTTATTGGGAATGGTCCGGGAACCGAGCAATTCGTCAAGGAGACATGAAACTCTGCTGGGACAAGAAAGTCAAAGCCTGGGAACTCTACGATCTCGTCAAAGATCGCACCGAAACGAACGATTTGGCCAGCGAGCATCCTGAGCAGGTCAAAGAGCTTTCTAACTTGTGGTTCTCCTGGGCAAAGAAAAACGGCCTGAAGACAAAACGCTGATTAGAGCAATGGAAATGCTTTAGCGAAATGCGTTCTTCACGGGAACACGGTAGAGCAAACTGCTCCAAAAACGTTCTCACTACTTTTTATTCAGAGTCCAATGAATTCCGTTTAAGAGCATTTTTCGAAATGCCGGGTTTTCGAAATCGTCGATGTGACCAAGAGAGGTGTAGAATGACCTGCCACCATCGGCGCGTGTGAACGTCCAGGTGACCGGTTCAGGCTCTTGACCTTCAACAGTTCCGGTCATCAATGTTGTGGTTCCTTCTTTCAAAGGAGAGGTTCGGTACAAAGACCAACCCTGTTTGAACTCTTCGCGGGGGACATCTTTCAGCACTGGATGATCAACGTCCATGACCTGCACCATACTGACGAGTTTGTTCCCGTAGTGGTTGTGATAATTTCCGCCGAAGACCTGCGCATCAAATTCTTTCCAGTCCCCAAAGCCGGCTGGCGGTTCCTCTTTGCGAAGTGAAAAAGCGTGGCTGGCGGTACGAATTCCAATCACAGGTTTTCCGGCCGCGACGAAATCCTTGACGATCTTCATATCCGCAGTCGGGAGAACTCGTCGACGGATACTGACGATCAGAGCGTCAGCATTTTGAATCGCTTCAATTCCGGGGATGTCATTTCGCTCTTTAGAATTTCCGTTGATTAGAGTCACTCGAAAGTGTTTTCCGAGCGGGTCGATCGAAAACTTAGGCAAAGTTTCGTTGGTGCGGTACTCATCCTCAGCCATGATGATCGCGAGATGGGGCCGCTGATCCTTACTGAATCGAAATTCTTTTCCGCCGATGAATTGAGTGCTGGTAATCGTCGGGCAAACATGTCGTTCAATGTGTGAGACGATCAGGTCTGTCCCCGTGAAATGGCTGACGTATGGTTCGCTCCGTGGGTTATACATCGTGTCGGTCTGATCGCGCATCAGGACTGCGTTCTTTCCGTTTTCAACCATACGTCGCAAACCAAATGGACGTCCCAGAACACACATGTTGGTGTGGACACCGGTCAAGATGACGTTCTTGATCCCCTTGTTCTCCAAAATGTTCCAGACTTCGTCTCCTTGATCACTGATGTAGTCTTTCTTTGGGTCGATCGAAATCGCTTTGTGTTCCCGGCGCCAGGGCCACTTCGAGTCTTTCAATAGCGGGGCTAAACTCGCTTGCCAGACTTTATGTTCTTCCGGAGTGTCATCGCATCCACCATCGGATTGATCGATGGGATAAACTCCCTTTTCTTCCGCCGGAATTTTGTAGCACCATTGTGTGATTTCAGCGGGGAGATTCTTTGATTTCGGAGTGTTGATTGCACGCTGGCGTGCCGGGTGATCCTGATAAAAATCCATGCAGCCACTCGGAGCATGAAGAATCGTGACACCTCGATTGCGAGCTTCGGTGACCACTTTGTTCAAGTGGGGAACCATTTCATTCACACGCATCACAGCGTTTTTGCAAGTGTGCGAATCCCACACATCGCAAACGATAAGAACGGTCTCCTCAGCTTTCCAAACTTCGTCACGTGTCAAAGTGTGAAAGAGGCGTCCTTCCTCGTTGACCGGTTTTTGATATCGCAGCGTAAGTGCCAACTCATCAGCTTGAGTCGTTTGTGCTGTCGCCAGGACCAGCAAGATCAACGTCAGTAAATTGAAGCGAGAGAGTCTCATCGGGGCTCCTGAAGTAATTCGATCCAGGCAACCGAGACGTGAGAGCTGGTCCTCAAACCTGCTTTGACTTCTCAACCTTTGAGAATATCAACGTTAAACAGATCATTGGGCCGGACCTACGATTCCTCCCGCTTTTTTAATTTTCTGGGAGGAAGCCGTCGATAGGCAAGGATCGTCAAGTCATCTGGTTTCGAAGGAAGCTTCGGCTGAGGATCGCTCATTCGTTTCAGAGCCAGGTTCGCCAGCTCCAGAACACCCTTGCGTAAACTTCCAGATCGAATTCGATTAACGATTTCTACAGATAATAGGTTATCGAACAATCCGTCAGATGCCAGCAAGACGGTATCCCGGGCTGCTAAATTCACCCACGGTCCCAGCTCGACCGACATGTCTTTGGCTCCCACAACGTTGGAAACGAGATGACGATCTTCATGGGAAATCGCTTCTTTCTCAGAAAGTAAGCCAGCTTCAACAGCATAACCAACCGGAGAATGGGCGATGGTTTCATGTTTGATCTGACCACGCTGACTGATCACCAGAATGGGGGAGTCCCCGACATGGTAAGTCCGGATCCGGTTTCCCGCGATTTCGACCAAAGCTAAAGTTGTGGCTGCACCAGTACGACCACTGAGTAAGCGACGGTTGGTCGTTTCAATCTGGTCGAGAATCATGGAGCGATAGTCAGTATCGGTTAAAGCAGTCGGCATTCCGACGAGAACCTTCAGGCTACCGCTTATGGTAATTTCGGTTTGCTCATGAAAATCATCGGAATCAGAAAACGCTTTCTGCAATCCTCGCATGACAGACTGCGACGCTGCTTTGCCGCCACGGTGACCGCCAAGTCCATCAGCGACAACAAGTAACCCACGTTGTGATCCGATTGAAAACGCTGTCACCGAATCTTCGTTCTCTGTCGGCTTCGCAGGAGATTTGATCGAAACCCAGACTGCCTCTCCGTTGCCGAGTTGTGTTTGTGAAACTTCGGTAAGTTTTGGCGGATCGGGTTTCTCGGGCTGAAGCGGAAGCGCATCCATTTCAACCGTATCGGCGAGACGCGGGTTGAAATCGGTGACCTCTTGAGACGGTTCAAGCGGACTTTGTCCTGCGTCGCTCGGCATAGCTCAGTACTCTAGGTTTCAGACGCAAAAATGCATTTCTCATCTGTTCGCAATCTCGAAATCGATTTCGAGGATGCGGGTCGATGGCCTTTTTCAGGAATGCGATAAAGTCTGGATGAACTTTGGCCCGTAGCTTTTTGATTCCCGCGGGGGGCCATTCATAAGGCCATTCAGGCCATTCTCCAGACAACATACGATACAAAATGAGTCCCGCGGAGAACACATCAGACCGAGGGGAGGGCTTGCCCATCGCCTGTTCAGGAGCCATATACCCAACGGTTCCGGTCCCTGATCCGCGAATGGTCTTTAATGCAACCTTGGCGATCCCGAAGTCAGCCAGGCGGAGTCGATGGTCAGCAAAGAGGACCATATTTTCCGGCTTTACATCACAGTGAATGATCTTCTGCTGATGCGCATAAGCCAGCGCATCCAGCATTTGACCCGCAAGTCCCAGTGATGTTTTGAGAGCAAGTCTCTTCTGGAGTCGATCGGCGAGCGTTCTTTCTCCAAGGGGCATACTGATCACAAAGTAGTCATCGATAATCGATGCATCTTTTAACGGTAGAATGTTCGGGTGTTCCAGACGGGCAGCCATGCGGGCTTCGTTCCGGAAATCTCTGAGCAAATCGTCACTCATTTGATGAGCGTGTGGAATTTTGAGGGCGACCCGGTGTCCTTCGATCGTATCGAATGCTTGATAGACAGTCGCAAATCCCCCTTCGCTGAGGCGCTTTTCGATCTTGTACTTGCCCAACTTTTGACGAGCTTTCAATGCCACCGTGAAGAGACCTCTCATTTGTGCCTCATTTTCTTGCGGAGGGTCTGGGCCCAGAAGTGTATGTTCCCAACCACTCGCTATCTTTAACGATTGTTTCGAGTTGTGTACAGATTCCTCGAACAAATTTGCAGGTCTGAAGTGAGACTGCTCGTTTCCGACTCAACCCACCATCTTGAATTATCGACACGAACGGAACAAAGGCTCATTCAAAACCGTCCAAGGTGCAATTGCGGCAGAATCATTACAACTAAAGTTCCGAAAAAATGGATTCTGCTGGCAAACTTGAGTCTGCTGAGAGTCTCACCCAAATGGGGCGTCGAACAGCGACTGCTCAATGAAAGGCGAGCAAACACAGGATTGGTCCTGATCACCTGCCTCGTGGCGAGTAGCTTGGGAAGTCATGAAAGTGAACTTCGCGGGCATGATTTGCACTGAAAACGCTCTGGCAGCGATGCCGGGTACATTCGAGCGATGATAGGCCTGTGTCCAATGCGTAAAGGAACATTTCGGCAACCGCCGATGAATGAAAGCATCCTGCGAATCAAACTACAGGAGTTCCAACTCGCATTTCCTCTGAAACTTTGAGATACTTCAGTTTGGGAAAAATACCGTCGGGGCAGACAGATTAACGTGATCTCATTTTATGAGTTTCTCGAAAGGAGTCTTGAATGAATATCTCTTTTGCTAATCGAGCCTGCGTCATCTGTGCGATTTTGATGGCAGTCTTAGTGACACATCCGGTTCAAGCCGCTGCTGATGATCCTGCGGTCACGCGTTCGGTCACTCGCAGCCTCGACTATCTAGCGAAAGAGCAAAAGCGACAAGGCCACTGGGAAGCCAACGGGGCCACCTATCGCGTCGCGATGACTGCACTGGCAGGTACGGCTCTTTTAGCAGAGGGGTCGACCACCACGCGTGGGAAATACGCTCAAAACATTTCACGAGCTGTCGACTTTTTAGTCGATATGTCTCAGCCATCTGGGCTCATCGGTTATCCAGACGATTATCACTACACCTACGGGCACGGCTTTTCCATGCTCTTTCTCTCCCAGGTTTATGGCGAAGAAGAGGATGCACAGCGGCGAACGCAAATTAAGAATGTGCTGGACAAAGCCGTTCGGTTTAGCGCTGAAGCTCAGACCAAACGGGGCGGGTGGGGATACGTTTCTGCCCGAGAGGGGAACGATTTCGACGAGGGCTCCACGTGTGTGACGCAAGTTCAAGGTCTGCGTGCCTGCCGAAACGCCGGTATCGTGGTCCCGCGAGAGATTATTGACCGGGCCAAAAAGTACATTCATGATTGCATGACTCCCGAAGGGGGAGTGCAGTACAGCATTCGTGGGGGAGGAGCACGTGAACCGATCACTGCAGCGGCCGTTGCCAGCATGTACAGTGCTGGCGATTATGGTGATTCGAAAGATGTAGAACTCATGCTGAAATACTGCAAAACCAACATCTGGCCTGAAGGAGGCGGGATCAAGGCGAACGGTTTCGGACACTGGCACTACATGCACTACTATCTCGCACAGGTCATGTATCGTGAGAAAGACCTCTGGGAGAAGTACCGTAAAGAGATCGAGGCTCGCCTCATCAGTCAACAGTCTCCTGATGGGTCGTGGCAAGATAACAGCGTCGGCCCGGTGTACGTCACCGCGATGAACGCTACGATCCTGCAATTGAAGAACGGGTACTTGCCAATCTTTCAACGCTGACGATAAACCGACGTCTGCTCAAACTCTTGCTCAAGCAGATACGCCCCGACATCGAATTCTTTCGGTCTCTCTTCCCGGCCAAGGAGATAGATCATCGGGTCATCTTCTTTTTCAGCGACCGAGACAGACTCGACGCCTAGCTGGGAAAGATAGTAATTCAGCGGGACGCTCAAAAGCGGGTTGGACATGCCGATACTCTCTCCGGATTGATCCAGTTCGACAAGCAACTTTGCCAGATCCTCAGCCTCTGGGTACGAACCGGTGTCCTCAAACTTCGTGATGACATCATCCCGAATAAGGAAGAACGACATCCCCAGGACCATCATGAAAGAGACGACTTGCACAAGTTGAAGCGTTCGTTCAGGTGATCTGCGAAACATGGTGAGACATTCTACAAAGCCGTTTGCGACCTGAAGTAAAAAAATCGGTAGCAGAAAGATCCAGGTTCGGTCAAAGGGGATCGCTCGTTTCAGAATCAGCACGGCCAGACCACCGAGCACGACAGTGGGAAAGAAGAGAGCGGCTTGCCAGTTGCTCTTCCGGATCGACGTGATCGTCCCAACCAGAAAGCAGAGAACGAGCAAAGCGAGTCCCACAGTCGGGATGCCGCGACTCATCATCTGGACGGTTTCAGCCAAGTGTGAGGGCAATTCTAACACGAACTCGCCCCACGAAAGGGGCTCCACAAATCGATTCGCGACAATAGGCGAAATGCCGTTGCTCGCGAGGATGACAGGTGAATAAACCACGAAAGTCAGCAGCAGGCAAGCCATGCTGTACCGGATCAGAAATCGCTTCAAGAGTTCCAAACCAGAACCGTTCATGAGAGTCCGAATAACGACCAGCCACAGCACTATCCCAGCTGCAAAGAATAAATACGACGGCATTACGAACAGACCGCATGCCGTGACAAACGCAAAGGGCAGGGGACTGGGCAACTCTTGATCTGATCTCAGTGAAAGCAGGATCTGTATTAAGCTCAGTAACACGACCAGCGAGTAACCACGTCCGTTCGTGTCGTACAAAATGAAATAGGGGAAGAGGGCAATCAGAGCTGCAAAGAAATAGCCTGCATTCTGCGAGAACATCCTCTTCGCCACATGAAAGCCGACAAGAATCGAGCAGAGACCTGCCAGAATCGCAGGGAATCGGAGGCAGATCGGACTGCTTCCGAAGATCAACGTCGAAAGCTTTACCAGAAGCGTGTGACCGACGTGGTTATTGGGATCTGAATACAGGAACAAATACTGCGGGGCACGATTAATGTACTCGATGTAAGTGTAAGACTCATCGTACCGCATCGGTTGATCAAGGAACTTGAGCCGCACAATCGCGCCGAGTCCCATCAACATCAGCAACGGAACCGGGAGCAGGCGTGGGAATGTTTCAGGCAGACGGCGCAGAAACGAAAGCAGTCGCCGTGATCTCTCAATGAACTCTCGACGCAAGAGAGCCCACAACGGTGGAGACTTACTGGTCCTCTGAAACAAATAGAGACTGGTTGCAAAGAAAAGGAGTGCATAGATCAGGAGCAGACATGAAAGTGTCTGACCACGATCGTTCCATAATTCTGAAGGGACGAGACGTGCTGCAATACGGAGACCGACAGCAGGAATCGCCAGGACGAGAAGGATCACTCCGAAGAGAGCACTGAAAAGCGACTCGATCAAATGATTACGAGATGCCATCTCCAGCGACCTTCGGTTTCGACCATGTCTTTGTCACGCACAAGGAGTGTGTGACAAAATCCCTAGCGAGTCAAACCGACGTAGAAGCTGAAGACACGAGTCTCGTCTTCATCCTGCTGCAAGATTGGCCAGGCGAAGTCGAACGCCAGCGGGGCAGGGCCCATCGCGGGGACAACCATGCGGAAACCAAAACCTGCGGTGACACGAAAATCGTCGAAGCCAGCCTCGGGTTCGACAGTACCAAAGTCCGAGAAGACTACGGCACGGATATTGTCAGTCGCTGTGAGCGGGAACATATATTCCGCCGAGCCAACTGCCATGAAGTCACCACCGACAGCGAAGTTGCCTTCCCGAGGAGTCACCCCACGGAATTCAAAACCACGAAACGATGAGTAACCACCAGCGTAGTAGCGTTCGAAGATTGGAGTATCGTCCCCAGTCCAGCCTGCTTGTCCGGTCAGTGCCAAAATATGCTTTCCAAGGCCATCAGGTCGTTCATGAAGGGTGAAGTATTTCCCTGCTGAGGCGTCGATACGTGGATAGATAAACTCACCAAAACCTTGTTCGTAAGTCAGGTCGAAATTGTGTCCCTGGCTTGGATTGAACGAGTTGTCACGAGTATCGAAAGACAACGTGAACGAGGCTGTGGAAAGGAAATTGTCTCCATCAACAGCAAGCAAGTCGGGAGGAACCGGACCGTTCGTTAAACTGTAATCACGAATTTGAACATTCTCAAGTCGTAACGCGGTCGATGCCGACCAGTAGCGATTGAGTACATATCCAAGACTGATCCGTCCACCCAATCGGTCTTCGGTCCAGTCATCATAGAAGCGATTGTAATAAAATCCGCTCAGTCCCAAACTGAAATCTGTCCCCATGAAGAAGGGATCTTGCCAGCTCATCAGATAACGACTCACCTGTGAACCTGGGACAGCTTCCATTCGGAAACTTTGGCCAGCACCACGGAATGCCTGACCGTTCGTGACGTCCGCCCAGCTGCGAGGGACGCGGAATAGGTTGAAGTTGTCTTCTTGAAGAGTCAACTGCCCGACGACACCGGCGTCACTGTTGACTCCGACACCGAACATCAATCGCCCGGTTCGTCCTTCTGTGACATCGATATTCACATCGACGAAACCAGGAGCAGGGTTCGAAAGTGCATCACCGAAAGGATCTCCTTGTGGAGAAACTCCCTGTTGGTAGTCTTGTGGATATGGATTCCCAAACTGATCCAGTCCCTGTGCTCGAACAATGTCATTCGATTGCCCACGAAAAACTGCCTCGGGGGAGATGACGACTGGTGTGGGATTCTCGTTTTTTGGTTGTTCCCGAAGCGGCCGCTGAATCTCAACTTCCGGGGAATTTTCTTCTTCAAAAACGCTGGCAGGGAGAACAACTCGTCCTACAGTCTCTTTAACCGGCGAAATGTATGTCGCTCGCAAGTCGAAGTCGTGATCGAATTCTTCGCTGAAGAGTTCTTCAGCTTTGGTTTCTGCCACTCGTTCCGGATTTTGTCCACGCTGAGCGATAGCCGGGATGTACTCCAGTCCATCGACAGGTTTCAAGTCGAATGTTGGAGGGTCTGTCCGCTCCCAGATGGGACTTCCCGAGACCCGCTGTTGTGCCATACGGAGATCACGTCCACTGGCGAGTGTCCCCGGTTTCAGGAACCTGTGAACCTGATCGCGTACCACAGTTTCCTGTGTGTGAGTGTGATCGCCACGAATGTGGATATTGATCTGGCCAATGTAGCGAGGAATGTCTTCGTCAATTTGATAAGTCAGGTCAACAATTCCGGAGTCGTCTTGTCGGAAATGCGGGGTCGGTTCCACCTTCGCGAAGACATGACCGAGTTCGTCGTACTTGTCCTTCATTGCGGAAACGTCTTTACGCAAGAATCGGGAATTGAAGTGCTCCCCGGAACTCAGCTCGAGTTTGGTCAAGAGCTCGTTACGTGGAATGACGGCAGCCCCGATCACGTCGATGTTGCCAACTTTGTAACGTGTCCCTTCAGCGATTGTGAAGTTGACGGTCACTTTTCCATCGGCTTCCGAGATCGACTCACTCACTTCGACATCAACATCAAAACAGCCCAGTCCTAAATAGTACTGTTTGATGGTATAGACATCGTTGCGAACAATTTCCGGATCGTAGTCTCCACCGATCCATCCTGCTCCGAGGTTATCGATAGGAGTTTTGGTGGCGATTTTTGTTTTGAGCACACGAGCGGAGATAAAGTGGTCACCGACGAAATTGAAGTTGATATCGCGAACTTTGACCTTCGGACCTTCTTCGATATGAAAGACGACTTCACGGTCATCCTTGGCGTCACCTTTTTGCAGCGTGACTTTCGCGAACCGATAACCCTTCTCGGCATACAAGGATTTGATGCGAGAGACCGATTCACGATTCGCAGCGACGTCGTAGCCGTGACCGGTCATCAGTCCTGTGTGAGCCTGAAGCTCACTGGTCTTGATTTTGTCGTTTCCGACAAACTTCACGTCTCGCAAGATTGGGCGTTCAACAACTTGAAAGACGAGAACCGGGCCATCTTTTGTCTGGCGATAGAACGGCTTTACGGAATAGAACCAGTTCGTCTTCAGAAGTTTTGTAACGTCTTTTTGAATCTGATGTGGAGATGGTAAGCGTCCCTGTCGGGAATCGATCTGCCTCAAAATGGCATTCGATTGAATGGTGGTGTTCCCTTCGACAACGATTCCGACCAATTCTTCATTCAGCAGGGTTTCGACATTGAATTCAGTTTGTTGGATGACGGGCTTTTTAGGCTCTTGTGCTGGGCTTTCTGCCAATGCTCGATTGAGTCCAGGGAGGGCTGCTGTTTTCGAAGGAGTTGGCGCAGGGGTAGCCTTCTCTTCTCCAGAAACTTTCTGGAATGCAGGATCCATTTGCGGCGCTGGACGAGCCTGAGCCGGCGCAGGGGAACTGCTTCCTGGAAATGGACGTTGAGCCTCCACGGAGGACACGAAGCCACCCATGATGCAAAATGCCAGCGCGTTTCGACCGACGAAACGTCGCAAGCTGGGCTTCAATGCCCGTCGACGAGTGTCGCTAGTGACACGATTCATCGAATCTGCTTTCGGTTCCAATCCGATCACGCCCACCAATTGAGCAAACGAGCCCAAAGTTGAACGCCAATGGTGATCGGGATGCCAATCGCTTCCTGCGATTTGACATAACAAGGAGGGTATTTGAATTGAATCGCAGCTTGAATCTTGAACTCTTCAGGAGACCTGTGAAGTGGTCGCTTTCCTCAGACTGTGAGTGGGCGAATTCAGATTTCAGGATCGGTTCCAGAATACTCAGGCTACTTTGATACCGTGCTGCTTCACATGAAACAAAACGATCGTGGGGAAAATGATATGGGACGTGAGACCACTTCCAATTTGGAATATGGCAATTTTGATTTCTCAGAAAGCTAATAATTCAATTCGAATTTCACGGCAAGATGAATTCTCGCCTGCAGAACGCAACAATCATGACAAAGCATCAACTCTGAGTGATATCAACGCTTTCTTCCTCGGATTCTCAAGAAGACATCCAGGTCATCTTCAATCTGTCGGTAGAACCAAAAAGCGGCTGCAAACGCAGCTAAACCGCCAAAACAGAGGAGTTGAGCGAGTTGCAGCAGTTCCACCGAGACAATCGTAATGGCAGCTACAGAGAGCAGTGGAATGCTGGCTGCAGCAATTAAGTAGTATCTCAAGTACGTTTTCAGCTTTTGCAGATCCTGCCGATCCTTGCACTGTCCGCGCCCCTTTTGCAGCAACGCAGGATAGAGCACCTGTACAGAATACCAGGTGACTCCAAAGAAGGGGTACGCTGTGGCAATTAACCCAAAAAGAACCAGAGACCCTACTATGTGTGCGTACTCTGAAGTCGAGACATGAATTCCAATCGCTTGAAATGCCACCGGGTACGCGACTCCGGCGATCACCCACAAAAGCAGGCAAATCATCGCACATCGATGCCCCAGCAGCAGAGCCGATTCCCTGACTAAGCCGGTTTCCTGGGAGGCTTCTGGATTGCGGATTCCCCGTTTTACCTGGGCTGCCAAGATTACCACGAAACTGATTCCGACTGGAAAAGCGATTCCGTTGATCGCACCAAGAATCGCTTCGAAGGTCTGCCCGGGAGCCATCTCATCAAAGATCGCTCGCTGGTTGTAAAAAAAGTTGCCGACAGCAGAGATTCCGTTGGGAATCAAATTCAGGAGCAACACCGTCGCGACAATCCAGTGACGAGCCTTGGATCGCCAACTCTTCGCGGGAGGGTCAATCAGTTCACGAGCACGCGGTTCGAGGCACATTTCGAGTTGCTCGATCAATTCTTCCGCATTCTGCCAGCGCTGTTCTCGGTTTGGTTGAAGCAACTTCTCAAGAATTCGCATCAACGATTCGGGACATTCAACAAAATCTGGAGAGATTTGCTCTCTGGAAAGACCGCGACTTCTTCTCTCCAGCATGTTATCAATGGTCTGCCCTGATAAATCGCCTCCGCCCAAGTCATCAAACGGACGAGTACCTCGCAGCAGTTCCCACAGCAAGACTCCCAAAGAATACAAATCCGAGCGCCCATCAAGTTCGTCCGCTTGAGTCTCATGCCGGGGAGAGCAGGCCTCCAATTGCTCTGGAGACATATACGCCAAACTTCCTCCGAAATAGGCTGTCGGATTCGTTCCAGCGACGGAACTGCTGAAGCTGATGTTAAAGTCGGCGAGTTTTGGAACGCCCTCGGCACTCAGCAAGACATTGGCCGGTTTAAGGTCTCGATGAAGGACTCCCTGCCGATTTGCATAGTCCAAAGCTTTGGCAAGACGAATTCCCATCCAGACGACGACCTCCGGCCAGGACTTTCCAGCAAGTTCCTGACGCAAACTGGAATCGGTCGGCGAAATTTCACCTTTCGAGTCTAACGTCCCATCCAGAACATCGATGAGGAGTTGACCACTTCTCATTTCGACCGGTGTCATTCTCACTCGTTTCGTCACCGACTCCAGCGTCCCTCCGGGAAGGTACTGCATGTACAGTAAGCGGGCAGGGGGCGTCTCAACAATCCGCTGGTCGTAAACGCGTACAATATAATCGTGATCGAGTTGAGCAAGCGTTTGCGGTTCTGTTCCATGGTCAGCAGAAACCTTCACTGCTACGAGTCGCTGCATCGAAATCTGACGAGCGAGAAAGACTTTCGCAAACGCTCCCTGACCGAGCAGCATGATCAAGTCGAAGTCATCAATCACTTCGCCCGCTTGAAGATCAAAGACTCCCGAAAACTGATCGGAAGAAGAGATGACGGTTGCGTTGATGTCAGGAGATTGGCTGGCAAATTGACGCAGACCATCAGCTTGGTCCGGGTATCGCGCGAAGTAATCACTAATGCAGACCGCTTCGTCGACAGACTGCCGACAAACATATTCCTCGAAAATCAGGTCAACCGGCAGAGCGACCGTTTGCAGTTCCGTGAACTCTTCACTGTATTCATCAAGTGATTTCGGCAGCGAATACTCTTGCCAGCGCATTTCGAGATCGACTTTGATCAGCTCAACCAAAAACTCCATTCGCAGCAGGGAGGAACTCGGCAAGAACTCAGAGATGTCTGGCGGACCATTCTCGTCAACTTGATCCCATGCCGCGAGAAATCGGTCCAACGAGTCCGTCAGCAAATCAATGGCATCATCACTCATCGTTGATTTGTGAGTGTCCATTGAATTTGATTCCGATGCGGACATAACCGATGACAAGCCCATTCCAACTTTGTGACTCACGAAACGCCAAAGTCTCCTCCAACCGAAACCGGCTTAACTGCCTAAACTCTACTTCACGTTTCTCTACTGGTGTTCAGCCGGACCACAGAGCAAGATGAGAGAGACTACAAGTTTTTCGCCTTGAATGTATCTCCCTGATTGATATCTCCTGTTTCCAGCCCTTTGCGGAACCAGCGTGCTCGCTGTTCTGCCGATCCATGGGTGAATGATTCTTCGACAACGTAACCGCGAGCCCGTTTTTGCAAAGTGTCATCGCCAATCATCGCTGCCGCGTTGAGACCTTCTTCGATATCGCCTGGTTCCAGCAGGTTTTTCATTCTTTCTGCATGATGTGCCCAGACACCGGCAAAGAAGTCTGCTTGCAATTCCAAACGAACCTGTAAAAGGTTGTACTCCGCTTCGCTGAGCCGTCCCCTCTCACGCTGAACCATCTCTGTGATTCCCAGTAGATTCTGGACATGATGTCCAACTTCATGAGCTATCACATATGCCTGCGCGAAGTCTCCTGGAGCATTCAGCTGTCGTTCGAGTTGATCAAAGAATCCGAGGTCGATGTAAACTTTTTCATCGCCGGGGCAATAGAACGGTCCCACAGCGGCACTGTTAAATCCGCATGCAGAGGAGACACCATCTCGGAAGATGACAAGCGTCGGTTCGCGATAGGAAACGTCGGTTCCACGAAAAATTTCGTTCCACACGTCTTCGGTGTCAGCAAGAATCGTTGCAACGAAATCCCGCATTTCTTCTTCAGCCGGGCTCGGTTTGCCAGCTGGAGCTGCATTCTGTTGGCCTCCCTGGTTGGGAAGTTGCTGAGCAACTCTGAAGACTTGTCCGAGATCTCCTCCGGAGAAGATAAAGACCGCGATGAGAATGATGATCGTTATCCCACCGCCGAGCGCCTTCCCGCCACCTTTCATCCCTCGACGATCTTCAACGTTACTGCTCTGTCGGCGACCTTTCCACGAAACCACGGCTGAATCCTTGTAAGAATTGATCCGAAAACCTGAATCTGGTCTCTCTCACGATGAGAAAATTCCTCACGAAAGAAGTCTCCGGACAGAGATTCAGGAATGTCTATTTCGACAAATCTAACATGTGCAGGAAGCGAACCACAAATGCTGCGTGATCTTCGTTCGCAGAAAATAAGAAGTTGACAGTAGAAGCTGTCAGGACATGAACGATTGGGGCAGCAGGCAATCAAGCAGCAGGTTGCCAATTCACACCCTTACACCTCAGCCAGCAGTCGTAATTGGCTCACCAAAGGAAAGGCTCCGCAGGGCCGTTACTGGTGATCCTGTGTTACTGGTGATCCTGGCCAAGTGCCCAAGTCGGGCCTGAGCGGTTGAACGTCGAGGAAATATACGAAGCAAGTCGTACGTCAGCGGTCGGGACGTGGCGTTCCATCTCTTCAGCGAATCGAGGTGGGTGTGTAGAAGTTCTCAGGGATTTACAATAGTCCACAAGCATGCCGCGACCATCCGGGCAATCATGAATCAGATAATGAACCCAGGCCCAGGCTTCCTGGTAGTCAGCGCGGTGCATCTCCGAGACGGATTCAATCTGCTCCAGACGATGCAAGTCAGGCTGCCATCCATTCGAAATCGCTTTGGCTAATTGCGGAGCATGATCGGGATGTCGACGCTTTGAATCGAACGTGCGCGTTTCAAAATACTCAGCGATTCCTTCATCCAACCACAACGGAACGGTTTGCAACGATGAATGTAAAACGCCATGTGTGTATTCATGCCGCAAGTCTTCAGCCATGCTCGGTCCCCAATGTGCGTAGACCGCAAGTTCAGTGGGTGAACCAATAAAAAAGGCCCGGCGAGGTGGCAAATTCGGATGCTGCTTCTTCATGTATTCTGCGTACCGGTCTTCATCCTTAAATAGATGAACAATGACAGGGCGGTTCGCAGGTGGAAGTTCAAGAAGCTCGACGATCTCGGCCCGTAGCGCAGTCAGCTCTTCAAAGACGGGATCATCTTTAGTGATTTTGACATCTGAACGGACCTGCAGTTGGTCCATTTTGACTTTGTATTTGTCCGGCAAGCCAGTCACGTCTCGTCGAACAAACATGCAGCTGGAAGAGAACAGACTCAGCAACGAAAAGACGAAACAGAGATAGCATTGCCATCGCTGCTGAACGACTCTCTCCGTCTGATTCATCATCTGTGATCCCAAATTTCGCCGAACACCTGCAGTGTTCGACTCACGCCACGAACACGAGAAACACAACTCTGTTTTAGACCGTCATCTCGGGACGATGGTTCGGCAGCCAGACAGGTTCGATCCCATCGTTCTCGAAAAGATGGGCAAGGTGTAAGTGGCAGGTAAACAGCATGATTTGCTGACCATCATCCGCGACGTTGAGCAGCGTCTCGACGGCAGCTTCCGTACGAATTTGATCGAAGTTCACGGTGACGTCATCAAGGATAAGCGGAAGCTCGACTCCGCGAGCTGCGAAGTCTTTAATCATCGCTAAACGTAATGATAGGAAGACTTGTTCACGTGTCCCACTACTCAGCTGTTCAACACGCAGCGATTGCTTGACATCGTCGTCAACGAATAAGGCCTTCTCACCCAGTGGAGTCCAGACTTTCTGGTACTTGTCACAAGTCAGCTGGCTTAAATACTCAGAGGCAGCTTGCAATGTTTGTGGTTGCCGGCCCTCTTCGATCTTCGATCTCAATTGCTCAACAACACGATCAGCCACACGGTTTGCAAACAGGGATTCGCTTGCCTTGCGAAGCTCATCCGCAACTTGTTCCCGATCAAACCGAAGCGATGCAACTGATCGGTCTTCTTCGATTGCATGAAGTTCCTGCTTCAGCTTTCCAAGAGTCTGGTATTCAGACTGAAGAGCTTCATCGATTTCCTGAAGCTCGTCTCGAATTTCTGTAACAATCCTTTTGTTGGAAGCTTCGTCGTACTCAATGAGCATTTCTTCCGTAATCACCAGCTCAGGTTCTTGAGAGGTAACCTTGTCGAGGTCTTTCTCAGCTTCTCTTAATTTCGCTTCAAGAGTCTTACGCTCATCGATGGCTGCTAGCTTGGCTGCAATCTCACCCCGGTCGGCAACTCCCATTTGCGAAAGCAACAGTGAACGTTGTTCACGCATCCGTTCGACTCGATCAGCGATGCGTGCTGCGTCACGGCGTTTTTCTTTCGCTGTCGAGCGTAGTTGTTGTCGTTCACGTCGCCGCTCACCGAGTAGTTGAAGCTCGCGGTGCCATTCTGCGAGCAGCTGATACGGATCCCGGACAGCGATTCCGCGACCTTCAATTTTGTTGGAGAGTTGTTGAACTTTCTCCAGGAATGTATCCAGGACTTTGCGTTGTTGCTCTTTACTTTGATGCGAGCGACTCCATTCATGTAAGACATGCTTGGCGTCAGCAATTTGCTGGCACTGGGCGACAGCTTCAGAGACTTTGAGAGTTTCGATGAGGCCCAAAGTTCGCAGGCTTTCCGTCCACTCTCTTCGGGACTGACTGACTCGCTTCTGGTAGTCCTGCAAACTGTTTCGCATTCGACTCATCTGCCGACGAAGTTTTTCGATCCGTCCAGAGTCGTCATTCACCGTTTGTAAGCTGTGTAATTGTTTACGCAGATCAGCAAGTGTTTCGTCGATCAGTTCGGAATCATCCTGTTCCGCGATCAACGTTTGTGGTGCTGTTCGTTGCGGGCGTAGCAAGTTGCGGCTGCGAATTTTTTGAATCTGTGATTCGACTCGACTCAGCTCTCTGCTCATCTTTTCGCGGTCGACATCATTCCCGGCAACCTGGATTTTTTGCTGGGAGAAATACTGCTTCATCGTCCAGCAAGTCCCCAACGCACCCAACCCCAGCAGCGAATAACAGGCTCCCAAAGTTGCCAGGTAACCTCCGCCAGAGAACAGACCTGAGACCGCGCGGTATGACCCAAACAGGAACAAAATTGCGCCAGAAATCGCGAAGAACCACAAGACGTTATAGAAGAAGGGGGGGAGTTCCTGCTCCACCACTTCTGCTTCTGCTTCACGTGTTTCGGGAAACAGCTCAAGAGTTTTCTTGATGTGCTCCTTACGAATCCGCAAGCCGCGTAAATCTTCAAGCTGATCAATTTTGTCGCTTAAATCCTGACGCGTCTCCTCAACCGACAAAGTTCCAAGACCGCGGCGCTGAGAGTTCTCTGCCTGTTCATGCAGCTTCAGAGCAGCTGACATTCTCTTGTATTTTTTGGCAGCTTTCGTGCGTGCACGATTGGCCCGGCGATAGCGGTCTCCTTGCTCCAGCAGGCTGTGCAATTTCACAGGAGAGAGATCGGTTTCTTCCAACCGCTTGAGTGACCAGTGACCTCCTAAATTCCCCAACAGGCGTTGAACTTCCTGTTCGCGAGGGTCAGCCACAGGGCTGCCACTTTGCAACTGTTGTTCGAGGAGTTGCATTTCGCGGGTTTGCTCATGCAAGTTCTGAATGGCACACGTCTCTTCTTCCAACTCAGGGCGAAGTTTGATTTCCTCCGCCTGTTTTTGCAGACGCTTTGCTTCGTCGATTAACTGTTTCCGCTGCGAATCAACTTCGGAAAGTTCGAGTTCGAGTTCATCGTAGCGATTCAGAATATCAACATCGACGTTCGTGACCGGTAACTGCTTCAGTTCCAGTTGGACAGCACGATGTTTCGCCCACGGTTCCCAGGCTTGATTCAGAAACTGGTAGCCACGTAAATCCTGTTGCAGATTTTTCTGTCGTTTCTTTAATTCGCTGACAGTCACATCGTGTTTTGTGGTCTGATCAAGTAGTCGAGTGTGCCGCTGTGCCGGTTGACCGACACGTTCGAGTTCACGGTCGATCTCTGCCAGTTGCTGAATGAGTGAATGAATCTCGCCTTTGCGGCTATCCGGATCAATCAGGAAACGTTCGTTCTTTGCGAACGCATTCTGGGCCCGGACAATCTGCTCACCTTCTCGTCCCAGTGACAATCCATAAATCTGCTCAGCGACTTCATCACCGCTCAAGGTTGCCAGTTGCTGAAGTTCGTTCAGCCCAATCGCAAAGACATCTTTGAATAACGATTCGCTCGCATCTCCGAGCAAGCTTTGCATCAGCGGATCAGTCTGTTCCCGTCGCTGTCCGTTGATTTCCAGAACGCCTCGCGTTCCTTTTTCAGAGACTCGGCGGATGCGATACGATTTGCCTTGATGCGAAACTTTCAATGCTCCGGAGCAAACAACTCGTTCGCGTCGACGACTGGCGTCAACTTCATCACTCGGCTGGAATCCGTACAGGACTCCGCGGATGAACCGCATCAGCGTGGACTTTCCCGCTTCATTCGGGCCGTAAAGAACCGTCACTCCCCGATCATGAAAGGGAAGCGTCACTTCCTTCCAGACTCCGAATTGATCGACTTCCAGTTCATGTATTCTCATAGGATCCCTCCTCTCTGAATCGTGGTCCGCTCGTCTTCGATTCAGCTCTTTGCCTCACACGCAAGGTGTGGGAATCAACGTGTTTCTTTGGAATGCTTACTTGTATTCGCTGCACTTGAATCAATGATCATCGTTTTTGTGAACAATAATAATTCCAGGAGTATTGCTCGCGTTTCCTGGAACTGACTCGAAAACCTGACTTTCGCCTCTCAAATACTGAGAAAACCCTGCATCACAGACGTTTTCAGAACCGCTCTTTAATGCAACCAATGTCCTGCTGTTGCCTCAGCTTGTCGTTCAATCTTCCGTCTTGATGCCTGTGCAATGGCCATTCTGACGAGTTCAGCGTCGGCACGTTTGATCCAGTCCGATTCCAGGAGTTCATGCCGTACAAGCTCGACCAGATTGCTCCCTTCTTCCTTCAGGATCTCTTCAAAATCAATTTGTAAACCTGTTGCTTCTTCCAGACTTTCTGGCTCGAGAAGTTGTTTCGTCATCCGCTCGAGTCGGTGAATTCGGCGAACTTCCGTCTCTCCGTCGAGTTCTCCTTCAAGGAGATCCCACATTTCGGTTTCGGACTCGCGCTCGCGGAGTGAATCGAAGAGTTTGCCTTCGCCTTTCACACGCCAGTTCATCACCCAGAGTTGTTCGTCGTTGTCCGCGACGCGCTCCATCACCATCAGAGCCATTCGCTCGACCAGATCATTCCAGTTCGTGTGACGCTCAATGCTTAGAGTGATATCTTCCCAGCGAATCGGAGCGATTGCGACATCGTCAATTCGCGTTTCGCCGTCTGCATCGACATCGATGACGCTGCAACCGCAAGAGCCGGTGACGTTTTTGGATAATGACTGCGCCGGTCCCGGATCGTGGATCAAGCTGTTCCGTTTGCGGTGTGTGAACGGGAGACCTTCTCCGCAGGCGATCAAGTCGATGCCCCGATCAATCGCTGTTTGAGCAAGTGAGGCAGCCGATGACGACACTCCCGGTTGATTCAACGCCTCTGGTTGCCCATCTTTTTTCCAGCGTACCGGAGTCCCTGCGGGAAGAATTCCGATGTGATACGTCCCTGCTTGATGCTCCAGAACAACTGGTCCCCCGTCGGTCCAGTTGGTTTCGTCGGTTTCAGGTGTGGCAATGGTCAATAATGAGGCGAGAACAGAGCCATTCCGAACCACCGCGACCGGTTCCTGTTGCTCATCGCCAATCAAGGTGACATTCGGAGGCAGCTGGACCCAGCGTTTCCAGGCCGAGGCGGGGTCAAGGTGGCCGGGGACGACGAAAACATCAATATGATGTGCGTCCAGTTTTTCGAAGCCACGTTCAAGAGAAACTCGAGCTCGCAAGCTCTGCGTCCGGTGGTCGAAGCAATTCCCGGTCAGCAGCAGGAACTCCGCTTGAGAAGTCAGGCAGGTCTCAACAACTCCTTCCCAAGCCAGAATCGTCGCCTGTTCAGCGAGTTCCCGATCAGGACCAGAGAGCGGTCCCGTTCCAATTAACGGTTCATCCAAGCGCAAATTGGTCGCGTGTACAAATCGAAATCCATGCCGAGACATCCAGGAATCCTTCCCATTTTTCCATGCGAACAATCAATATCAGCCCGCTTTACAGCGTAAGTCTATCGCCCGCCCCCTTTTCCGCAAACCCCATTTTGTAAATGGTGCAAATTGACAGAAAATTTTAGAACTGACCCAAGAATATGCTTTCACTCTCTCAAACTTCGGGAAAACGCTTTGCTGCAAGCCTTTTCGACCTGATTCTCAAGATTTCTGATCCGATTGGCACACGGAGTCGGGTGATACTCTTTTTTGAAAACGGTCGGTGCTGCCTGCCAGAGAAGGGCGGGTAAGCGAGTCGTAACGACCAAGGGAACCTGAACCGATCCAAATGGCTGGATTTGAATGATTTGAAAAGCCCGGAACGGATCGGTCTCGGGGGGAAGTTGAGCAGCTAGTCCATAATGTACTGCATTACGCAAAGACTTCATGCAGCCTACGACTTAAAGAGTAGGCAATAGATTGCAACCACATTCAGGGCCCTCCTCTCCGCTACTGCCCCTGCCGTCGGATTCGCCGCTTCTTCTTGGCTGACTGTGATTTAGGTGACAGTGAATTGCAAGCTTCGCTAACCATACGAACAAAATCGGTGGCATCTGAGAAGTAGTTCTTGAACGCCAGTCTAATTTCCTCCGACGTTTCTGCACGAACCAGCACAACGTCTGTGCCGGGGCATTCTTCTTCAAATTCGAAAAGCATTTGAATTGCTGTCGTCGCATCTCGATACGAACGAACCTCCAGTTTACCTTCCGATGTGATTAAGAGAATCGTGTTTTTTTTAGTGGTGATTTCCGTATCGATGGCATTAAGGTTGCCCAACGTTTTTAGTAAACTCAACTCTTGATCGTAACGGCGGAATTGACGCACCACTTCTGCGTCTGATAGGTCTACGTGTGGCCCTTTGCACTCCTCGTAGAAGCGAGCGAGTACATCGCTCGCGAAGGCCATCGCCTCTCGGTATCGTGTGTCGCCTTGCTCAAATTTGGGTTGACTCTCTGTCACATAGCCGATTACTTCCACAGCAGTAGCCCAAGTGTGTTGAACCAACGTCCGGTACTGGATTTCGACTAGGAGTCCTTTGAAGTCCTCGCCGTTCGGCGAGTTGACGTCGTACGAATAGACGTCGTGGATGCCTCGGTAGCCTGTTATCTTTGGACGTTTGATATAATCATATTTGTCAGTTTCATTGCGCCTTTCGTGCCGAAATCGGGCAGCGAGAACCGAGTTCCGAAAGCTGTGAAGTTCCTCGATAGAGTTAAAAATAAGGCGGCAACCCGCAACATCATCCATCCGGCTGAGTTGCATTTTAGGGAATCGAGCGAGCTTCTCCAGAATCGTGTTTCGCCGTTTGTGTCTCTGAGCAACAGTGACCGGAAGATTGCGCGTGCGAGTTCTCAGTATGGCCTGAAATGTGTTCAAGACATTGCGGTGCGCCGCACGCCACTCATCGATGGTCGACAGATCGGCACTCGTTGCTGTTCCTTCTCGCACGCACTGACCTGCGCGATTGACTTTCGATTTTGATCCTCCTGGAAATGGCATAGAGTTCTCTTACGGTTTATGCTTAAAGCAAGTTCGACGAAAGTGCCTCGTTTGCCATGCAGGTAGTTTATCGCGAACTTGGTGATCTCTGAACAATCTGCATTGAGAATACTCCGAGGAGAGATGGCAGTCAATTTTAAGAGCGGAAGGGAAATGCAGCAAATCCGCTGCGTAAAATTGACTGAGCAATTCTTGCTCAGTTCGGCATCGCTGTGTTTTGTGCAGTCTTGGGGATCGCGAGTATTACTTGGTCAATCAGGATATGGCGCAGGCCGCAAGAAGATCCGGAAGTCGAGGACGGTCCGTCACAAAGTTGAATCATTCGCAGTAATTGCCTGACTTCCAGGCATCATGTGAGAGCTGCGATTAACTACGAGCTTCGACCGGCTGAGGCGGCGTTGAGTTTGCGCATCGACATCAGATGGAAAAATGCCTTCAGAGTGTAGATCGCTGAGATGCAACCGAGTGTCAAAACGATTGATTGCGATCGAGTCGAAAGCTCTTCAGCGAAGACAAGGACGCTGATTGTCGCCAGGCAACCGAATCCCGAGATCACGGCGACAGCCCGGAAGTTTCGGCGTTCATGCTTCAAATTCGATTTTGCGATATCGACTCTTGCAGAGTTGACCGCAACTTCGCGTAACGCCCGGAAGTCTGCTGAAGAGGATTTCTTCTGGCGATGGGAGGGCTCTTCTTTTGATATCCCATCATCAAGCCAATCGAGGGGCATCTCTGGAAGAGGCTTCGGTAATGAATCGGCTGCCGGTTTCGCGGAGTGTTCCGAAACGGAGGGAGCTTCAGCCGTGTACATATCTGATTTGCGTACCTGTGCCGGTTTTTTCTGAGGCACAACACTAGGAGCCGGGCCGCTTCGATAGCGGGCCATCAGTTCCTCGGCGTATCTCTGAACTTCATCATCCGAATCGAAAACGGATTCGTCCTCTGTTGCGACCTTGATCTCGACGGTTGTGCCCGAAGGCTGCTCGTCTGAATCTTCCTGAACAACATCCTTCATCGTCGCAGGTGAACTGAGAAGAGGCCCATTGAGAGCGTCCTCCGTGACGGGCTCAAACTCATCGCTGCTTTCTTTACCTTCGGAAACGTGTTTGGACTTTGACGAAAACTCTGGAGAGTCCTCGGGAGTGAATGGCTCGAGTTCTGATTCGTCTGCTGCAAGAGAAGTTTGTTCCGAGTCAGCGAGTCGACGTCGTTCGAGGAAAGCGGTCTGTTTTGTGACGAAAGATTTTCGATCTTGCTCCAGTGCTAACCGAGCAACTTCCAGAGACTGGATGGCTTCATCGATCGAACGTTGCTGAGCGTCGAACTGTGCTTGCTGTGCAGCCTGCAATTTGACGATTTGCTCATTATGCGCGATGTCCTGACGGACTTGCTGTTCGCGGTGAGTGATCTGTTGCAGCTTCTCGTTGATGCCGACTTCGCACTCTAAGAGTTTCTGTTGTTGTTCTTCAATGAGTTCCAGTTGCGATTGGACCTTAAGCCTGTCGGCCTCGAAGATCGCCCGCCTTTCTTTCGCTTGCTCATCTTTCTTGGCAACTTCTTCTGCGAAGACGTTAAGTGATGATTCCCAACTCTCAAGTTCAAGCAGTTTTCTTTGCTGGTCGCCTGTTCGCTGCTTGAGTTGTCCTTTTTCTGCTGCGAGTTCCATTTGTGCAGCAGCGATTTTTTCGAGTTCTTCAGTGACCTGACCATGTTGTTGTTCGATCGCTTCCGATTCGCGAGCGAGTCCTTCTCGGACAGTCATCAGGTTTTGATTGCGAGCTTCGAACTCCAACCTCTGCTGTTCAATCCGCTTGGTTTCGACCTCTAATTCGTAGCGATGTTCTTCGAATTGTTGACATTGATACCGCAATTCCTCTGCTTCCTGGTCGAGGTGGTACGCTTGGCTGAGGAGATCGAGCTCGTGCTTCTGAAGTCTCGCTTCCGACAGCTGGAGTTGCTTCCGTTGAACGAGAAACTGACGTTCGAAATAGGATTTTTCCGTAGCGAGTTCCTGAAAGGATTGATTGACCCGACCCTGAAGTGTGCCAATTTCCGCTATCAACTCGTGTAACGACTTCTCTTTTGTCTCGACTTCGAAGAGGCGTTGATTCAGGTGCTGCTTTCGCACCTCGAATTCACGCTTTTGAGTTTCAAACTCCGTCACAAGGAACGGGTCTGCGACTTGAGCCTCTTGACGTCGAAATGAGTTCAAGAAGCGATTCGTAAGCGATAGTTTCATCGAATTGCCCAATTCGTTTTAAACTAATCCGAATCGCTGAAGTTGACTTCTCAACCAATGAGAAGACTCATAATTGCCCAGGTCGTCGGATAGGTTCTTAGCTGACATCGCGAGAGCAGTCGCGATACAGATGAGTGAGAAACAAGTGGTCATCACCTCGCCCAGAGGTCTCGGCCCGTATGAATCTGTCTTCACCTTAATTTATTTACGTCACAAAAGACGTGTCGTCAAAAAGCCTCTGCGATTTTTTCTCTGGAGATTTTCAAGTTCTCGGAATAAGCGCCGGCGTCGACTGTTGTGGTCCTTCTGATCCGAATAATCAGATCTGACGGACTCCGTCAGGAATTTCCGGAATCGCATGTTTTTCGCCAGGTCATCAGAGATGTTGATATTATGGTCAGCAGTTCCACAGGCCGCGTTGGGAAAGAGGCTTCTTCTCTGATATAATTTTGAACACCTTTTGCCTCAGAGGATTGAGAGATGTTACGTGCAAGTTTGAGTTCAATGTGTCTGTTCGGGATTATCGTCTTTTCTGGCTGTGGAAAGAGTGATTCCCCAGCACCGGAGGCGAATTCGCAGGAATCTGCGGCAGCGAATCAAGAAGCCCTCACTCCCGTCTCCAAAGTGGAAGATCCTTCGGTGAAAGTGAGTTCACCGATGCAGTCCACGGCACAAGATGTTTCGCCACTCCCCAGTATCTCGCTGAGTGGCTCTCCCACGGAAAAAACGACATCGAACGTCACGAAGAACGGTGCGAAATCTGCGACAGCTGCGGATGAGAATCGTCGCAAACTTCTAGAGATCATGAAGCCCGTGCAGATCATGCTTGGCAGCTGGCGGGGAACAACTCAAAAAAATATCGGGGATTTCAAAGCACTTGATGAACCGGAATGGGTTTGGGATTTCAAGACAAACCGTGACCAGCCAGCCATGGTGATGGAATCAGAGAAAAGCCCGTACTTTAAAAACGCTCGCTTGACCTACCTGACTGAGGAGGAAAAATTCACGCTCACCACGACTGATCCTGACGGGAAAGTCCGTGAGTTTGAGGGGACGTTCGCCGAGCCGGTTGAGGAGTTTCAGGGTGACGACCAAAAAATGCACATCAAATACAAATTACAACTGGAGCAAACGAACGGAACCTCGCCTCGCGATACCTGGCAAGTGACATTCAATCAGCAGGAGAACCATCGCTATCTTGTCGAGTTGGCTCGCAAATCTGGCTCAAACTTCCTTCGATTCGATACCATCGCCACTCAGCGACAAGGGACATCCTTCGCTAAATCAGATGCCAGTTACGGAGAGCGGGAGTGCATTATCTCTGGAGGGCTGGGAACTTCCCAAGTCAGTTATATGGGGAAGAATTACTGGGTCTGTTGCAGCGGATGCAAAGCAGCTTTTGATGAGGACCCGGAATCCTGGATCGCAGAGTATCAGGCGAAAGTTGCAGAAAAAGAAGGCAGTTGAGAAGAGAGACAGTTCACTGCAAGACAACAATTCACTGTAAAGATGGTGAGATTCTTTTGGCCCTGTTCTTTTCGTTCTGTTCCGACATCTTGACGGCGAAGTTGCACGTCGTTGAGGCGTCGTCTCTCTTGCGATGTGAAGGGGCGGCAGAACTTGAAACTCAGCGCATAAAAAAGGCAGCGATTGGGCGGGCTGTCCCAATCGCTGCGGGAAGAGTTGCTGCCGAAAGCGGGCCAACCTCGGCAACAAAACTAATATTAGTTCGCACGCGAATGATTGCAATGGCACTGTTTGTGTTTTTTCAAAAATTGCCAAGAAATTAAAATCGAGCTCCTACATAAGGCTCGTTCCACCATTGAAATACCTTGCTAGCACCAACGAAATAAATTTAGTTGATATGAACGATTCGATCACGGACGGGTTGACGGATTCACAAAAAGCAGCCGTCGAACATGTCGACGGGCCGCTCCTGATCGTGGCTGGACCTGGTTCAGGAAAGACACGCGTCGTCACCCGGCGGATCTCAAATCTGGTGACCAACGCGAACATCTCTCCGCGCAGTCTGCTGGCGATTACATTTACGAATAAAGCTTCTAAAGAGATGGCTGAGCGTGTTCGTGAGTTGCTTCCCGATGTGAGAGTCTGGGTGAGTACTTTTCACCGTTTCTGTGCTCGACTTCTCAGAGAGTATGGAGAAGTGGTCGGAATCAAATCGACCTTTTCGATTCTCGACAGCACGGATCAGAAGCAGATGATCCGGTTGGTGATGAATGATCTCGACTACGACACAGTTCATTATGCCCCGAACAAAGTTCTCTGGCGAATCAGCAACGCCAAGAATGACCTCATCACGCCTGAGTTGTACGCGACGCGGTTTGAGGAGTCGATCGGGGATCATTGGCAAGCAGTTGTCGCAAAAGTCTATCCGGCGTACCAGAAACGGATGCTGGAATCGAACGCCGTCGACTTCGACGACTTGCTGATGCACACAGCGACACTGTTGACGGAGAACCCAGAACTGCGAAAGCAACTCGGTGAACGGTATCGTTATATTCTGGTCGATGAATATCAGGACACAAATCTCTCTCAATACCAAATCGTTGCAGCTCTCGCGGAAAATCATGGAAACCTTTGCGTCACGGGAGACCCCGATCAGTCAATCTACGGTTGGCGCGGAGCTCGAATCGAAAACATCCTTCGATTCGAGCGAGACTTCCCGGCAGCGAAAACGATTCGCCTTGAACAGAACTTTCGTAGCACGCAATCGATCTTGCGCTCTGCGGACGCCTTGATTGATCACAACCAGCAACGCAAACAAAAAAGCCTCATCACCGATAACGAAGAGGGAGAATCGGTCCAACTGCTCTGTTTTCCTGACAGCCGCGAAGAAGCGGAAGGAATCGCGACCAAAATTCGAGACCTCGTCGACAATGAAGGTTACGCCTGGAATCAGATCGCGATTTTCTACCGGGTCAATGCACTCTCAAGGCAACTTGAGATGGCACTGATGCGGAATCGAATTCCCGTACAAGTGGCAGCTGGTGTCGCTTTCTATGACCGAGCCGAGATCAAGGACCTGCTCGCCTACATGCGGTTGATTGAAAATCCAGCAGACGCCACAGCTTTTTTACGGATCGTCAACAAGCCGCTACGCGGACTTGGAAAGACTTCACAGAACCGACTCGTCCGTTGGGCTGCAATTAATCATCTCACTCTTGTTCAGGCGGCTGCCAGGGCAGGGGAGGTCCCGAAACTCTCGAAGCGAGCCGTGTTTGGATTCAAACGCTTCGCCGAAATGATTGAAAGCTTCTCTTTAGCAGATGCGGGATCGGTTGCAGATCTTCTGCTCAGAGTCGTTGAGAAGACGCGATACACCGCTGCGTGGGAAGGTTCGTACAATGAGGCCGATACGGACAAGCTTGCGAACGTCGAAGAGTTGGTCGGGGCTGCTCGTCAGTATGATGAAGCGATCGGAGATGAGCGAAGTTTACAAGGCTTTCTTGAACAGACAGCTCTGGTCAGTGATACCGACTGGATCGATGACAAAAATGGGCAAGTGACACTAATGACACTGCATGCCGCCAAAGGACTTGAGTTTCCCGTGGCGTTTATCGTGGGAGTCGAGGAAGGGCTGATCCCTCATGAACGAGCGTTGAAAGATGGAGACCGGCGTGAAATTGAAGAAGAGCGACGCTTGCTCTTTGTTGGCATCACGCGTGCCGAAAAACGATTATTCTTGACCGAGTCTCGAATTCGCTCGATGCACGGTCGTAACGTTCCGACGATTCAAAGTCCGTTCTTGCGCGAACTCGAGTGTGAACGCCTTGAGTTCGGAGCCGATGGTTTCGCAAACGACGACCAGTGGAGACAGCCAACGCATGATGTTTCGAAACTGGCTGATCTTCCTGCAATGCCGAAGTTGATGACAGGGGCAGCTTTGCTTAATGGAGAAAAGACAGCTGCTGAAATTCCGACAGGGTTCGGAATTGGGATGCGCGTCCGGCATCCGCGTTATGGAATCGGAGTGGTTACCGAACTGAGCGGGTTCGGAGGTAGAAGAACTGTGACCGTCAACTTCTCTGACGACGACCGAACTGAGTCATTTATCGCCGCCAAGGCGCCGCTGCAACCTGTCGGTTAATACGCAGCCACGATCGTTGAATAAAGCGTTCGCATGCCTCTATTCTCGTGAAGTCTGGAGAGCAGAGAGCCGGGGAAAGAGACATGCGAAACGCCGCGTGAGTGATCTTCACAGGTGCGACACACAGTGATTTTTGTGTGAGAGTTTTTTAATGTGCGTGGTCGTGTCCGTGGTCATGATCATGGGAAATTTTTCCGCGATATGACTTGCCTCCGATTGAAAGCACCAAGGTTGCTTCGGTCTGTTCATCGTGGAGCTCGTCCCCAAGTTTCTTGTCTGAAGAGACAAAACGTGAGGACTTCCCTTCTGGATCTCCTTCATCAGGTTGAGCGGTCAGTTTGAACTGCGAGCCCTTGTCGCCATGCTTCACGTTGATAGTGATTTCCGTCGATTCAATCGGGACGGCAACTTTCGCAGCACTGTCGAGGACGTAAATTGTGACTGTCTCCGCCTTCTCATCATGTACCATTTCCCCGTGGTACTCTTCCGCTCCGAGTTCAATGAGGGAACCATGATGTGGCCCTTCGGTAGGGTGGTGATGGTCTTCATGTCCATCTTCACCCGTCGCTTGAGGGCCGGTCGTCATGGTCTCATTGGATGAAGGTTGAGACTTGCCACACCCGGTCATTGAAACTGCCGTGATGAGTGCAAGAGAGAGGCTGAAGTGGTGTAAACGTTTCATGTTTAGAATCCTTTAATGTTGTGACTGTTGTCTGTGTGAGTAAATAAAGAACTTGGTGTTTTAGCGACTCATAAAGCACCGATAGCATTTATCAAAACTAGAACCAGTCCGAAAACCTCTGGAATCGTCGCTTTCCTCAACGTTTGAGAGAGCAATTTCAAGTTTCAGGACCAGTTCTAGTGTTTGCGTAATTTTTATTGAGTTCATCTCTGCGTCAAACAGGCTCCAAAGCCTCTGCGCTCAACGTTCGACCTGTTTCGACTTCTTCATGTTCTTCGTTCAACGCGATTTCCGATTGTGATTCCGTGACAACTCGTTGGGCTTCTTTCAAGCCGAACAGCCAGAACAACGCTGGGTGAACGAAAAAGTCCAAGAGGGTGGAACTGATCAATCCACCGAGGATGACAGTTGCCACCGGATACAAGATTTCTTTCCCCGGTTCACCTGAAGCAAGCACCAAAGGAACCAGCCCAATTCCCGATGTCAGTGCTGTCATTAAGACCGGAGCCAGTCGTTCCAGCCCGGCTCGGACGATCATCGACTTGCTCCAGTCTTCACCTTCGAACTTCACCAGGTGCAGGTAGTGATTCAGAAGCAAAATTCCGTTTCTGGATGCAATTCCAGCCAATGAGATGAAACCGACCATGGCTGCCACAGTGAGAGTTTGCCCCGTGATGACTAGGGCAGCGACCGAACCGATAAACGCCATCGGTAGTGCCGCCATCACCTGCAGAGACAAGTTCACTGACCGGAACATGGTGAACAGGACCAGGAAAACGCCGATCAGAGAGACGGCAAACAAAGCCCCAATGATTTGAGTGGCCGATTGTTGTGATTCAAATTGTCCGCTGTACTCAACGAAGTAGCCTGTTGGGAGAGAGTTCACAACCGGCTGCACTTTCGCCTTGATATCTTCAACGACGTCGACAACTCCACGTTCGGAAACGTTGCACTGCAGGATAATTCGACGTCGGACGTTTTCACGATTGACGGTATTCGGTCCGCCGGATTCGTAAATGTTGGCAACACTTTCTAGTGGAACCTTTCCCCCATCCTTCAGCTCAATTGTCAGTCGTTTGAGGTGCTCCAGATTCTCACGATAATCTTCATCAAGCCGAAGCAGTAAATCGAACGTCCGTTGTCCCATCAGGACTTCAGAGACGACCTGCCCATTCATCGCAGTTTCAATGAAATCGTTGACTTCGGAAACTGTCAGCCCATACAGCAGCAATTTGTCTCGATCGAGTTCAATTCGCATCTGCGGAATGATCACCTGAGGTTCAACCATGAGATCTGTGACACCCGGAACAGAAGACATCAACGTCTTCATTTCATCCGCTTTACGTCGCAGAACATCGAGGTCATCGCCGTAGATTTTAATACCAATTTGAGCTTTCACACCTGAAAGCATGTGTGAGATGAGGTGTGCCAGTGGCTGCTCAACCGCTGTGACAATCCCCGGAACATCGGCCATCGCTTCTCGGATTTCTTCGAGCTGCTCTTCCCGATTTCTCGGAGATTCGAGATCCAGATCGATAATGTACTCGCTGGTATTCACGCCTTCCGCATGTTCATCGAGTTCGGCTCGTCCGGTTCTCCGTACGAATTGTTCGACATCCTCAATCTCCAACAGTCGCTGTTCAACTTCACGATTGATCTTATTTGATGTCTCCAGCGATGTTCCCGGGGGGAGAACAACGTTCAGTTGAATCACACCTTCATTGAAAGGTGGGAGGAAATCTTTTTCCAGGTTCACGATGAACAGGCCTGCGATTGCGACTGCAGTAAGCGTGGCCGTCAAAATCAGGCGAGGGCATTGCAGACTGAACCGAATGATCTTGTCCCCGCCCCACTTAAGAACACGCAATAAGAAACCATCCTTTTCTTCTTCTTCGGTTGATGTCTGATGTCCCAGCAACCAGTATGCGAGCACTGGAGTGACTGTCAGGGAGACCACAAGAGAAGAGAGAATCGAAACGATGTAAGCAATCCCCAACGGAGTGAAAAGTCGACCTTCCATCCCGGACAGAGCAAATAACGGAATGAACACGAGAATTACAATCATCGTGCCGAAAACAATCGAGTTGCGTACTTCAACACTCGCCCGAAAGACAACCAATAACGGATTGAGTGGTTCTTTTTTCTGCCGGTTTTCTTTGAGTCGCCGGAAAATATTTTCAACATCGACAATCGAATCATCAACCAGTTCCCCAATCGCGACCGCTAACCCGCCGAGAGTCATCGTGTTGATTGAGAGCCCAAGAAGATGGAAAACGATGACAGTACTGAGTAAGGAAAGCGGGATCGCAGTGAGAGTGATGAACGTTGTACGGAAATTCATCAAGAACAAGAACAGGATGACGACAACGAGAATCCCCCCATCACGGAGAGCTTCCACCACATTATCGATGGCCCGGTCAATAAATGATTTTTGTGAATAAAACGGACGAATTTGTAAGTCTGCTGGAAGCGACGGTTGGAGTTCTGCGAGGGCTTTCATGACTAAGTCAGTCACTTCTCGCGTATCTGCGTTCGGTTGTTTATTGACAGTGAGCACCACAGCAGGGCCACCGGTGAATGTTCCATCTTCGTTACGCAGGAAGGCCGAACTGTCTCCACGTTTCACCTGCGGTCCTTCAATCACGCGAGCGATTTGGGCCAGTGCAATGGGCTTTGAATCACGTACCTTGACGACGACTTTTTGCAGATCTTCAATCGACTGGACACGCCCCAGGGCTCGCACGAGAAGTTCATTCGGACCTTGCTCATCAAGGTAGCCCCCGGTTGCGTTTTCGTTACTGCTCATCACTGCCTGTTTGACATCCTGCAGCGAGACGCCATAAGTGAGCATGGCATCGGGGTCGACAAGAACCTGAAACTGCTTTCGCCCGCCGCCCATTGTGAAGACTTGCGAGACACCGGGAATTGTGAGAAGCCTTTGCCGGACCACCCAGTCGGCAATCGTCCGCATTTCCAGAGAGTCGGTTTGCTCGTTTTCGCTCCACATGCCGAGCATGATGATCTGCCCCATGATCGAAGAGATCGGAGCAAGAGTCGGCTTGACTCCTTCAGGCATGTTTCCTTGAACAAGTTGAATTCGTTCATTGACGATCTGACGATCATTGTAAATATCGGTTCCCCAATCGAACTCAACATAAACAACGGAAATACCAACGCCTGACGAACTGCGGACTGCTTCGACACCGTTTGCACCGTTGAGAGCTGTTTCCAACGGGAAGGTGACAAGTGTCTCGACCTCTTCCGGAGCCATCCCCGGCACTTCCGTCATCACGACGACGCGCGGTCGGTTCAAGTTTGGAAAGACATCGATCGGCGCCTGCAGCGTCTGCCAGGTTCCGTATCCAACAAGGAACAGAGCAGAAGCAATCACCAGCATTCGCTGTCGAAGTGCAAATCGAATCACTGCGTTTAACATCGTTGTCTCCTCATGCCATCAATGACTTTGCCGGTGCGTGCTGGAAGTTTTTAAGGCGGAATTGCGTGCTGTTTTGTGGAAATAAGCGGCTCATCACAAGAGCACAAATCTTCACCGAAACGGAAATCGCAAACTGCTCTAGTGGTTATGACCGGCATGAGGATCGACTCCACCGCCTGACTTATTCTTGAGTGCCATCTGCATTTGATGTGCTCCGACCCGGGCGACGACATCACCCGGAAAGAGCGAGCCATCGCTCGCGATGACGGCAGAGTATTGATCTTTATATTTCACGTGGACGGGAATTCGATCGAAGTGACCGCCGTTCTGTTGGAAGACGAAGTACTCAGCCCCCTCACGGGCGAGAGCCTCAACTGGCAAGACAATTTGATCTTTCCATTCTTCAATCGGAACCCGCAGTTGAAGCCGTTGACCGGGGATGTATTTCCATTCCACGTATCGGTTCACGGCAGCCCGGTTATCTTTCACAACTTCGTTGGGCAACCGGACATAAAAGTTCAGTGTGCGGGAGTTCGTTTCAACATGATTCGCAAGATACGCGATCTCCAACCCTTCAAGCACTTTGACGCCAGCACCTGGTTGCTGAAAAATCGCATCGACTTTCCAACCTTGTTCGGATGCCCGGCGTAAACTTGGAATGTCCTGTTCAAAGGCGAGACCTTCGACGAAGAGTTCATCGTAGTCGGTTAAAATCCCGAGTGTTTCACCCGACTGAACAGCCTGACCTTTGTGAACCTTCAAGTCCTGAAGGATCAATGGGCCAGTATGCTTCTCGCGTGCTTCCGTTGCGAGAACCCCATCTTGCGTGAATGAAACAGGATGAATCGGCGACTCCGTCAGCTTCAATTCGTTTTCGGTATGGCCATCCACTGAAGGAGCAAAGATTTGTAGCTCTCTGAGCAGGCGTCGTTTGTTTGCGATTTGATCAACTTGCTCCTCAGAGAGTCCATGTAGCCGCAACGATTCTCGTTGAGCGTTCAAGAGTGCTGAAAGCTTATCCTTCGCGTATTCACGCTCGAGCAACACCTTCCCAGCGACAGCTCCACTGCGGGTCACATCGGTGAGGCGTTTGATTTCACGCTCTTCAACATCCAATTCACCGAGTGTTCTCAGGAATTCTGTTTGTGCCTGGACGAGATCTTCATGAGTCAGTCGAATTTGAAACAGGAGCGAACCTGGTTTCACAGCTTCACCTTCGAGAGCATGAACATGCATGATCACGCCTGTCATCGGCGTGGCAATTTGTACTCGTGTTCGGCCCGGTTGCTCGACAATTAGGGCAGGGACAGTGATGGATTTGCGAAATGTTTCGAGTCTGATTGGGCGGATTTGATCGTCAGTCAAGCCAACATTTCGTCGAGCCTGAGCTGACAGCTCTAACGACGTTGCTTCATTATGTCCCGCGTGGGCAGCATGATCATGCCCTGCATGCGGATCGTCTGCTCCATGAGCATCTTCGCCGTGCTCATCAGATCCCCCAGCCCGAAAGTGCGTGATCGTTTGCATTACCCAGTTTTGTGTCATGGGTAACCAGCGATCAATGGTGGCTGCTCCCACAATAAAGACGACGACCACCATGGACGTCCAAATCCATTTCAGGGGCAATTTTGGGATGCGATTTTTCATCGTATGAAGTCCTGATGACAGGAGTAATATTGAAACAGCAGAGGTGATAACGAGCTCGAATCAAAAATGAACAAGCTCTCGATATTCGATGGAATCAGAACGAATCTACGAGTCTTGCGAGCGGTTCTTTCAGTGCTTGTGAGTGCTTGAAAGACCGATCCAGACAATTCATCGCGCATGCAATGGCGATTCGTTCCGAACTGCAAACCTGTTGGTTACGGGAGAAGGAGTGTGATCAATGACAGCAATGATTCGTCTGAAAATTGCGACGAAGTGATTGCCTGAGTGCGCAAGCAATGCGGCACATCAGTGATCAAGGTTCCCGGAGAACTTCTTAAAGCTGCCAAACCTGCTTAAAGCGATGCAGTGGCTGAGTCTCAAACGGGGGATCAGCAGGTAGCTCAAATTGGTCGCCCGATTGTAGAGGGGCGAGAGCAACCTGAAAAGGAGTCGTTCCACCCAGTGCTGCAGCGAGCAAGAGTGGATCTGTCAGTGTCACATCATCTGTTCGTGGCGTCGAAACAAACTGGCAGTCGACTTCGCCACAAGGAGCGTGGTCATGTTCTTGATTGTTCTGCTCTGACTGGTGTTGCTCGCAGTGAGCGATTTCTGCACTCTGCTGGGCGACATCGTTTTTGCAGTGATGTGAGTGGGGGTGCTCGTCAGTCACCCCTTCAGCATGTTCTGAAGAGCAAAGAATTTCTGCAAAGTGACCATGTGCAGCATGACCATGAGTATGGTGCAAGCAGCATCCAAACAGTGCATGAAACATGACTGTGATGGTGGCCGAATGGATGCAGAGTAAACGGAACATGATCTTATGACACGCTTTTGTTAGGTCATTAAGTATAGTACGGAAAAGTTTCAGCAGCGGTGAAGTTATTATCGTTTTTCGCTAAACAAGTCTAGAGCGAAACAACCTGCAGGTGAGATTGCAAGTTCCGTACCACGATCAATTCCCACTTTCAGAATTCCACGCATCGTATTCTTGAGAAACGACTTAAGGGAGTCTCCGGGAATTGCTGCGTTGCTCTCCTGAAGCTTCCTTTGGGATCAGATTGATGTCATCACACACCACGATGATCACATCGTTCTGCCAGACCGGAAAGCTCGACAAAGATCGTTGCTCGACGTGTTTTACTGACCGCTTAGTGCCTGATCACGTAAGCTGTCGTCACCGTCGTAAGAAACAACGTTACTGAGTCCACCTGTCAGGAGAAGCCCCTCGATGCGTGCATCGGCTGACGACAGGTCACTCAAACTGGTGACATAATTCAAGTTCGCATCGAAGTAAGTTCGACGAGCGGTCAACACCCTTAAAAAGTCAAACTCGCCCGCCTCTTGAGCTTCCTGAACAAGTTCCAAGGTTTCTTGGGCTTTCGGGAGAATCGCAGATTCGTAACGGGTCACCTTCGAGTTTGCGATCTGATATTCACGCATGGTGTCCGCAAGGTTTTGTCGAATCTGCATCTTGATACGCTGGACATTTTGAGTGGCTTCGCAATATTCCGCATGTGCTGCCGAGATGTTGCCTTCATTATGATTGTTGAACGGAATCGGCAGACTCAGCTGAATGTTCGCGAAAGTGTCTCCGGTTCCATCGTCGCGTCCAACTCCGAATTGTGCGTTGACGTTCGGAATCGCCTGTACGTTTTGTCGCTGCAGGTTGGCCTGTGTCCTTTGAACGCGGGCATACGCAGCGGAGAGCAGGGGACTTTTGGCGACAATTTCGTTATAGATCGTTTCCGCATCACGCGATTCTTGTGCTGATTGAAACTCACCGATCAGTACGCGAGGTGGCAGATCGGGAACTCCAGCGAGGGCAACAAGTTGCTTCCAGGCAGCGTCGTATTGAAACTCTGCTTGTTGAATTACCAACTCAACTTCATTCAACTGAATTTCGCTTTGCAGGACATCGGGGCGTGTTCCAACTTGTGCCGCGACACGATCTTTCGAGACCTGAACACCTCTTTCCATGATCACCCGGAAGTCGCGGGCGAGTTCTAATCGTTTCTGGGCAGCTAAGGCTTGGTAAAACTGAACCTGAATGTCTGTCCGGACACGTTGCCTTTGAGTTTCGACTTGCCAGCGCATCGACTCAACATCATGCCCAATCACTTGTCGATTCCATGCCAGCTTGTCGCCACGAACAAATGTTTGTGAGACGAACGCACCCTGTAATCCGCCTGCTCCTTCGTTGCCGATTTCTTCGCCGAAATACCCGATGGAGGGGTTTGGCTTGAGCCCCACTTGATAGTGAACTCCCGAAGCCTTGCTGGCGACTGCGTTCGCTTGTTGAATCGCAGGGTTGTTTTGCATGGCAAGATCTTCCAGCGCCTGCAGCGTCATCCCAGGATCGGTCGATGAGATCGTCTGCTCATCAGGTACGGGGGGGAGTTTTGCCGGCTCGGAAAGTTGTTGGTTCTCTACTGTTATTTCTGGCTGAAAATTAACAACTTGAATTTCACTTTTTGAATCCGGCTCGGCAACTGAAGGCCGGGCTGGAAGCCTGGTTTGCTCACCAGCAGCCACCATTTCACTGAATGGGATGCCTTGCTCAACAGCCACGACAGGATTGGTGGATCTCGTTTTTTGTGCTGGAATAGAGACATGAGAACGTGCTGACGCGCATCCAACGCCGAGCATTGGAACAAGTCCAAGAGCCAGCAAACGGCGAGCAAAGAGATTGGTTTTCATCACGATACCTACAGAAAATGGAATGAAAAAATGAATGGACACAGGTCGACTGCGACTCCAAGAGACTTGCTGGTCTCTCGCCTCGCGACTTTCGCTAGACCTGAATCCTCATCCCGAGTTGCCTGCTCCCGCTTTTCAAGAAAATTTCAGTATCGGTTTTGAAAAGTGAACCAACTGGTGGCACTTCGAATATTGAGATGTGATCAGCACAGGTACTCACGTTCAGATTGGATTCGGCACCAGTTCTGTTGGCTTGTAAGGAAGTCGTGGTGTCAGCAATCTGATCACAAAACGGACACTCCCTTGTGCTTCGCCCATCATGCCTGGGGCTGCCAACTGAGTCGAAATGAGCCTGTTCAATCAGGCTGTCATGACAACAGCGACACGGAGCGGAGTCATCTCTTCGAGAACAGTGCTGATGCGCTGAAGTACACCAACGACATGGCACGGCAATCTGGACAGCCAGAAGGAAGATCATCAAGGCAGAGAAAAATTGACGACTGATCACCATTGCATCCATGCGTTGGGGTGAGTTGTTGTGCCGGACGATATACATGATCAAGGATTTTGATGATTTATCCCGAATACAACGCTTCTTCTCATTTGTTCGACGTTCCGGCGAATGCAACTTGGGCATCTCCCGTTGGATCGGAAAATTCCTTACAACACGCAAAGTTTGCCAAACGATTCACCAACAGTCGGGGGAAGTCCTAAAACATGGCTGCGATAGATTTACCTTGACTCCTGGCTGTAGTCGAAGTAGGCTGGATTCATGAAGTTTTTCATGGCGATCATGTTGACCTACTCACTCTTGGCATGCCCTTTTCGTTGTTTAGGGGATGTTCCGGGGAGTGCTGCGCAGTCTCAAAATGGTGAAAGCCTGACTTCCACGGAGTTCGCTTCTGCCTGCTCATGTTGCACAAAACGCTGTCCAACTTCATCTGAAGGTGAGCAGCAGAGTCGCGGCGAAGAGAACGAATCACCGGTTGAAGACTGTGCTTGTCAGTGTCTTTGTAAAGGTGGAATTCAGACTCAGGAAGATTCTTTTGAACTCGACCTGACTCTTTCGGGGATCGCTGCACAGATCGCGTCCACAACTCTTGTTGACTATTCCTTTATGGAAATGGTCGATTCTCTCAACTTCTATGAAATTCCGGACCATCCCCTCTGCGAAGATGGTCAAGAGATCCGCCTCCGCGTTGGTTCGTTGATCATCTAAAGCTGCTCTGCTGTCAGGCATCGAGCAAATTCGAACCGTGATCAATCGGAACTCGTTTCACTGTCGAAATGCTCTGTCGTCCTGCGCAAAACTCACCGTGGTCGTGTTACCTTCGCCGGTTCGCGATCTGTCGATCTCTTCCGAATCGCATACGAGTATCACTTGAGCTGAGTCCCTGTTCGGGAATGAAATGACTCTCATTAGAGCAGTTTGCACTACCGTGTGGCCGTGAAAAACGCATTTCTCTAGTAAAAATGCTGTTCGCCACGCGGCAGAACCTGCAAACCAATTTGAAAGATGCTCTAAGCCTCTTCTCAGGGGTTGTGAGACATGACTCAGACTTTCGGATCAACTGATAAAGCTTCGCTGAAATGTTCCATCTCAAAACGCTACCGTGGGAATACGGTGTCCGAAATTTAATTCGCAGGCCGACACGCAGCCTGTTGACGCTCGCTGCGTTAACAGTTGTGATTCTGTTGGTCTTTATAGTTGTCGGATTCATTCGAGGACTGGAAACCTCACTCGCGGTGAGCGGTGACGAAGATGTCGTACTCGTTTATTCAATGGGAGCCGAATCGAATATCGAAAACTCAGCGATCCCGGCACAAACAGGAGATTTACTTGCCGCGAGCATCCAAGGCATTTCAACGAGAGGAGGCAAACCCTGTATTTCCTCCGAGCTTTACCTTGGGACTCGTGTCAGATCTGAAACCGATCAGAGCGAATCACTCGGGCTCATTCGCGGTGTGACGACAACCGCTCCACTGGTGCGCCGACAGGTCCGAATCATTGAAGGAGACTGGCCACAAGCGGGGGAAATCCTGGTCGGGAAACTTGCCCCGGCGAAACTCGGTTGGAAGTCCCACAAATTGAAACTGGGCGAGACGGTTCGGTTTGAAAACCGAGACTGGATCGTCAGTGGTCGATTTGCAGCGGGTAGCTCTGCGTTTGAATCAGAAATTTGGTGCCGACTGCCCGATTTACAACAAACACTCAAACGTCAGGACATCAGCTTGGTTGCAATGTTGTTAGGGCCAGAAACTTCACCAGCAATTGTTAATCTGTTCTGTAAAGAGCGGAGAGATCTGGAACTCCAGTCTCTTTCGGAAACAGAATACTTCGCATCTTTACAACGTCATTACAAACCTGTTCTGCAACTTGCCTGGCTCGTTGTTGCGCTTGTCGCTGGAGCAGGAGTTTTTGCAGGCTTGAACATGATGTACGGAGCTGTTGCAGGTCGAGTTCGCGAACTTGCAACGCTTCAGGCAATCGGGTTCCGTCGACGAGCGGTGCTGCTGAGTTTGATTCAGGAAGCCGTCTTACTGTCGACTTCAGCCGCTTTGATTGCGGGGCTGATTGCCACGTTTTGGCTGAATGGGCTCGCTGTCAGATTCACAATGGGAGCTTTCACTCTCCGAGTCGACAGCGTCGCCATACTGATTGGGTCTGGAACCGGATTACTACTGGGAGTGATCGGTGCAATCCCACCTGCTTTCAAGGCGTTGCGATTAGAAATCGCACAGAGCCTGAAAGCGATATAACCCAGAAACCTTAACCACTCCTAAAAACTCTGGAAGAGTCGTTTCTCTCAATGTTTGAGAGAGCAAATTCAGATTTCAGGATCAGTTCTCAGCAAAGAGGACTGAATACGAGTTTTCACTCACTCACGAAAAAGGATTTCAAATGAAACTCACTCACACGCTGCTAACACTTTCACTCGTCGCAACCACCGCCATCTTCGCCGGCTGCGGTCAGACAGCAGACAAGTCAGCCTCGACCAGTAGCCAAGTCGACAGCGACCTGCTCATCGAATCAGAACCTGCCGACGCGAAAGATGTCGGTGAAGTTTTCGAAGCCAGCAAAGATGGAGACGAGGTCACCATTGTCGGACGAATCGGAGGCTCGCAAGCTCCCTTTGTTGATGGCTTGGCTGCATTCACGATTGTTGATACCGGCATTCCGCACTGTGCGGATGATGAAGGTTGCCCCACACCTTGGGACTACTGCTGTACAACCAACCAACTTCCGGGAAATCAGGCGACAGTCAAAATCGTTGACGAATCAGGACAGCCGATTCCGAAAACCGCCAAGGGACTTTTGGGAATCAACGAGCTGTCAGTCGTCGTCGTGAAAGGAAACGCAGTCCGCGACGATGCCGGAAATCTTTCTGTGACAGCCAATCAGGTGTACGTGAAAGATAAAAAGTAAGACCGAAGTTTTATTGAGAACTGATCCTGAAACGTGAGTTAACTCTCTCATTCATTGAGAAAAGTGACCATTCCACAAGTTTCCGGACAGTTTCAAAACTTTCGATAGAGATGATGTCTGGTCCCTTGCGGATGAACTTGCGGTTCCAGCAAACGATTCCCAAGGGACAGGCAATCTGAAAATCGACAATCAGTGAATTCGAAAGGCAGGGGACAAGCCGCGGAAATTCGCTCTGCAAACCATTGTCGAGTCGCGCGGACACTTGCAACTCAAGAGTAACAACGATGACCAGTCAAATTGATTTGAAGCAACTCTCATCGGCGTCACCGAAAGGTGAGACACGACCGCAAGGGCAGATTCAGCGCCCTCAGCGGATCATCTCACGTTACGTCCTTCCAGCGGCAATTCTTTTGGGATTTGTCGGCATGGTTGGATGGGCGGCACGTGATCAGTTTGAGAGTTCCAAGGCTGTTACGGTTGTCCCCGTTGTGGTGACTCGTGCAGAGGTCCAGACAGCTGGAACTCCGTTGTTTCAAGCTGCCGGTTGGGTCGAGCCGAGACCTTCTCGACGACTTGCCACGGCATTGACGTCGGGAATTGTTGAAGAAGTTTATGTCGTCGAAGGCGAGCAGGTTGAAGTAGGGCAAAAGCTCGCGCGATTGATTGATACCGACGCAAAATTGGAGTTGCAGCAGGCTCAGGCTAACCTTGCTCTCAGAGAAGCAGAGTTACAAACGACACGCGCACACGCCACGGCCGCTCAGCAGCGACTCGAGTCTCCAATGAAGCTGCAAGCGCAAGTCGCTGACGCACAGTCCACAGTGGCAGATGCAGAGTTACAACAGGCAAGGTTGCCATTTCAAATCCAAACAATGAAAGCGAGAGCCAAATTTGCGGAGCAAAGCTACCTGAATCGAAAAGATGCAGGTCAGGCCGTCGCTCGCAGTCTGATTCAGGAAGCGGAAAGTGAGTATGTCGCCTTGAATGCAGAACTTGCAAACTTGCAGAATCAATCTCCACTGCTTGAGAAAAGAATCGAGGCGCTTCGGGCGAAAGCGGAAGCATTGCAGGTCGAACGCGAGAAGCTCATCGATGAACGCCGCTCCCTGAATGTGGCAGATGCAGAAGTTCAAGTCGCTCAAGCACGTCTCTTGCAGGCTCAACTCGCTGTGAAAAATGCGGAACTGAGACTCTCAAGAACGGTTATTAAATCTCCCATTCAAGGGCGGGTTCTTGAAGTCCTCGCATTCCCCGGCTCGTCTGTCATGGGGCAGAACCCCCAGTCGAATCCGGAAGCAAGCACCGTTGTCAGCTTGTATCACCCCGAACAACTTCAAATTCGAGCAGATGTCCGACTGGAAGATCTCCCCTTGGTCCATCCCGGTCAGCCGGTCCTCATCGAAACCGCAATTTCAAGTACGCCCATCGAAGGACACGTCCTCCTCGGGACTTCTCGCGCGAACATTCAGAAGAACACACTTGAAGTTAAAGCTGCGATTCACTCACCACCTGAATCAATCCGGCCAGAGATGCTGGTCCGAGCAACGTTTCTCGCTGCTGATCGGGAAAGCGAAACTGAAAACGGAAATACAGAACAGGAACGCATGTTGATTCCACGAAAACTTGTCACCGAAACCGACTCGGGATCGACAGTCTGGATTGTCTCGGCAGAACGGACAGCTCACCAACAGAAAATTTCCCTCGGAACTGCCGGCACCGATGTTCTGGTCGAAGTCACAAGTGGTCTCACACCGACCGACCGAGTCATCAGTGTTGGGCGGGAGAATCTTCAGGAAGGGGACAAAGTCGCCATCACAAATGAAGAAGAGTGACGGTCAAAATTTCCAATACACATTGAATCAGACGGCCCCCAGAAGGGATGATAAGAATGGCACTCGTAGAAATTCGCAATCTGACAAAACGTTTTCAATCGGGAGAAGAAACGATTTCCCCTCTCGATGGGATCGATCTTGATATCGAGGCAGAAGAATTTGTTTCTCTCATGGGTCCCAGCGGAACAGGGAAGAGCACATTGCTCAACGCAGTCGCTGGTATCGACAAACCGAATGAAGGGAGCATCATCGTAAATGGAACCGACCTGACGAAACTGTCTCGTGCGAAATTAGCGGACTGGAGAAGCGAGAATCTCGGTTACATTTTTCAAACGCACAATCTCGTGCCGGTCCTCACAACGTATGAGAATATTGAACTTCCTCTGCTGTTGCTGCCGCTTTCCGCAAAGCAGCGGCAACAACGAGTCGAAATTGCATTGGAGGCAGTCGGACTCACAGACCGCGCCGGACATTACCCTCGGCAGATGTCCGGAGGACAGGAACAGCGAGTCGGGATTGCCCGAGCGATTGTTGCCGGGCCGAAGATTGTTGTCGCGGATGAACCAACAGGGAGCCTCGACATTTCGACCAGTGAGCAGATTCAAGACCTCCTTCAGCGAATCAACAATGAACTCGCCATCACCATGTTGATGGTGACGCATGATCCAGACGTGGCTGCCATCGCAAAACGCCAGATCCGACTTGAAAACGGCAAGATCGCATCGGACACCGTGCAAGGTTCCCAGAATGGATCAGGAAAAAACCTGCGTACACAGCCGGTCTGACTTTTTTTAATCAACCTCAGTTAAAATTCCTTTGAACCCCGAGAACGAACATGTTCCGTTTCATCCCTTACATCCTGAAGAGCCTCCTGCGACATCGTATGCGATCATTGCTGACCGTGAGCGGTTCCGCCGTTGCGATCTTTGTGTTCTGCTTTGTTGGCTCGATTCAAGAAGGATTAGAGCGGCTTACAAACGGAGACGATGCGCAGCAGTCTCTGATCGTCTTTCAGGAAAACCGCTTCTGCCCGACCACCAGCCGTCTTCCGGAAGACTATTCCCGGACTATCAATGATATTCCAGGTGTGAAAGATGTTGTCCCGATGCAGGTTTGGACAAACAACTGCCGCGCCAGCCTCGACATTGTCGTCTTTAATGGGGCGCCCCCTGCGAAACTGAAATCGACCAGAGACCTGACGCTCATCGCTGGAGATTGGGGAACGTTTGAGAAACAGCACGATGCTGCTTTAGTCGGTCGTAATATCGCTCAACGTCGAGGGCTAAAACCGGGCAGCTCCTTCACAATTGGAGATATCACAGTCAACGTGGCGGGGGTCTTCACTTCTCCCGTCGCTGCTGAAGAGAATCTGATTTACACGAACCTTGAGTTCCTGCAGTACCGGCAAGATGTCGATTCAGCAGGATTGGTGACGCTCCACGAGGTGTACCTGAATGAAGGTGCCGATCCCGAGTCGGTGAGCCGTTCCATTGATGAAGCACTCCGGGCCGGACCAGTCCCGACAACAACCCGCCGCAAGGGAGCCTTTCAAGCGAGCACGCTGGCGGATCTCGTCGACCTGATTGGTTTCGCTCACTATCTTGGTTATGCCTGTGTGGGTCTTGTTCTTTCAATCGTGGCGACGACAACGGTGATGTCAGTTCAAGACCGCATTGCAGAACATGCCATCCTGCAAGTCATGGGAGTTCGCCCCGGCAGGCTATTTCGATTCATCCTGAGTGAGAGCACCGTCCTGTGCTTTCTCGGAGGTCTTCTCGGGACAGGGATCGCCATGGGAGTTCTCTACTGGAACGGCCTCGCCATTGGAGCAGAAGGGGTCACGATTGCGTTTCGACCTTCCTTGTCACTCGCTCTTTCTGCGATCGCAGTCTCCATCCTTGTCGGGCTCGCAGCCGGGATTATTCCCGCATTCAAAGCATCTCGAAGCTCGATCGTCATGGCCCTGCAGCAATAGAGCATCTTTCGAGTTGGTTTACAGGTTCTGCCTCGTGGCGAACAGCATTTTTACTGGAGAAATGTGTTCTTCACGGGCACACGGTAGAACAAACTGCTCTGGAGGATCTTCAACGCTGCTCTCTTTGCGATGACTCATCGGCTTCCAGCCTCAGCTTGAATGGAGGCTGCGACTGAATGCTGGCTTCACATAACTCCTGACTTTCTCTTTCTCGTGTCCTTATCGGTCGATCAAGACGGAGCAGGGTGAACGGTGCAGGATGCCGAGCGCCGTACTTCCCAGAAAAACACGTTTCAAGAGGGATTTCGGTTCGCTGCTCACGACGATCAAGTCCGCTTCATTCTCTTTGGCGGACTCAATGATTTCGCGGGTGACACTGTGGCCTGAACGAACTTCGAAGGCAATGTCCTTCCAGTCCGAACGAAATTGATTCGCCAATGTCGCCAGCCGCGTTCTCTTGTCTTCGACTTCGCGAAGTTGCATTCCGGCAAATTGCTCTGGCATGAGAGGATCAACTGAAAATGTGTTCTCTACAACAGAAACCAAGCGGACTTGGATCTCCTGGCAGTTGCAATGTTCCTTGAGTTTCGAGAGTGCCTTAACTGCCGAACCTGTTCCGTCTTCCGCAATCAGAATCGTCTGACAACGAACTTCGTCCAGTACGTTCTCGCGAGGTTTAACAACAAGGACAGAGCACTCTGAATGAGTTGCGACTTGATTCGAGACGCTTCCAAGAAAGACACGTTCCGAAAATGTCCAACCATGCGAACCGACGACGCAAAGGTCCGGTTTCGATTCTTCGATTTGCTCCAAAATCGAAGTTGCGGCATGACCGTCGAGGAGTGACTCGCCGATTGAATTAACTCTCGACTTCAGACGACTTGCGACGGCATCGAGGACGTCTTGTGAGGCTTGACGGAACTCGTCAACGGCCTCGAGAACTGCTGCAGGGAACTTCGCGCCTATCAAATGCAAGTCGGGAGAGGGGCAAACAGAGACGACGTTGAGATCAATCGAACTGTGTTCTTGGCATAGCAAATTAGCCATGAAACGTTCGGCGTACTCTGCATGTGCTGAACCATCTGTTGCGAAGAGAATTTTCATTTGAAAGCTCCTTGATCGACGACAAGGGTGTTCCGAACGTAACGATGACACTCAATGCAGGCCATTGTCACGCCCATCCATTTCAGAGCCGCTTGATCCAGGTTCTCTGCCTCGGCGGCACTGTTTAAATCATTTGTGAGTCTACGAAACTCGGCGCTGAATTGTTTGTAGATGGCATCATTGTTGACTCGCCACTTCTCGGACAAACTCATTTTATTCAATGCCTTGGCTCCTTCCTTGATGAGAGCCATATCTTCAGTCGTCAGCCCCTCCAGAATTTTGTTGGAAGCCGATAATTTTCCTCGCATGAAATGGCGTAAGTCGCTCACTGGTCGACCGTCGTCTTCTTTTGGAGATTCGGCAGCAGCTTGAGTTGGCTCTTGCGATTTTTTCTGATTCTCCTGAGCAGGAGTCTCTGAACGCATCACTCCCAAAACCAGAAGTGCAAGAAGGAAGGTCGCTAAACCGGTTCGAAGTATGTTCTTCAACATAAGGGGATTCCAATTGATGTGCAAGTAGGGTTCGCCTCGATGGAGTGGGCGAAAGTGATTTGAATCGTGTCCGTTAACAGGCCAATGTCATGGGTGAGCTCCGTTGTGAATCAAAGGCAATGTGACATTTCCGAGCCGGGGTGAGCTGGGTTTCAGGGATCGATCAGTCGCTGGTTTCATCATCATTTTTGTTGTCGGGAGTCGCTGCTCCGTCGACTTGATCACCTCGAATCGTTAACACAGCACACTGAGCGTGACGGAGAACCCGCTCTGCGACACTTCCCAAAATGGCGTGCGAAAAGCCGGTTCGACCATGAGTTCCCATAACAATCAGGTCGATGTTCTGAGTCTCCGCGAACTCGAGGATCTCACTGATCGGGCTTCCAAACTTTACGTGACCGTTAGCGGCTTTAGAGCCTTCAGGAAACTTGCTGATGAGGAGATCCAGTGATTGCTGTACAGCCGACGTAATTTCTTTGCGTCGTTGCGGTATGTTTTCAAGATAACCGGGGAAGGCAAGACCCATTCCGAAATCAGGGACATCGAGAGTTGCGTCGTGAATCACATGCAGTACCAACAACTCAGCATCGTATCGATTCGCCAGGTCACAAGCATAAGCAGCAGCTGCATCTGCACATTCACTGAAATCTGTGGGGAATAGGATTCGTTTCAAGTTCACCATTTGTCCACTCTCGCTCCTGAAGCAAATTTTGTTTTTGAGCAGTTTGCTCTACTGTGTGCCGGTGTCGAACTCGAACAGCAATTTAGAACCAGTCCGAAAACCTCTGGGATCACTGCTTTTCCCAACGTTTGAGAGAGCAATTTCAAGTTTCAGGACCAGCTCTATAAAAAGTGATCGTCTTCGCGTTCTGCCTGGTGGCGAGCAGCCGGTGAAGTTGTGAAAGTGATCTTCAGGGCCACAAGAAAAACACGAAAGTGTTTAAGTTGTCTCGCTGACCAAGGTGCAAAAAGAGGACCGTTTGCAAGTAAAGCTGGACACAAGAGTCAATAACCTCATGAACTCAGAGCTGTGCGAATCTTGCTGAAACCAAGGTGTGCTGTCTCGTCACGCTTCCCGGCAGCACGCGCGCGATATCGCACGGTCAGAGCGTTCACGCCGGCGCCTTAAGAACTGCTGCCTTTGCAGTCGAGGCTGGATCATGTTTCATTCAGGGCTTGAGCGTCCCCTTTAGAGCATCTTTCGAATTGGTTTGCAGGTTCTGCCTCGTGGTGAACAGCATTTTTACTGGAGAAATGCGTTCTTCACGGGCAAACGGTAGAGCAAACTGCTCTAGCCCACGGTGAGTCTCCAGGAGGATTTACCATCGTACCCATTATCGGATTTTCGAAGTGGTGTTTGCCACGGGCAGGGATCAGGACCAATATTGAATGTGCTTCAGTAGAGACTGGGCTGTTTGCACGGGAGGACAATTTCAATTGTTGCTCCGTTCGAAGTGTTGGCAGCGACATAAATTTCCCCGTGATGTGCCTCTACGATACGTTTCGAGATCGGCATTCCCAAGCCTGTCCCTTTTTGCTTGGTTGTATAGAATGGCTCGAAGATGTGGTTGGGGTCCTGATGCTCAATTCCAGGCCCACTATCAGATATTTGGACTCTGATGGCTGGAGCATTCTTGTATTCACAGGCCTCAGTTTTGAGCGTCACAACAGATTCCGGCGGAGAAGCAGCGGCTGCGTTTTCAAGAACATTGCGAAAGACCTGTTCGATTCGCAACCTGTCTACCACGCATTGCGTGTCAGGCAGATCAGCGTGAACTTGCAACACAATTGATCGATCTTCCACCGCCTCTGTGATGTGCTGCCAGGCTGCTTCCCAGATTTCTTTTAAGCGACAGTGGCCTAACGAAAGCTGGACCGGGGCAGCATATCCCCGGACCTCTTCATACAGCCTTTGCAATTCATTCAGCGCCTCTTCGATTCGGTGAGTCAGGTCCATATGAGCCGGTTGTTCGACGAGATCCAGCGAGAGCATGTCGAGGCATGCCCGAGCCCGCTGCAATGCATTTCGACTCTCGTGGGCCAGGCCGGTAATCATTTCTCCGATGGCAGCCAGTCGTTCGGACTGAACGAGTTGGCTTTTTATGTTCATCAGATCCGTCACATCGTGACCAATTGACAGGACAGCTGTGATTTCGCCGTCGGCATCTCGCAATGGCTTTCCCCACCACGCAATCTGTCGCAACAAGCCAGACTTCGTTCGGATTGGATTGACGTTGCCTTCAATCTCCGCTCCCAAAATCACACGAGCAAAACTTTCTCGAATTCGTTCCTCTGAGCTAGCTGGAATAAACAGTTCGAACCAGTTTTGATCACGGACTTCTTCGAGTTGATATCCTGAAACCTCTTCCATGAATTTGTTGAAACGGACGATTTTCCCTTCACGGTCAAGGATCAAGATAATGACCTGCGCCGTTTCAAGAATTCGGTCCGAGAAGTCGCGCTGTTTTCGTACCTGTTCTTCGTACTGTTGTCGTTCAGTCACATCGTTGATCAACCAGACTTCATGATTGTCGTAACGATATCCCGAGAATTCGACAATCACTTTCCGGCCGTTTTTTGTGACAAGGTCAACCAGCCGTGGCTGAGACAAGCCTGTCGTTCGAGCGTTTTCATAGGCCGACTGATACTCATCTCTGCGTTCTCCAAATAAAATTCGGAACCATGCATCTCGGTCAGACAGTTCAGCGTCGGAATAGCCCGTCAACTCTTCGACCCGCCGATTTACTCGGACCAGATTCGATTTGAGATCGACATACGCAGCCCCGGCAGGCAAGTTGTCGACCATAAACTGAACCTGTTCGTCGCGCATGCGAACTTCATCGCGGGCCTCTCTCAGTTCAACGAATCTTCTCAAGCGGGCGCGAAGTTGATCGGGGTCAATCGGTTTGAGCAGGTAGTCCGATGCACCAAGACGGATTGCCTGCAGGCTACTTTCAAGGTCGGCATAACCGGTGATCACCATCACAGCAGCTTCTGGAGCCTGTGCGATAATCTGGGGCAGAAGCTCTGTTAAGGTGCTGTCAGGGAGTTTGCGATCGACGAGAATTGCGAAATAATGCTCCCAATCCTTGCGATCAAGTGCCGCTGCCGCCGAATTCGCGATGTCGACTTGATAGCCGTCGAGCTTCAGAATCCTGGCCAACCCCTTGCAGAGTTTTTGATTGTCGTCAATGACCAGAACCGCGTGCCGAGATGCGATTTGAGTCATGATGTGGACCTGATGAGATCAAGCAGCTTCTCGATATCTAACGGTTTCGGAAGAAGTTCCACCGGTCCGATTGCATCGACTTCACCAACGACTTCGTCGGTGAAAAAAGCCGACATGAAAATCGTGAAAGTCTCCGGAACAATTTGTTTCAGTTGACGGAACACTTCGACTCCGTCGATTCCAGGCATACGGACATCGATCAGCACAAAGTGAGGCTGAAAGGCTTTGGCGAGGGAAATTCCATGTTCCCCATCGCTGGCGGTTTCAACATGGTAACCACTTGCTTTCAAGACTCGAGCGATCGTGCGACGCATTCCACATTCATCATCCACGACCAGCACACGGAGCGCCCGATCGACTCGATGAGATTTGGCGACGTCACATTCAACTCGCGATTGAATCACTCTTATGGCTCCATGACAACCTCACCACCAACCAATTCATGACTGGGCAGGGTAAGTCGAAAAACAGCTCCTACGCCCGTGTGATCAACCAGTTCGAGCGTCCCTCGATTCTGCTCAGCATAACGTTTGGAAATCACAAGCCCCAGTCCGATTCCTTTCGTCTTCGTTGTAAACAATGGCTCGAAGATTCGCAATCGCTGAGAATCGTCAACTCCTTCGCCCTCGTCCTGCACATCGATCATCACCTGTGAGCCAGAGCTGGAAATGACAATTTGAATTGTGATCGGATCAACTGAAGCCTGCACGCCATTCACGATCAGGTTTTCGAGGATTCTCGTAATTTGATCGGCATCGGCAGTCACGTCGAAGGATTTTATTTGAGACTGAACCAAAACCAGTTCATCATCAATCGGTCTGCGTTCCTGAACCAGTTTGTGGACGAAATTCACGACATCAAAGGTTGCGGTCTGCTGCGGTGGATCTCGAGTGTAGTCCAATAAATCACTGACAATGCGGTTGGCTCGATCAACCTCTTCCAGGATCTCTTCGACGGACTCCTGTGCCTCACCATCAAGGGACTCCTTAACCATGTTCAGGTAGTAGGCTGCATTTCGAATGACGCCCAACGGGTTTCGGATCTCATGGGCCACGCTCCCTGCGAGTTGTCCCAACAACGCTAATCGCTCCAGCGTATGCCTTTTTCGAATTTCGGACTCAGCTCGCTTGCGATCTGTTAAATCGACGATGTAAGCCATCACCAACATCCCCTCGCTGGTTTGCATGGGATGAAGACTGATATCGACCGGAAATTCGGTCCCATCTTTGCGGCGACCGAACAGTTCATGTCCCGCCCCCATTGGTCTGGCCTGAGGAGCTTTCAGGAATTTGTCACGGTCATTCACATGGCGGTCATGAAATCGACTAGGGATCAGACATTCGACAGCCTGAGCGATAAGTTCCTCCCGGTCATACCTGAACCAGTTTTCAGTCTGCCGATTCACCATCACGATCTCTCCGTGGTTGTCGACAATGACCATAGCTGCAGGGGACGATTCCACAACAAGGCGAAAACGTTCTTCGGCCGGTTGTCGTCGTGTGTCATCAGCGTTGAGGTTGGTTCTGCTCAAAGCGATCTTTCTGCGTGGGTGTGGGATTCAAAAAATTGACACAACGAATCAGTCTGCGGGAAGCAAAGACCGTACCTCACTACGAACAATGATTCCGAACTCGATGTGGCCGCCGTGTGGCTGCCAATTGTCCAGTTCTAGAGCAGTTTGCTCTACCGTGTTGTCTGTGAAGAACGCATTTTTCTATTAAAAATGCTGTTCGCCACCAGGCAGAACCTGCAAACCAATTCGAAAGATGCTCTATAGCCTGTGCAAGAGGATGAGGAATCATTGTGCATGGCTGCACAGTCTCGTGTCAACGTGCACGTTTTGCACTCTCCAACTGTCAGCATCAGAAAAAAAATGCTTCGCTCTTTTCCCTGAACCGAGCATGCGAATTCGCCGCAATCCCGACTGAAAAGTTAGTAATTCAGGAGATTTTCACGCCGTGAATGGCTGAATGCAGAGGCACCGAAATGTGTGTCAAATTTAAAAAGAGAACCGAAACTGTAGAATCCTCGGATTTCGGAACAATTGATGCAGAGTTGTTGCCAAACGGTACTGAAGTACCTCGTCGATGCGACTCTGGCAGGTCAGCATTCACACTTTTCTAAAGCTCAGCAGAGTAATCGAAGTTTGTAGATCAGCCTGTAACTTGAGTCTTGATAATACATGACAAAAGCAGGTGTTATCTGCAGAATAAGGAGATTCGCAAATGGCGTTATTGAAATTACCGAACAGCCCAGAGAAAGTCCGTCAGCCAGCCAAGTCAAATTCACCCGGTCAGCTAATCTGTAAAACTGCCAACGCCATTTTGAATCGGCAGTACGTACTTGGCATTCAGCGTCTGGAATGTCTCTGGGAAAACGGGATTCTCACAATTACTGGTCGGGTTCCCCTCTACTACCACAAACAGCTTGCACAACAACTTATTCTTGACGCCAACATTAGCGGCATCAACCTGCTTGTGAATGAAGTTGAAGTCTGCTGATTCTTAAGATCATTCCGCTTTGGCAATCAAGGAAATGGAGCAGCGGAGTCAGTCTGAATTGGTTGATTTGCCTGCTAGAGCAGTTTGCTCTACCGTGTTGCCTGTGAAGAACGCATTTTTCTATTAAAAATGCTGCTAATTTGAGCGATTGCTTCATCCTATGTGAACATCCATGGCGGAGTGGCAGTTTTAGACGATGACCTTTTGATTTTCTCACTCACGAAGGCTCCCACATTTTCAGCTAAATCAGCCCAAAGCGTCGCCCTTCCCGGAAAGATGCTGATGACATTCTCGAAGCGTTTCGGTTGTGTCGCATGGTCGATGATCGTCGGGTGAAAGACATGCCCAGGATTGATTTCTTCAGGGTGAAGTGCCTGAACCGTAATGCCCGCCCATTCTTTTCGCTGTTTCACATTTTCGAACGCGCCCGGGAGTAATCGTTTGACTCGCTCTTCGATGATCCGAATCTCTTCTGGATTGACCGTCTTATCTTTCGGATCTTGAACAACCTTCCAGCGTTCGCTCCCGAATACAGAACCGCTCGCGTGCGGGACATGGTTAAATCCCTCCTGATCGATCAGATGAAAAGGGTCAAGACTCAAGACCGGCTCAATGGCGAGAAGATGTGATTTAACGTACACGAGTTCGTAATCAGGTTGCTCGCCAGCGACGTTTTCAAATAATGGGTAGAATGATTTTTGACTCGCTGCGCCGACTGCAAGGATCACAAGTTGCCCTCGCAACTCTTCACCCGTTCCAAGTTCCACGCCGCAAACTTGATTGTTGTCTGTCAGCAGTTGCGAAACGAACGTTTCTGATCGAATCTCAACACCTGCCGCGCGTGCCGCGACGGATAAAGCTTCGAGAAGAACATGCGGCCGGAAAGATCTGTCTGGCAGTCGCAGCACCCACGACATTTTTTTTCGATCAACCTGCGGCATATTCCACGTCACTTCACCTTCAGTAAGTTCCCGATATGGGAGATTCGCTGCATCCCAGGCTGACATCCATTTTTGCCTGTCAGATGATTCTTCCAGACTGCCGAAGATCATTGGAGCCATATCCGGTTCCAGGCATTCAGGGCAGAATTGGACCGTTTGCAGCAGGGACTTATGGCAGCGAGACGCTAACTCATTATCGATTTGGGCAAATGAAGCACCGCTGTACAGCCACCCCTGATTTTCTGTTGATGCTGCGTGGCCCAACTTCGAGGTCTCAAGCAATGTGACTGGAAAGCCCGCCTGCGCTAGTTGTGTGGCACTTGCCAAACCGGAGAAGCCGCCACCAACGATAAGAATACGCTCGACATGAGTATTTGCAGCCATTTCAATCGCCTCTTCAAATTCAGAAATATTGGCGGATCGCCCTCCAAGTGACTCCTCACAACTTTGAAGTCCGTCGCCATTTGTCCTCAGGTAAAATTCTCCCGAAAAGTTACAAACTGGTATCGCTTGGTCATTAACCTTGGTAAGTAATAATGTCTATTCAATAGTAACCCGGTTTAAGGGGCAACGAAACGAAAATCTCAAACGCTGCGCTGCAAAAGAGAATTGACTTTGCTCCATCAAAACTCAACGAAAAATCTCAATCGCTTAAAATCTTTGGTTCGCGGGAACAATCGGCTTTCTCATAGCACTTTCATCCTTCACGAATTGGGCACTATGGCATGACGAATTCATGACCTTCGGGGTGAATCGTCATGACAGGGCAGGGAGCTTTGCGAACGACTCGTTCTGCGGTGCTTCCCATAAACATCTGCACAATGGCACCGCGACCGTGAGTTCCCATGACGATCAGGTCGATATCATGCTCCTTCGCATAGCGAACGATCTCGACGAAGGGCCTCCCTGTGCGGACACTCCGTGTCAAACGAAGTTTCTTGCGCCAAGTGCTTTCCGGATAGGCATGAAGCTTTCTGGCTGCTTCAGCGACCAGTTCTTTTTCAACAGATTCAACACCATCGTACCCAATACCGAATTCTGCATACGCTGCGCCGGGCGGTTCAAAGACAGTCAGCAAATGTAAATCTGCGTCGAAGACTTCAGCAAATTCGCATGCATAACGGAGTGCGTGTTCGCTGCAATCGCTGAAGTCCGTTGCCAGAAGAATTCGTTTCAAGTTCACCATTGCGGACCTCCCGGATAAAACGTCGCATCGTAAGAATAGTTATTCTGAATCTTTATGAACCCAAACAGAGCATTTGGCATGGCGAAGAATTCTTTCGCATGTGCTTCCAATCAAAAATCGCTTGATACGACTCAGCCCTCGATGACCCAGCACAACCAGATCGGCATCAACTCGCTGGATAGTGGCGAGCAACTCCTCTGTTGCAGAATTTGCACGCAGGACCTCGCCCGCAACTCGCGGTGTCGCTTTGCGGAGTTGAGCAACCGCAGATTGAACGATTCTCTCCCGCTCTGCTTTTTCTTTCCCATCAATGGCCTTGCGCAAGTCGGAATCCCAAGTCCCCAGGTGGCTCTCGTTTTGCAAAATGCTCACAACGAGAATGTCGACATTCTCTCCCCAGGGAATTCCTGCCATCATTTCAACAGCTTTCAGTGAAACGTCCGACCCGTCAACTGCCACGACAATTCGAAACGTTCGATTGGACTTCTTCACTTTCTCGGAAGGTCGAGTGACCAAAACCGAACAGTGTGCATGTTTCGCAATCGCTGCGGATGTGCTTCCCATGAGAAACTGTTGTGTAGCAGACTGACCGCGTGCCCCGACAATGATTAGCTCCGATTTTTTTTCCTCAGCAAGCTCTATCAATGTTTCAGTGGGGTGACCTTCTTTCAGACAACCTTCCACAGTTCCACGGATTCCATCGAATCGAGAGACTTCCTCAGCCAGCAGGGCTTCTCCCTCGGATTGATATTGCTCCAGAATCCCTGCCACACTTGAAGGAAACTCTCGTTTGAGATGAGCGAGTGAAGGGATGACATTTACGTAGGCAATTGTCAGTTCCAAAGGGCTGGTGAAAGGAATTCTGGCCAGCAACCACTGGGCGTCTTTGGATGCCTCTGAGCCGTCAGTGGCGAGTAAAATTCTCATCATGGTCTCCTCAGACGAAGCGCCTGTTTCCTTGTATGTTTCGCACCCCATACCGGTTTAAGACTCTGTGTGAGGCAAAACGTGTGCCGACGTTTCTCGCAGATATAAACCGAGTGTTTGCTGCAAACGCTTCAAAGAGTGCATAGAGGAACTGTGCGGGTTCGCACACTCTGGCTTGAAACCGCACACTTACATGGAAGCATCTATGGCCCACAAATGCCGTTCGACCATTTTGGTTTCATCACCCCTTCAACGGCAGTCGTGTCTCAGTGGGCAGCTCACGCTGGAAGAACGTATTTGATGAATGCGTGCTTGGAGTGATGAGACTCCCAGAGTCCGGTTGGCTCAGTCTCGATAACTCGTCTCGTCGATTTCGAACCGTTCCAGAAGCCGGTAAAGCTTACGACGATGAATCCCTAAGGTTCGAGATGCTCGAGCTTTGTTGCCCTGTTCCTCTTTTAAAACTTCGATGATGTGAGCCCGTTCAATCATGTCAAGTCGACGCACATTTTCCGAACGTTTCGGAGTCTCTCCAGAATCAGTCGACTCGACAACTTCCAGCGGAAGATCCTCAATCGTGACGAGATTCTCTTCCGCCAAAATCGTAGCCCGTTCGAGTGCATTGATCAGCTGCCGCACGTTGCCCGGCCAGGAATATTTCTGCATCAATGCGAGAGCATCCTCAGTGATTGACCAGTCTGGTTTCAGGAAATGGTTGATCAGTAAGTCGACATCTTTCCCGCGTTTACGTAACGGCGGGAGCACGAGCGACATGACGTTGATGCGGTAATACAAGTCTTCACGAAAGTTCCCATCCGCGACTTCTTCAGATAAATCCCGATTCGTTGCTGCAATGATTCGCACACTCACTCGGCGCTCCTGGTGAGAGCCCACACGCCGGAAGGAACCATCTTCCAGTACCCGCAAGAGTTTCGGCTGCAAGCTTAACGGAAGTTCGCCAATTTCATCGATAAACAGCGTTCCACCATCTGCGACTTCAAACAGGCCACTCTTCGTTGCAGTCGCTCCGGTGAAGGCACCTTTCTCGTGCCCAAAGAGTTCGCTTTCAACCAATTGCTCCGGGAGAGCTGCACAGTTAATGGTCACCAGTGGCTTTTCGGCCCGAACTTCACTGGCATGATGAATTGCCTGAGCAGCGAGCTCCTTCCCGGTTCCGCTTTCACCCTGAATCAAGACCGCTTTATCCGTTGGCCCTACACGCTTAATGAGGCGCATGACATCCTGCATTGGCTTGGACTCGCCAATCAGAAATTTTCCAGGACGACTACGTGCGATCACCGCCTTGAGTTGGCGGTTTTCTTTCTGCAAAGACCAGAGATCGTGGGCCAACCGACAGCGGTGTTCCAGATCAGCAAGGGGGAAAGGTTTGGTCAGGTAATCACACGCTCCCATCTTCATTGCAGCGACAGCGTTCTCAATTGTTGCTTGCCCTGTAAGAATCAGGATTTGAGTCTCCACTCCGTCCGACTTGACTCGCTGAAGCAATTCCAGACCGGAAATCCCCGGCATATTCATGTCAAAGATCGCGACCTGAAAATACTTTTCCTCGAACAGCTTCAACGCCTCTTGCGCATTAGCAGCTTCTTCAACCTGGTGACCCTTTCGCCTCATCCAGGCGACTGCCATCTCGCGGAAATTGTCGTCGTCTTCAACAATTAACAGATTCATTTCATTCGCTTTAGACATCTGCAATTCAATTCGAAGTTATGACGTAATTCTCAATGTGGCAAGGAGTGCTCTGACGAGCTCGAAGATCACAAAACAAGGGTATGAAGGGCACTCCCTCGTCGCGACGCAACATATCCAACGAGCTGGCACTCCCACATGCTCGGGCATGCAGGGGAATTCATGTTATGAATGCCCCTGAATCTTTCCCAGTCTGTGAAGTACCTGAGAAACTCATTCCCTTCCACTTCCTCGCATGTGCCACTCAATGTCTTCTTCGTGCATTGAGTTGAATCAAGTGAAGTCCGAGAAGCGACCGGGGCACGGTTCTGCTCGCTCTGCAAGTCCAGACTTCACATAACCCGTAGCCATGTATTGCCATTAGTCTCGGCGTACAACGAGGAAATCGAGACTCAACACTATATCAAGCATGTGGCGTGCCAAATCTTGTCTTCAACGTGAGTGGCGAATGTTACATTGGGAGTTTTCATGTCAGATTGATCATGAAGTCGTCGTAACAGCTGACAGCATTCATTCAAACGCTTGTTTCTGGTGTGCGGTATCGCACAGCTGCATCCGCTGTCCCTCTCGCTTCATTGTGTCCATAGGACTCTTGGGAAACCGCAGTGATGCGGACGGCATGTCATTCGCACAATCGACTGTGAGAGGCTCGATCTTTCTGCCAGTGACGAAGAGTACCTTCCAATGATCCTATATGAGCCAGTTTGCTCTCTCGTCTGCCTGGGGAACCCGCGAGCACGATTCGAAATATGCGACAGAATGCTACAGAAGGAAACAGGTGGCCGAAAATGACAGATTCCAGCAATCATCCACCATTGATTAAATCTCTCATGTCTGGCGATGCGTACCCTCACCCCGTCGAGAAAATTGAGCTTCTGGAAACGCACATTTCCTGGATTTTGCTGACTGGCAAATATGCCTACAAGATTAAGAAACCTGTTGAGCTTGGATTTCTTGATTTTTCCACAGAGTCACAGCGTCGGCATTTCTGCGAAGAGGAATTGAGGTTGAATCGACGCTTCTCGAACGATTTGTATCTCAACGTCGTTTCCATCAAGGAGTTCGGGGCACAACTAAAAGTAACCGAAGAGAGTTCCGGCCAGAGGGTTGAGTCAGCGGTGCGGATGCATCAATTTCCTCAAGCGGAGCAGGGCAATGAAATGCTCAAAAGTGGCCGGCTGACACATGTCGAGTTCAACGACTTTGCAGAATCCCTCGCACAATTTCATCATCAAGCAGGTTTGGCTCCCATCAAGGGGACCGATCCCGATTCGGCAGTTCATCTCCCTGCACTGGAGAACTTTCGGCATCTCAATCAGGTCGACTGGGACGATGACATTCGCCAAGCACTGAATGAGATACAAACGTGGACGACATCGACGTATCACGACCACGCCGAGACGTTCCGCCAACGTTCTCAAAACGGGTTTGTCCGCGATTGTCACGGAGATCTCCACTTAGGAAACATTGTCTGGTGGAATGAACGGCTGACACCGTTTGACTGTCTCGAATTCAACGAACAGCTTCGTCAGATCGATGTCATGAGTGAAATTGCCTTTCTCATCATGGATTTAGATGACCACCAACGATCAGACTTCGCCCGAAGTTTTCTCAATTCTTACCTGCAACAGACAGGAGACTATTCGGGATTGCAGGTCTTGATATTTTATCTGGTCTACCGCTCAATGGTGCGTGCGAAGGTGGCTGCGATCCGCCTGGAGCAAGGTCATCTCTCTCCAGCAGAGCAAGACGACTTGAAACAGGAGTGCCATGGTTACATCAAGCTGGCTCACCGCTATACGCAGTCGAAGTCTCCAACCTTGGCCATCACCAGTGGCCTTTCGGGAAGTGGAAAAACAACCGGCAGCGAACCACTGGTTCTTGAAGAAGCATTCGTTCGCATTCGATCCGATGTTGAGCGAAAGCGACTGTTTGGTTTGAATCCATTGGACCGCTCATCCAGTGAAATCGCTACGGGACTCTATTCACAATACGCTAATGCGAAGACGGAAGAACGACTTCTTGAAGCAGCGAATGATGCGCTTCAGACCGGTTTCTCCGTCATCGTTGATGCGACGTTCCTCAAGCAGACGCAGCGCGGTCCATTCATGCAGTTAGCCAAAGAGAATGAGATTCCGTTCAGGATTTATTACTTCGAAGCTGCTCACGACGTGCTTCGCGAGAGAATTCAGCAACGACACCAATTGAACACCGATGCCTCTGACGCAACAGTCGACGTCCTCGAACATCAGCTCAAAATTCAAGAACCGTTTTCAGCCGAAGAACAGCCTTTTGTCATAATGGGCAATGCAAGGAGCGATTAGAGCATCTCACGAATTGGTTTGCAGGTTCTGCCTCGCGGCGAACAGCATTTTTACTGGAGAAATGCGTTCTTCACGGGCACACGGTAGAGCAAACTGCTCTAGAACCGCTCCGGGAGATTGTGGAATGATCGCTTTTCCCGTTACGGGATATTTGGTTCAGCTGGGAGGCGGCGGTCGATGCGGAAGAGTCGCTCTGGATTTCGGGTGACAGTGACTTTCAGAGGCGGGGCGATCCCTCCTTGATCGACTTGGATTCGCTGAATATTTTTGGCATCAAAAGGAGTGTCGTTGATCCATCTGTGACCGTCGCCATGGATGTAGAGAACCGGTTTGCCGAAGACTTTGGCTTGCTCATTAAATGGATTGAAAAAGTCATCGTGAACCGGCTTCGGGAGAGCATGCCCAAAGAGGACAATCCCTCGCAGTTCGTCACCACAGCGGGCAATGTTTTGTGCTGTCCAGTCGGCATTTTGTTGGTGGCGCAACTTCCACTCCTCTGCATCATGCACACGTCCACCGACCAGATTGATCCCCAGAAACAGAATCCCTTCCTGTGTAAAAGCGAAGTTCTCTTCACGCACCAACTGACGGAAAACAGGCAATTTATGTTGCCAGTTTTGATCAAACCGCATGAAGTACTTCTCCCAGTGATTCCAGGCTGCCGACGGAATCAGACAGTCGTTCCATTCATTGTCGCCGGGAATGATGAAGAGTGGCGCTTTGGACGTTTGGAGTATTCCGCTGACTCGCTCATAGACGTCGGAAGAGCAGGGCATGAACCCTCGTTTGATGTCCCCGACATGGACGACGAACGATCCATCTTCCGGGAGCTCAGCGATCTGTTGAGTCAGCATCTCGTCTTCGCGAGGGGCATAAGGGATATCACCCATCACGTAAAATGTGAGCAACTCGGGGCGATCATTCGCCTTTTGAGCGTAGGCACGATTCGCTTGCGTCAGCAGACAACTCGACAAGCCAACGATCGCAATAACAAATTGAAACGTGCTTCGGCGCATTGCTTTGATCTTTCGATGAATTGTTGGAGCTGCTCTGGAACCCTGAATTTCAATTCTCAGAGACTCCGGAAATCTCTTCTTCTCTAAGGAATCAGAAGAGAGAGGCCAGCAGAGTCAATCTTCGTTGGGGGACTTTGAAGGAAAAGCCGAGATGCCCAAGGCAACCCAGCCAACCAGGAAGAAGACTCCACCCAGCGGGGTGATCATACCGAGTTTCGTTTGCCCGGTGAGAACCAAAACATACAGGCTTCCGCTGAACAGAAGAATCCCCAACAGAAAAGACCACCCCGCGATGTCTCGGCTGCGCCCTTCGATGGAAGCCGGAACCAACGCCAGTGCGATGATGGCAAGTGCATGGTACATCTGGTATTCCGCACCAGTTTTAAAGTCGGCGAGGTATTTTTGGGTGGCAGGGATTTCGACTCCCATCACTTTTTTCGTTTGGTCTCCATACAGTTTGATTAATGGTTCCTCCAACCCATGTGCAGCGAAGGCTCCAAAAACGACAGCGAGGAAACCCATGACTGCGCCGACACGCAACCAGAAAATTGATTCTTTAGACATTCTTTGACTCATTAAGTTCAACACATCAGCTCAACAGATCAGACTTGTCGAACGCCGAATTTGGAAAATGGAATGACGTGAAGCGAAACGATCTTTGCAATTCAGTTGAGATCGAAAAGGGATATTTGATTCCCGATCATCGGGGCTGTTTTATTGTAGCATTTTTCGGATTAGTGTTTGCCTTCTGCCTCATCGCGAGCAGTCGATGCTGTCGTAGAAGTCATCTTCTCGAGCAGGGAAAACATTGCAGGGAACATTACAAATGCTCTACTCAATTTCGATTTTTGCACCAAGGACTTTGACGAATTCTGCAATCCACGCAGGGTGAGCAGGCCAGGCTGGAGCAGTGACGAGGTTGCCGTCGACGTGGGCAGCGGCGACATCAATCTCTTTGTAGGTTCCACCAGCGAGTGTCACTTCTGGTCCACAGGCTGGATAGGCAGTGCAGGTTCGCCCGGAGAGAACGCCTGCTGCAGATAAGATTTGCAGCCCATGGCAGATCGCCGCAATCGGCTTATTCGCCTCAGCAAAGTGTTGAACGATGCTCAACACCTTTTCATTGAGTCGTAAGTACTCAGGTGCTCGCCCGCCGGGGACGACAAGTGCGTCGTAGTCGGCGGCGTTCACATCGGAGAAAGTTGCGTTGAGAGTGAAATTGTGTCCCGGTTTTTCGCTGTAGGTTTGATCGCCTTCAAAGTCGTGAATCGCCGTGCGGACCTGGTCACCAGCCTGCTTTTCCGGGCAAACAGCATGGACGGTGTACCCCAGCATTTGCAGCATTTGGAACGGAACCATGATTTCGTAATCTTCAACGAAATCGCCAGCGAGTAAAAGAATGTGCTTAGCCATATCAGGTCTTTTCGATCTCTTCTCAGAATGCGTGAAGTTTCCAGTATCATAGCGCTCCCAAGATGGTCCGCAACATCCAGTCAAAATCATTTCTCATCTGGGAAACAGATCGTGAAGCGAACTCCAATGAAAAAGAGAAGTCTGTAAGAGTTCACGTCACCTGAAACGTGGGAAATCTGTTGATTGAGACTGTGATTATCAGGCGGTGGAATTGGAGGCCCTTATTCCAGTACCTCTTCGCGTCGCAGATCTTCGTTGGTAACAAGCCAGTCAAGCATTCGTTGATAGGACTTGGCATTCTTGAAAATCCCGCCGTGATCGGCCCCTTTCCATGTCGTCTGAACAACGTCCACTCCAAACCTGCGAGCGGAGCTGACAGTCTCTTCCTGTTCCTTCCGCATGTAATCTTTCTCTCCTACAAAGTCCCAGACCGGGATTTTGGGGAAGTGCCGTAGTGACCACGGATGACACAGACCGGCGATCACGACCGATTTCGAGAAAAGTTGCGGCTCATGGAACGGAAGTTCCCACGCGCCTGACCCTCCCATACTGAAGCCAATGACGGACCGCATTTTGGGGTCAACCTGATATTGCTTGTCGATCTCGCGGACCAGCTCCCCGAGCATCTTCCAGTTCCAATTTTGAAATTGCCATCCCTCTTCTGAAGGTGGACAAATTGGGACAACAACGATTGCTGGTAAGTCCGTCAACCAACCCATCGAGTTCTTCAGCTCTTCCGGTTTCGGCGATCCACCCCCATGTAAAAACAGAATCATCGGCCAGTCACGTGCAGTGTCGTCTTCGTACCCCTTCGGAGTCGTCACGAAACATTGATACTTCAACTTTGTGGTCAAGGTTTTCTCTAAAGTGATCTCCCGAGTCTCCTGAGCAAGCCCTCGTTGACACACGACCAGCAGGAACGAAAGCAAGAACAATGTTTTCCCGAACCGTTTGAGCTCTCTGAGGAACGGTTGCATGTTGGGACTTGTCATTTTTGTTCCTGCTGTCATGTTTGATTCTTTGGAAAGATTCCGAGAAAACTCAAAGGGTTTCGAAGGTGGTATCGTACCACATGTTACTGGCGCAGATCCAATATTGGTCATTCCGATCTGCCCCGTGGCGAACAGTCCGCGGACAGTCCGCGAAGTTATGGAAGTGCGAGTTACGAGCGAGGTCAGCGTTGCGGATACTCTCGCAAGTTTTCTACTCCTCAAAAGGACAGATGGAGCGATCTTGCATGCAAGGAGACTTCAAAATTGTTCCAGATTCAATTTGGACCGATCCCTGGTGGGTCTACGATCCAGATTCGGTCGGAGTCTGGGGAGAGATCTACCGGAGCTTCAACCTGTTTGAAGGGATCGCGTGGGTGGTCTTTGCGATTCTTGTGACACGCCGATATTTCCAGCGAGGGAAGACTCGCTGGGAGATTGCGTATGCCGTGGCATTTCTGCTGTTCGGGCTGACAGACTTTCGTGAGGCATACGTTCAGTCAGCTCCGCTCGTGCTGGTCAAAGGAGTCATTCTTGTCATACTGTTACAGTTGCGACGCTATGTGATTCAGACCTATTCACCCACGAACTACTGGTATTAGAGCAGCTTGCTCTACCGTGTGCCCGTGAAGAACGCGTTTCGTCAATCAAATTGCTGTTCGCCACGAGGCGGAACCTAAACACCAATTCAAAAGATGCTCTAATGACCGCTATGTTGAAATTCTTTAGATGGCAGAAGCCCTTCGCTCTCTTTCTCTTCGTCGGATGCTTCTCTCTTCAAGTTCCCGCCACTGCATTTTCTCAAGACGAAGTCCCCGAACGTCCACGACGAATTTATCTCGATGAGTTTCGTCCGACACCGGTTCTGAAAGTCAAGGAACATATTCTTCAGCAGTCAAAATTTCCTTGTGTGAACGTCCATTCGCACCCGGGAAAACTTTCCGTTGAAGAGATCGACGAAATGGTCAAGACGATGGACGCAGCGAACATCGCTGTCAGTGTCAGCCTGGATGGCAAAGCGGGGCCGTCGTTTGCGGACCATTATCAGCTGCTTGCGAAACGTCATCCGAATCGATTCATTGTTTTTGTCCGCATGGATTACATCGGAGATGGAGCCCCGGATAAACCGGAGACTTGGGATGTCCACAAGCCGGGGTTCGGAGTGCAGATGGCAGACAAGCTGACCGAAGCAGTTCGTCAGGGAGCACAGGGATTGAAGCTGCTGAAAACTCTTGGCCTGTACTTGAAAGACCTTGATGGGAACCTCATCAAGCCGGACGATCCTCGATTCGATCCGGTCTGGGAACGGGCAGCTGAGCTCAACATTCCGGTGTTGTGGCATTGTGCCGATCCCATTTCTTTTTTCAGCCCGACTGACGAACGGAACGAACGCTGGGAAGAGTTGTATCGGCACCCCGAATGGAGTTTTTATGGCGAGCAATTTCCGAGTCATCAGGAATTAATCGATGGCCGGAATCGAGTGATTGCCAAGCATGCAGAGACATCTTTTATCTGTGCGCACATGGCAGACATTCCGGAAGACTTGGCGAAGTTGGGAACGTATCTGGATCGATATCCTAATATGAATGTCGAAATCTCAGCTCGCGTTGCAGAGCTGGGACGGCAGCCTTACACGGCTCGGAAATTCTTCCTCGAATATTCTGATCGAATTCTCTTCGGGACCGATGGCGTCCCTCCGATGTCCGAGCTGATCCCCCATTTTCGTTTTCTGGAGACTTTCGACGAAAACTTTCCATACGAAGACAACCCATTTCCACCGCAAGGTCTTTGGAACATCTACGGCATCGGATTGCCAGATGAGGTTCTAAAAAAGATCTATCACGAAAATGCTGAACGACTGATCCCAGGTGTTAAGGAAGCGATGAACCGCTGACATGAGACAGCCTTGTCCTTGTGGGCCTGCGATTAAAGGGATGCGGCTGATTGAGGCCGCTATCACAATTTCGAAATGGTGTTCGCGATCTGGCACGTGGCGAACAGTCCTGCTGTGAGAACGGCAGCAAGAAACGGAATGAAAATTCCAAGAAAGAAACGCGTTCGATTATCTCGAATACGGATGAGGTTTCACCAGATACTTCAAACGCCCGACGAAATGTTCGCGGTATCTAGAACTGGTCCTGAAACGTGAAGTTGCTCTCTCAAACATTGAGGAAAGCACCTATTTCAGAGGTTTTCGGACTGGTTCTAAACTGTTCGCTTCTTCGACTTCACGACCGATGATTCTCAGTACCAGCCACTGCACGACGATTGCTGCGATGATGGAGATGTACGGGGAAATCCCCAATGCGATGGGGACGTAACCGAGACAAATTGCAATGGTTGCCACCGTGAGAGCATAAGGAAGTTGCGTACGGACATGCGAAAGGTGATCGCATCCGGTTGCTGCAGATGAAAGGACGGTTGTGTCTGAAATTGGCGAGCAGTGATCACCAAAAATTGCGCCACCGAGAATCGAGCCAATTGTTGCCAGCATCAGCGGGTGATTGCCAATTTCTTCAAACGGAATCGAAAGCCCAAGCAGGAGTTGAAGTTCGATCGAAACCGCCAACGGAATCAATAGTCCCATTGTTCCGTATGATGTTCCCGTGGCGAATGAAACGGCAGCTGCCAGAAGAAATGTGATCAATGGAAGCCAGCGCGGAGAAAGATGATCGCCGAGAGAGTCTACCAGATAGCCGGCGGTGTTGAGGTGTTCTGGATTGCAAACGGTTCCGATCGACCAGGCGAGCACCAGGACGACAACTGCTGGCAACATTTGCTGCATGCCATCAATCCCCATCTTCATCGTCTCCCCAAGTGAGCACGATCGAGAAATGACCACACTGAGAACTGCAGCGAAGACTGCCCCCGTCGAAGCAAGTAAAAGAGCGCGGCTGGATTCTTCGAAATCATGATAGAGTGCGATTCCCAGGCAGAGACAGAGCGTTGCAAGCGGGATCAGAGCATGACGAATCATAGGCTTCGAACCATCTGTGAAATCACCCTTCACAGAAGAAGTTGATTCATCATTGTCGTGTTGTCGGTCTTGCTCCGCTTTCAGCATCGGCCCAAAGTCGCGTCCCGTCCAGGCAATTTGCCCGACGAAGATCAGCGTCAGCAACGGGTACAGCCGATAGGGAATCGTCGCGATGAACGTTTGATAAATCTCACCTGTCGAGAGGCCCAGACTTTCGTACGCGGTGCGCATATATCCGAGTTCAACACCGACCCAAGTTGAGACTAGCGCCAGCCCCGCGACCGGTGCAGCTGTCGAATCGACAAGGTAGGCCAGCTTTTCACGAGAAATTTTTAACCGATCCATCATCGACCGCATCGTGCTGCCGACCAACAGCGTGTTGCCATAATCATCGAAGAAAATCATCAAACCAAGGAGCCAGGTCATGAGTTGCCCATGCCGGCGATTTCTCACATAAACTGTCAGTCTCTCAACCAGTGCTTGCGTCCCACCGCTTCCAGACATGATCCCGATCATGGCTCCCAGAAACATCGTGAACAGAATGATCTGCATGTTCCCGCGGCTTGCTAAGTTCGAAAGAATGAGCGGATCGATGACCTGGATCATGCCTGAAAATGGATTGGTGGCGAGCAGCATCATGCCAGCGAGTGAAGCCAGAAACAGCGCACCAACCACTTCCTGCCACCAGATTGCCAGAATGATGGCAACAAGGGGAGGAATCAGACTGACCCAACCGGGACGAGTTTGCACGGGCGAAATGACAGCCGTGGCCTGCTCATTCATTGCCACCGAAATACTGGAACCGACGAGAATGAGTCGCTGATCCTTTTCAGAATTACTTCGAACTTCCAGAACTCCAGCTTCAAATTCCGGCAGCGGACGTTCACTTCCTCCTTCGGTCAGTTGAACTCCTTTGATCACAGCCTGCTGGTTAAACGATGTGTCGATTTCACCTTCTTCGGTCAAGGCGACGATCCGCAGACGCGGAATCGGAAGCCCATTCAACTGAACCTTAGGTGATTCGACTCGAAACCGAGGGCTATTCTTTTCGTCAGCTCCAAAAGTTGATTGAGTTAAAAACAACGACAAAAAGAAGAGCAGCAGCAGAACGACTCGTGAGATCAGCATTGCAGAATTTTGTCGTTCATGAAGTGCGTGCATCAGTGATCCATCTAACAACCGAGAACTTCAACGTGGCTGGGCTGCGAAGCCACGCGAATCAATCCGTACGGTTTATACTGCAATCTGCCGGACTTCAACAACGCCATCTCTGCTGAGAAATTTATCTCCGTTCAGTCTCTCATCCAGCTCCTGTTCAACTCTCAACTGAATGTACCGCAGACTTGCGAGCGTGACGCGGTCGCAATAAAACAATCTGTTCTTCATACTGAATCGTGTCAAATCAAATGACTCCCGTTCCAATTGATTCATAGCAGGTCATCAATGCCGTCCATTCTCCCCATGCGGAATTTAGTCTTCGCGGTTCTGTTCTCGTTCTTGGCTTTGAGCAGTGCTTCAGTGATCGCTCAGCCGGATGAAGCCTCCAGCCCCCTGAAAGATTCGTTGACCAGCCTGGTGGAATCGTTTGAAGGTGAGGTCGGAATTGCTGTCAAACATATTCCGAGTGGTGAGACGGTTCTCATTAATGCCGACGAGGCAATGCCAACGGCGAGCTTGATTAAAATTTCAATCATGATCGAAGCCTACCGGCAAGTTGAAGCGGGGAAGCTCGACCTCGCAACGCTGATTACGCTGAAAGAGGAAGACAAAGTTCCCGGCTCAGGAGTCTTGACGACTCATTTCAGCCCCGGGATGCAACTTTCTCTTCGAGATGCGATTCGACTCATGATGGCCTACTCCGACAACACAGCCACAAATCTGGTGATTGATCAGGTCGGACTTAAATCAGTTTCGGACACGATGGAAGAGTTTGGCTTTCCTGAAACGAAAATCCATTCGAAAGTCTATCGCGGATCAAGCACAACCATCTTCCCTGAACGTAGCAAGAAATATGGATTGGGAAGTACAACTGCTCGTGAAACAATGAGCATTCTGGAGAAACTCAGTCAGTCAGAATTCGCAAACGAAGAGTTCAACAAAGAAATGTTGGAGCATATGCGGAAGTGCATCAACCAGGATCGCATCCCTCCTTTTCTCCCAAGGAGAACAGTCGTCGCGCAGAAGACCGGCTCGATCAGCACCGCGAGAACTGTCGCCGGGATTATTGAATCTCCGAGTGGTCCGATTGTTGTCGTCGTTCTCACCGCCAAGGGGAATCGTGACTCCTGGTCCGCTGGAAAGACAACCGATCTGTTCATGGCAAGCATCTCCAAGCGTGCGTTCGATCATTTCAATAAAGACTTGATTCCTGACGAAACAGCACCACAAGAACTTCGTGAAGGAGCAACGGGCTGGCTCGTTGAAGCACTCCAGAGAACGTTGAACGACCGGATGGTTCCCTCACCGGACTTAGCGGTCGATGGCGATTTTGGTCCATCGACCAAGTCAGCCGTGATGGACTTTCAATCATCAAAAGATCTGCAAGCAAGCGGAGTCGCGGATGCCGCAGTTTGGAAAGCACTTGGACCGCTCATCACCAGCGATCTCGTAATCACAAATCCAGACGATTTCGACATGAAGCTGCGCAAGAAGGCTGAGTCGGATTCACTGGAGGGAATCCCGTTTGTCACCTGCAAAGCCTGGATCGTCGGTGATCCCGACTCAGGAAAAATCATTGGCAGTGCGAATCCAACAAGGCGACTCGAAAACGCGAGTACCACCAAATTGATGACCGCATACATCACGATTCAGCAAGTCCGTAAAGACCCGGCGCTTCTTAATGAAATCGTGACAGTCACCAGCCGCGCAGCCAACACTCCTGGTTCAACTGCCAAAGTGCAGACCGGTGAAAAACTGACGATTCACGATCTGCTTTACGGGCTATTATTGCCTTCCGGAAACGATGCTTCTGTCGTTCTTGCAGAGCATTTGGGGAATCGTTTTGAAGCTCCGGAAGAGGATGCCGAGACTGAAGATTCACTTGTGAAATTCGTTGCTGAGATGAATCGCGTGGCGAAAAAATTGGGGATGGAAAATACTCAGTTTCGCAATCCACATGGTCTCTCACACAAAGAGCATAAGACGACTGTTCAGGATTTGTTTCGTCTCGCATCCGCCATCGCTGAAGATGGGATGCTGCTTCCGTATGTGCAAACGCGAAAACACATCGGACGACTTGAGGGTGCCAGTGGATATGTTCGCTACGAACTCTGGACGAATTCAAACCAGCTCCTCAACATTGACGGTTACCTCGGAATGAAAACCGGAACCACTCGCCCCGCCGGAGCCTGTCTTGTTTCATTCGGCGAGCGAGACAATCAAAAGTTGATCTCGATCGTCCTAGGAGCCACCTCTTCTGATGCACGTTATACTGACACACGGAACCTGTTCCGCTGGGCCTGGAATGAACTTGCGAAGTGATACAGCCAGCTTCGATCTACACTTCTCCCACACGGATCAGGGCAAATTCGATGTTGGTCTTGTGCGTTCTGCCTCATCGTGAGCAATCTATGAACTCATGAAGGTGACCTTCATGGAAAGACGTTATTGAAGACGCTCTCAACTACAAGCGGTTTAGAGTATCTTTCTAATTGGTTTGCAGGTTCTGCCTCGTGGAGAACAGCATTTTACTAGAACTGATCCTGAAACTTGAAATTGCTCTCTCAAACGTTGAGGAAAGCGGCTATTCCAGAGGTTTTCGGACTGGTTCTAGAGAAATACGTTCTTCACGGGCACACGGTAGAGCAAACTGCTCTAGATTCGTTCGTAAACGGTCTCGACCGCTTTCGCTTCCTGACCATTTGGAGTGACGTTGTATGCGGTAATCGTTACATGATCATTATCGATAATTTCGTATACAGTTTTCCATCCCCAAGGTGGATGCTTCGTGTCGACGTGGTATTTTCCGAAGACTGAAAATCCGTATTCGGTCGCTTCACCCTCAGATCGCATGATTCCGTAGTTCATGTGAAAAGTATCTAACCAGGCGGATTCGAATTTACACGAAGCCTTATTGAAGACGAGAGTCTCTTCGCCTGATCTCAGGTTTTTCTCGATCTCTCCAATGTATGTATGGCGCACGAACGGACCGCCGTAAATCAGCTCAAATTTTCCTTCGACCGCTGATTCATCCGCCAACTCGTCTGGTTCAAACCAAGTCTTGCAAGTCCCTCTCCAGGAGCCGACCAGCACAGCGAAAACGTCTTCTGGTTTTGTGTTCATGGGATTCTTCTCTGACTTTTGATTCGATTTTATATTGCTGTTTCATAGTAACGTGAAACTGAAGAGAACAACAAACCGGCTGAGCAGTTTACTTTACTGTGTACGCGCGAAGAACGCGTTACACCAATGAAATCGATGTTCGCCACGAGGCAGAACCCGAACACCAATCCACAGAATGCTGTGAGACTCCTCTTCGATCATTGAATCCTCACTGAGAACGAACCAGCGAGCAAAACTTACCACTGAATCTTGGCAATCACGCTGTGAAGAAACCAATTATCGAGCATTCCTTTCTCAAAAGATTTGAGACGAACTGAATTCTTCATGTTGAATTCCTCAGTGAAGAACAACTACAGTCCGTTTGACTCGTTTTTTTAATACATTTGAGGAAGGAAAATCAGATGGCGAAGAAGAAAGCTGCTGCCAAGAAGAGCCCATCGTTGACTGAGATTTACGACACCGTCGCTGGAAAGGCTGATACAGCGAAGTTGCAAATCAACGCCGCCGAAACAAAAAGAGTGCTCGCCTGTTTCTTCGATGCCCTCGAAGATTACTCCGCAGCCGATGCAATGGACATCATCGCAAAAGGTCTGAAGGCTGCTCAAAAACGCCGCCGATAAGAACAAGACCGTAGAGGTGTTCTTCAACACAGAAGCTTCTGCTTCTTAAGAAACTTGCGAATTCGGGGGGCTTCCCATATCGGGATTGCCCCCACTTTCGTTTCATTCCAAGTGTCTGGCGAAGCTGCCAACCACGTTTATTGTGACGGCCTTCCCTTACGTGCGACGCCAGTTTCGGTCGCGACGCGAGCAACTTCCTCAGCGACGGCTGTCGCGACGCGGCGATCAAACACAGACGGAATCACATAGTCCGGATGGACTTCATCATCTGCAATCACACTTGCGATGGCGTCTGCTGCTGCGATCTTGATTTCTGCATTGATGTCTCTGGCTCGAACATCCAGAAGACCACGGAACAGACCGGGGAAACAGAGAACGTTGTTGATTTGGTTGGGGTAGTCCGAGCGTCCCGTTGCCATCACCTTGACGTTATCAGTGGCATCTTCTGGCAGAATTTCAGGATCAGGATTCGCAAGCGCGAAGACTATTGCATCGTTCGCCATCTTAGCGACATCTTCCTGTTTCAACGCGCCGGCAACCGAGACTCCGACGAACAGGTCCATTCCGGAAATGACTTCGGACAACGTTCCAGTCTGGTTTCCCGGGTTGGTGTTTTGGGCAATCCAGGCTTTGAGCGTATTCGAATCATTCGTTCGTTCTTTGGAGATCGCTCCTTTGCTGTCACAAACGATCATCTTGTTCACTCCGACAGAGTGAAGTAATTTCGCAATCGCCACCCCAGCAGACCCAGCCCCGTTGATCAGGACATTCAGCTCTGAAATTTGTTTGTCGACGACTTTCAGTGCGTTCTTTAACGCTGCTAAAACAACGATAGCAGTCCCGTGTTGATCGTCATGGAATACGGGGATTTCGAGTTCTTTTCTGAGTCGATCTTCGATTTCAACGCATCGCGGTGAGGAAATGTCTTCAAGGTTGATGCCACCAAACGTCGGTGCGAGATACTTGACGGTTTTGATGATTTCTTCAACGTCTTGCGTTTCCAGGCAAATCGGAAACGCATCAACGCCTCCGAACTCCTTGAAGAGGAGGGCCTTTCCTTCCATCACCGGCATTGCGGCGCGGGGACCAATGTTTCCAAGCCCCAGGACAGCTGTCCCATCGCTCACAACTGCGACGGTGTTTCGACGAATTGTCAGATTGAACGACGCATCGGGATCCTCAGCGATTGCCTGACAAACCCGGGCAACTCCCGGCGTGTAGGCCATTGAAAGATCGTCGCGTGTTTTGACGGGAACACGCGAGATGACTTCAATCTTTCCTCCCAGATGCATGAGAAATGTTCGGTCCGAAACATTTGAAATTTCGACTCCCTCGAGTGAACGAACTTTCTCAACAATTTTTTCTCCATGCTCGACATCCGTGGCCTGAACCGTGAGGTCGCGGGTGATGGCTCCGTCGAGGCTGCTGACGATATCGATCGCTCCAATCGAGCCTCCTGCATCTCCAATCGCAGACGTGATTTTCCCCAGTCCGCCAGGTAAGTCGCCATAACGAAGACGAATCGTGATACTGTATGCAGGGCTGTAGTGACTCATTGATCGACCATTTCAGAAAAGTGACAATCCGTTTCTGAAAGTTTAGGGAGAAACAATTTGAAAGGAAACGAGCGAACATAAAATCATTGAGGAACTGCCAATGAATTTTTTTCGATGCGGTGCAAAACCACGGAGCGATCTGCAACAATCTTAAAGCTGAAGAGAATTAAGAACACCACCTCCGATTGAGTCGAGCGATGTTAAAACAGATTCTTGCAATCCTATGCGTTGCTCCCTGCCTTCAGGTTTCACAAGCTGACGAACGCCCGAATATTCTCGTGATTCTCGTTGATGACCTGGGCTATGGGGATTTGAGTTCCTACGGGGCTCAAGACCTGAAGTCGCCGCACGTGGACCAGCTCCTTTCTGAAGGGATGACTTTCACCGAATTTTACGCCAATTGTCCAGTTTGCTCGCCAACGCGCGCAGCTCTCTTGAGTGGTCGATATCAAGACATGGTCGGCGTCCCCGGTGTGATTCGGACACATCCCGAAAATAGCTGGGGCAACCTTGTTGACGATGCGGTGCTTCTTCCATCTGTTTTAAAGAAGAACGGATACAACACAGCGTCTGTTGGCAAATGGCATTTGGGATTGGAATCGCCTGACCGCCCAACCGATCGCGGCTTTGATTTCTTCAAGGGGTATCTGGGAGACATGATGGACGATTATTACAATCACCGTCGTCATGGAATCAACTACATGCGACAGGGGACGGAGGAAATCGATCCAGAAGGGCACGCAACCGATCTCTTTACGGACTGGTCCTGTGAATACATACGTGAACAGAAAGACGGCACCGAGCCATTCTTTTTATATCTCGCTTACAATGCCCCACATACTCCGATTCAACCGCCGGAGGAGTGGTTTCAAAAGGTCAAAGCTCGCGAGCAGGGGATTTCTGACCAACGTGCGAAACTGGTCGCCCTCATCGAACACCTGGACGAGGGCATTGGAAAAGTGTTGGCCTGCCTGAAAGAAACCGGACAAGCCGAAAACACAATCGTGGTCTTTACCTCCGACAATGGCGGGCAAATCAACGTCGGAGCTAACAACGGTCCGCTTCGAGACGGAAAGCAGAGTATGTACGAAGGGGGCCTGAAGGTGCCTTGTGGAGTCCGCTGGCCAGGGAAGATTCAACCGGGAACCAAAAGCAAGTTCCGAGCATTGACAATGGACATTTTCCCCACAGTGTGTGAAGCGGCCGGCGTAAAACTTGACAAAAATTTGAACCTCGACAGCAAGAGCTTTCTGCCGACCTGTCTGGGGAAGAAGCAGGAAGAATTGCGAGATCTGTGGTTCTTTCGTCGTCGTGAAGGTGGGGCTCGTTATGCCGGAAAAACAATCGAGGCTGTCCGCCGCGGAGACTGGAAACTTCTTCAGAACAGCCCGTTCGAGCCACTCGAACTCTACAACCTCAAAAACGATCCGCTAGAGAAGAATAATCTCTCAAAGAAAGCTCCCAAAATTTTTAATGAACTGAGTGCAGCCCTGAGAGCAGAGATTCAACGGTACGGAACAGTTCCGTGGCAATAACGTGAGGAAACAACAAGCAGTGAAAATACTCTAACAAGGAAAAGACAATGGCTCGCCTCCCACTTCACGGAACTCGGATCCTCTGTTTTGTCGGTGACATTTACGAAGATCTTGAACTGTGGTATCCGAAGTTGCGTCTGGAAGAAGCTGGCGCACATGTCACTATCGCTGGTCAGAAAGAAGGCGTCGTGTACGCTGGGAAGAATGGGTATCCCTGTGAGTCTGAAGCTCGTATTGATGACATGGAAATCGATGATTTTCACGGGGTGATTTGTCCCGGTGGGTTTATGCCGGACAAACTGCGACGAGACCCGAAAGTGCTCAGCCTGATCCACGGGTTTCATACGCAACAAAAAATGATCGCAGCGATTTGCCATGGCGGATGGATGCCGATCTCTGCGAAAGTTTATCAAGGCGTTCGTGTGACTGGATCGCCCGGAATCAAAGACGATCTCGTGAACGCCGGCGCGATCTGGGAAGATGCCCCCGTTGTCGTTGATCGACACTTCATCAGCAGCCGCAAGCCAGGCGATTTGCCAGACTTTTGCCGAGCGATGATCGAATTCCTGCAAGACCAAAGCCTGTAGCAGGAATCCAACCGTCTACTTTCGAAATAAAATCGCCACCAATTTGGAATCCGGGTAGGTGTCTACTGACCTGCTCAGTAAACGTCGTAGAACATCAACTCAGCTTAAATGAACCACAAGAGGATAGGAATGACTGCACAGATCAGCGAGTTGATCGTTGAGGCAAACGAAGGTGTAACAACACTCCGGCTGAACCGACCGCAACGACGTCACGCATTGTCGCTTTCGCTCTTACAGGAGCTTGAAGAAGCACTCAAGCAAATTTCACAAGATCGTTCAGTGCGAGCGGTTGTGATTGCTTCGGACGGGCCGGTTTTTTCATCAGGGCATGACTTGGGAGAGATGCAAGGTTGCTCAGAGGAAGAGTATCAAAAACTGTTTTCCACCTGCGCTCGGGTGATGCAACTCGTGCGCAAGCTTCCACAGCCGGTCATTGCTCGAGTACAGGGATTTGCAACGGCTGCGGGGTGTCAACTGGTTGCTGCTTGCGATCTTGCCGTCGCAAGTGACCAGGCACAATTTGCAACTCCAGGAGTAAAGATTGGACTCTTCTGCACAACGCCAATGGTCCCGTTGGTCCGCAACGTTGCTCCGAAAATCGCGATGGAAATGCTCTTAACCGGCAAGCCGATCTCAGCAGAGAAAGCACTCGCTGCTGGATTGGTGAATGCTGTTGTCCCGGTCGATCAACTGGATGATGCGGTCAAGGAATATACTTCAGCGATTGTTGCTTCGAGTCGCCAAACTTTGGCAATCGGGAAACAGGAATTCTATGCTCAACTGAACATGGATGAATCGCACGCATACGATCAGGCAGTCGACGTTATGACAAAGAACGTTTTACAGCACGATGCACAAGAAGGAATGTCTGCATTTCTGGAGAAGAGAACGCCCCAGTGGGAAGAGTAAAACTTCGCCGGAGACTTCAAGTTTCAGGCGTCAATTGAAGTGGAATCGTTTTCTCATACCCACTCAAGCTTCGTCACACGACCAGCTTCCACCCATTCCGTGACAATCATATCTCCGTCCTCGTCGAAGCAGGCATCGTGAGGATGGACGAATTTCCCAGGCTTCCATTTGTCAGGTTGCTTCCGAACCTGCATGCCATCGAGGACGTATTCTGTCCATGCAGGATCACCTCCCAAATTGGCGAGAAGATTGTTTTCTGTGTCAAAGAGCAAGACTCTGGAGTGCAGGTCCGGGACAACCATGAACTCTTCCCAGGTGTCGATATCTGCCGGGAAGCTGAGACCATCGACGTTCTTGACGGTAACATCGCGTCCTGCTTCGTCTTTCAATGTCGTCGTTTCCCCAGATTTTTCAGGGTCACGCACACCTTGAAGAATCTCGACAGGTTGTCCATCGAGTGAAAAGTATTGCAGCCGCGCATTTGCCCGGTCGGCAACGACAAGCATCTGTTCGCGTCCCGGGCGAGCATCCAGCCACAGACCATGCGGTGTTTTCAGTTTCCCGGCTTGTGCACCATTTCCTCCCCAGGAGCGAATCCATTTTCCATCACTGTTGTACTGATGGATCAGATGCGAACCGTATCCATCTCCAACATACAGGTCGCCCGTCGGCCCAAAGCTAACGTTTGTGGGGCGAAAACCTTCCAGGCTGGAATAGAGATGAGCGTCACGGGGATAGCGTTTCTTCCAGACCCATTCTCCCTGTCGATCGCACTTGATGACCTGTCGATTGTAGATGTCCGACAAGTACAAATACTCTTCTTCGTTTTCCCTGCGGATATCGATTCCATGACCGCCTCCGGCAAACTCTTTTCCAAAGGAGCGGACAAATGTTCCTTCCGGATCAAAAACAACGACGGTATCGCAGGGACTCTTCACATCGCCCTGATGAGTGATGTAGACAAACCCTTCCCGATCAATGGCAACGCCATGTGTGTTTCTCCAGGTGATATGCTTTGGAACGCTTCCCCAATTGTGATGGCATTCGAATTGGAAATCGCCTTCGCCGATAACGGGGCGTTTTGCATCAGCTTTGTCTGCAGCGCCAAGAATCGCGGGAGCTACCCCACCAGTGAAGAGAGAGGCCGTCGTCGTTTGCAGAAATGTGCGTCGAGTCGCCATGAGCAAATCCAATATTGGTCTTCACATCCTTCCTCGCTGCGAGCAGGTTTTGAAGTCGCGAAGGTGCTCGTTGCACTCCTGATTAAACAGGACAAAGATGCTGAGTCCAATGTACTTCAATCGGTCGCAAAATTCATTACGCTGACCGACGAAGGTTCGTCCGTTCACTCGGCGAACGTCGTTGGGCATCTTCTTCGCGGCATCGAGTCACATTCGCGCCGAGAAGATTCAGCTTGGTTTCCAGGGCTTCGTAGCCACGGTCGAGGTGGTAAATACGATGGATGACCGTTTCATCCCTGGCCGCCAAAGCTGCCAGAACAAGGGCAGCACTCGCACGTAAGTCACTCGCCATCACATGTGCTCCCTGAAGCTGAGCCACACCTGTGATTAAAGCACGATCCCCCTGTTGACGAATTTTTGCGTTCATTCGGTTCAGCTCAGCACAGTGCATGAACCGATCTGGAAATACCTGGTCTCGGATCACGCTGCGGCCGGGAAGAGTACACAAAAGCGCTGTCAGTTGAGCTTGAATATCGGTCGGAATTCCGGGGTAGGGCAGGGCGGTGATGTTCACTGGCGAGAGTTCCCGTTCGCACGCGATCTCCAACTGAGAGACACCCGATTCGTGAATCGATACTCCTATCTCCTGCAAGACAGTCGTCACTGCTGACAAGTGCAGAGGATTGACGTTTTGAATTGTGAGTTTCCCGCGAGTCATGGCACTGGCAATCATCAGAGTCGCCGCCTCGATTCGGTCTGGAATGACAGTCTGTGTCGTCGGGCTCAACTCCGCGACACCTTCAACTTCAAGAGTTGGGGTACCTTGCCCAGAGATCTTGGCACCCATTTCATTGAGCAGGTCAGCCAGAGCGACGACTTCGGGCTCCATGGCTGCTGAAGTGAGTCTCGATTTTCCTTGTGCAAGAACAGCAGCTGTTAACAGATTGCAGGTTCCCGTCACAGTACTCCCATTCGGTCCTGCGAGATCAATATCGGCTCCACGAAGTTGCGTTGCCTGAAGGATGATATCCCCCTGATGGATATCGATCTGCGCGCCCAGCGCAGCGAAGCCACGGAGATGAATATCAATCGGTCGATGTCCAATGTTGCATCCACCGGGGAGAGAGACGCGGGCATGTCCTCGCCGCGCCAGGAGTGGTCCCATCACACAGACACTGGCCCGCATTTTTCGGACAAGTTCGTAGTCGGCTTCTGAGTGAGATTCATCAACAACTTCGAGAGAGAGACTGCCATTAGCGTGTCTCGTCATCTCACATCCCAGAGAAGTCAGCAGTGAAGAAAGAGTACGCACGTCGACGAGATCGGGGACATTGTTGAGAATCGTTTTCCCATCAGTCAGCAAAGCAGCTGCCATCATCGGCAATGCCGCATTCTTCGATCCACTCACAGCAACCGTGCCGCACAGCGAAGTTCCGCCCTGAATTTTGAAAACGTCCATGTTTTATGAATCAGTATGATGTTTTGCTGCGAAGCGACGAATCGCCAGCACCTGATGAATTTCATCCCTGGCTTGAACTTCCTCGCCAGCATCCTAGCACGACTCTTGGCTGTGCGGACAGGTCATCTTCACTGCGGACGTCAGAATAACCCCGCTCACGCATGAGCTGACATGCGGTCTCTGCCTGTTCAGGACTGAGTTCAAACATCAGCCAGCCGCCAGTTTTCAGATAATCCGGGGATTGCTGTACCAGCAGCCGGATGATGTCGAAGCCGTCTTCACCGCCGTCGAGTGCTTCGTGCGGTTCATGGCTGCGAACATCCGCATCGAGAGTTGAAATCTCCGCCTTGGGAATATAAGGCGGATTACTGACCACGATGTCAAACTGCTTTCGTGGTTCAATCGGTTCGAAGAGATCTCCTCGAAGGAGGTTGACCCGATCAGTCAGTGCATGCTTTTCGATGTTTCTCTGAGCAACAGAAAATGGCGCCGGATTCTTTTCAACCGTCGTGACGGCGACGGTCGAATGGTTTTTCGCAATGGCAATCGGAACGCAACCGGTTCCGGTACAGAGCTCGAGAACTTGGGGAGACGTTAATGGTTTCAGAAGGTCGAGCGCGAGTGAAACCAGCGTTTCGGTATCGGGGCGAGGAATGAAGACCTCAGGAGCGACTTCAAACTCAAGACTGAAAAACTCACGATGACCAACCAGATATGCGACCGGCTCGGCAGCTGCTCTGCGTTTGACGAGCGAACGCATGAGTGTTCGTTCGTTATCAGAAAGCGGTTGGTCGTACTGCGTGTAGAGTTGAATTCGTTGGCATCTGCGAGCATGTGCCAGCAAAATTTCGGCATCCAGTCGAGGGTTCTCGCAATTGTTTTCCTTCAAATAGCCGATTGTCCAATCGAGTACTCGACGCACTGTCCATGGATCGTCAGTCGTCATCTGTTCAGCCGCCACATTCTTGTCCTCCCTGAACGAACTTCATGAGCAACTCTTGCAATGACCTGTCAGTGGCATCCTGCACAGAGGTGTAATGTTATTCGAAATCAAAGTACTTTACGTTTGAGTTTTTCCTGTCGGTCAAACTCGAGCATGGCATTCACCATCTCATCCAGGTTGCCCTGAAGAATTTGATCGAGTTTGTAGATCGTCAACCCGATGCGGTGGTCAGTCACTCGGCCATCGGGGTAGTTGTAAGTTCGGATTCGCGAGCTTCTGTCTCCGCTTCCAATCAGCGTTCGACGTTCTTCAGCTCGTTCTTCGTTCGCCTTGCGCTCTTTTTCTTCGAGAATACGACTGCGCAAAACTCGCATCGCACTCGCTTTGTTCTTGTGCTGGCTTTTCTCGTCCTGACACTTTACGACAACGCCGGTTGGAATATGTGTAATACGGACAGCACTTTCCGTTTTATTCACTTTCTGTCCCCCAGGACCACCAGCTCGCATGGTGTCGATCTGAAGGTCTTCGTCGCGGATATCAAGTTCCACTGCGGAGACTTCTGGCATCACAGCCACTGTTGCAGCACTTGTATGGATTCGACCCTGGGTCTCTGTTTCCGGAACCCGCTGAACTCGGTGTCCACCACTTTCGAATTGTAACTGATGGAACGCACCTTCTCCTGTTACGGAGAATACGATTTCTTTGTACCCGCCGATATCTGAGCGAGAGACATCCATGAGCTCGATTTTCCAACCCTGGATCTCTGCATAGCGAGAATACATGTCGAACAAATTGCCCGCGAACAGAGCTGCTTCGTCGCCGCCCGCTCCGGCGCGGATTTCCATAATCAATCCTCCACGGGTGATGGAATCTCCCGCGACGACGATTTCTTCAAGCTCTTCTTCGAGTGTTGTCAGTTGATCTTGTAAATCGTCGAGTTCTGACTGGGCATATTCTCGAGACTCTTCATCATCCTCAGCTTCCAGCATTTCCTTGGCAGCTTCGATGTTTTCGACGAGGCTCCGGTGCTGCAGAACAGCATCCGCAACTTTTTTGAGGCCACCATATTCTCTTTGAATCTCCACCATGACAGATGGATTCGACAGGACCTCAGGGTCCATGAGCTGTTGCTCCAGCTCAAGAAAGCGTTCCAGTTTCGTTTCCAGACTCGGATACATGTTTTCGTTCCTGATTTCGTGCAGAGTTGCGAGGGAGCTTGAAGGAAGTTCGACGGGCTTCAAGATGAACTCAGCTAGCGGAACGGTCGTTCGAATATGAGAAGGAACATGAGTCAGCGGATCCAAATGTGGATTCAGAGAAGATAGCAAACGAAGACAAAGACGTAGGCAAGATAAAACGACAGGACGCACTCGAGCTGAGGAGTGCGTCCTGTGAAATAATCAATGACGATATCGTTATTCGCCCTCTTTTTTGCCCCAGCCGTATTTCTTTTGGAACTTTTCGACGCGACCAGCGGAGTCAACGTACTTCATTTTTCCGGTGTAGAACGGATGTGATACCGAACTGATATCAACTGTTACGAGTGGGTACTCTTCGCCATCTTCCCACTTGATAGTTTCCTTTGACGTCATCGTTGAGCGTGTCAGGAATTTGTAGTCTGCACCGATGTCGTGAAACACAACCGGGTGGTAGTCAGGATGGATGCCGTCTTTCATTGTTTTACCGTCAATTCTTTGTAAGTTGGAACCTTGAGTTCTAACCAAGGTCATATCATGCCTCGAATAGATTGATCGTCCAAGTGAGTGAACAATCAACTCTCAAACCGGCACGGACAATCTCATTTCGATGAAAATCTCGAAGCGAGGAGGATAACGGATTCCAAAACGATCGGCAATCATTATTCAATGAAAATGAAATCTCTGTAACCCATTCAATATCAACAGGTTAAGTCGATGTTGAAACTTTACGGTGCGAGAATTACAGCTCGTAAGGTTTTTCGTCCTTCATGTTCGCACCAAAGACGGCTCGAATCTGTTCTTCTGCCGCTTCGACTGTCGCTTTCTCTCCGGTCAGCTTCAGGAAGTAGCTTCCTGTTCGCCCTTCAGGAGCGGCCAGCATGACGTTAATCACGCGATAGTTTTCGACAGCTTCACTTTTTCGTTGGAACGGAGGGCCGATTGAGCGGTTATATGTTCCGGTCAAGTCAACGAGAATGTACTTTCCGTGCTTCGACTCACCTTGAGTCATCTTGATTTGCCGACCTTCTTGCTGAAACTGTCCGATCCAGCGTTGAATATTTTGAGCGGCACTTCCACCGAAAGGTCCGGAAATGACCAACTCAGCAGGCTCTCCCCCTTCTTTCACGGCGGGGACAACGAATTGTGCCAAACGCAAATTGTTGGAAGCTTGCTGTTGTTTCCAGGTTTTCGGGATGGCGAGCGTCAGGTCAGATGCTTTGACTTCGACGGTTTCGACTGTCTTCGCTTCCTTTGCTGCATCTTCAGCATAGGTGGCGAGTGAGAGCCCCGCCATAAAAGCGAGACTCATAAGCGGTATCAGTTGTTTTGAAAATGACATTCTTAACCTCGGAAGGGTTCTGGTTGATAGTAGCCCAGAAGTTGAATTGACCCACAATCTGTATTGTGCGGAAGAGTGCGTCCGTTTTCAATCGTAGGGCGTTGTAGATGGAATGGAAACGGCTTCAAGAGTTCTTTGAAGCGAAATGTCTAAACGTAATTTGAGTGTTTCAATCCCGGACGCCTGCTGAGCAATCTTTTGAAGAGAGATTTCGAGAAGTGGGTGAACGAGTTCCGGCGCGACCTCTGCAAATGGGATCGACAGAAAAGCACGCTCGGAAATTTCCGGGTCTGGGATTACGAGATCCTCCGAATCGAAAGTCAGTGCACCGTACAAACCGATGTCGAGGTCAATCGTTCGAGGTCCATTTTTGTTCGCAGGATCACGGACTCGCCCCAGTTCCTCTTCGAGAGACCGCAGGACTTCGAATTTTAATGGACGTGCAGCGAGTGCTGTTTCGGCGAGAATCGCGGCGTTGCAGAATGGAGCTTGATCAAGAAAACCGAGAGGGGCAGACTCGTAGACCGAAGAGACTTTCAAGACTGTGAGCTTCAGATGTTGAGCAAGAGAACGAACAGCTGCGGGAAGATTTTTTTCGGGATCGATATTCGAACCCAGGGCGATAATCACGGACGTTGCAACTGGTTCAGTCATGTTTTCGTTCCAGCGAGACTGAAATGTGTGTGCTGTGCAGGCTCTTTTGTTTGCCCAAGGATCAATGACTCTGTAACGGTAAACCCTCGGCGATCAGCAATGTTTCGTTCTTACTGCTCGGTATTGGGTGTTTGAGATCTCTCAATTGTCACTCCGACCGAACGGGAAAATCTGAGCGCCCCCGGTTTCTCGATGCTTACCCAGACTCGCTCGATCCGCTCGTTTTGCAGGCAGAGCTGGGCCACTTCCTCAGCCAGTTTCTCGACGAGTTGAAAATCTGATTCTTCCACAAACGCAATAACAGATTTACAAATCGTGCGGTAATTCACCGCGTCTTCGATGTCGTCAGAAGCTCCTGCAGGGCGGATATCAACCTGGAACTTCAGGTTGATGACAACGTCCTGTCTGTTTTTTCGTTCATCGGGATTGATTCCAATGATCGTCCGCACGAGCAGGTCTTTGATTTCAATAAAGTCAGACATTCAGTTTTCCGAAATTGCCATTTGAGCGACGCACGACTTCCTCTGGATTGATTCATCTTCATTCAGAATCCAGAGACCGCCTAATCTGGACACAATCGTCCAAATGAATCTTAGTGCTCTCGCTCAGAAATACCACAATGAAACGTTCGTCTATTAACCGAGTTGCTGTCCACCAGTCACGTGTAAAATCTCGCCTGTGACAAATTCAGAGAGCAACAAGTACAGGGCTGCCTCCGCAATTTGCGAAGGAGAGCCGGTTGTTTGTAGTGGATTCAGATTGGCTTTCTGTTGAAAGTCCATCTCCGATTCTCCCGGAGCGGGCAATATCGCTCCAGGAGCAATTCCGTTGACCCGGATCTGAGGTCCAAGTTCTTGTGCTAAAAGTTTCGTTTGCGCAATCAGCCCCGCTTTCGAAATCGTATAGGCCACCTGCCCGGGAACCGGTTTTTCACCACGCCAGTCAACAATGTTCACTACCGCACCGCTTTGTCCGTTCAGTTGTTGTTGGAAAGCCTGAGTGACAAAGAACGGAGCTTTGAGATTGATATTCATGTGACGGTCCCAGCATTGTTCGTCCGTATCGCTGAGTGTCCCGGATTCAAAAATCGCTGCAGAGTTGATCAAGATGGAGATGGGACCGAGTTCCCGCGTTGCGTGCTCGACCACCTGTCGCGCTGCCGTGACAGGTTCTGCAAAGTTCGCAGAAACGGAAGTTGCTCGAACTCCGAATGCCTCAAATTCTGCCACCGCTGAGTCTGCCTCGTCTTGAGATGATCCATAGTGAACGCACACGTTGACCCCAACTTGCGCGAGGTGGCGCCCGATCTCTCGACCAATTCGTACTGCCCCACCGGTGACAATCGCTGAAGCTCCTGTCAGAATCATTTCAACTCCTCCGTCTCAACCGTTCCGTAAGCTTGTTCACAGTCATCCCTCTTAACCATGATAGCCAACTTTCGTCATATTCTGTTCCATGCTGAAAGATGAACTCTCACAAAAAGACGAATTTCATCCGCGGGAAACAAGTCCTGTTCGGATCGCTTTTTGTATTACTGAGCTTGACCCCGGCGGAGCAGAATGGGCGCTATTCCACATTGTCTCCCGGTTGGATCGAAACAAGTGGACCCCGCAAGTCTATTGCCTCTCCTCTGGAGGTGAACTGGTGAGCCGGTTTGAAGAGCAGGGGATTCCCGTAAAATGCTACGGAGCAAAGAGTCGCCGCGATCTCAAAGTGTTTCGCTGGTTGGAAGCGGAGCTGCGGAAATTCTCACCCAGGATTGTGCAAGGGTTCCTGTTCCACGGAAACATTGTCAGTCGAATCGCAGGGAGCCGGGCAGGGGTGCCGATTCGGCTTGCAGGCCATCGCGTCGCAGAGCGTGAGAGGAGATGGCATCTCTGGGTTGATCGACTGACGAAACGGTTTGTCCAGCACCATGTCTGCGTCAGTTCTGGTGTTGCGAAGTTTCTTTTAAAGAAACTCCGAATTGAAACATCTCAGCTGACTGTGATCCCGAATGGAATTGATCCAGAGTTCAAGTTGGGAAGTTTTGGTGGTCTGCGTGAAGAACTGGGTCTGGAACCTCAAACTCGAATTATTCTGGCAGTCGGGCGGCTGCATCGCCAGAAAGGGTTCAAAACATTACTTGAGGCGTTTCGGAAGAACGCGCAAGAGTTGGCTGATATCCATCTGGTTGTCGTGGGGGAGGGACCAGAACGGGCCAGTATTGAAGCATTCGTTGATCGATACTCATTACATGGCCGCGTGACCCTCACTGGCTTCCGTCCCGACATTCCTGAGCTCATGAGCGAGTCTGACCTGTTCGTACTCTCCTCGCTGTGGGAGGGAATGCCAAACGTGGTGTTGCAGGCCATGCTGATGCACTTACCAGTGATCGTAACGGACGTCGAAGGGGTCGCCGATCTCATCACTAATGGAGTATCGGGACGTATCGTCAAACCCGGCTCCATAAAGGACTTACGAACTGCGATGCAAGAATTTCTGGTAGATGATACCGCCGCCCAGGAAATGGCAACAAACGCGAAAGCTATTGTAGTCAAAGAGTTTACGTGGGATCGTGCGGCAGGTGAGTACGATCAGTTGTATCAGTCGCTTATTGAGAAGGCGTAATGCTGCCAATTTCGAGCTGAGCGAGATGCATGCCGAATGGGCTCGAAAAAAGAAGAAAATTCCAATCCCTACGGGGAGCAAGACCTGCGTCATTCGGGGGTGAGGGAAGATCGATTTTGCCCCGTTCTGTTCTTGACGAACCGGGCAATCTGAATACCCTTAGCCGTTGTGTGGGGACTCGTTAGGAAATACCAACCTGACGGTCAAAATGAGCAAGAATCGACGACAGTCCTGGATTTCTACAGGCCCTCAGCCATTAACGAATTTCTCGTGGCAAGGTCTGCTCTGGGACAAGTTCTATCCCGTCGCACGCCATTTCCCTACAGAACTCTCAATTTTCAATTTGCGTTGCCATCGATCAACGATTTGGCATGCAATCATCGAAGTTTCGACGTTCATTAATGAACGTCAGCGAATTCCGCTTGCTACTGGGCAATCGGAGCTTGTGGCTCATGACGAGCTGCGCAAAGCTTGTGGCTGGGAACTCCTTCCTTCGCAGCCACAAACCCATTCGTCCCACGCAGGGGAACGGAATCTCCTGGGGACGACTGGGTTTTTAAATACGGCTTGACTGAGATGGCACAGCGGCCTGAATTCGCAATAGCAACTCGCGTACGGCAATGATCATGGCAGTGATCATTGCAGTGAAGCCTGTATGATTCATGATCGCGAGGAAGCCTCCCAGTTCATAGAAGGGAGGAACTCTGCGGACCGTTTACGTTAGAGCATCTTTCGAGTTAATCTGCAGGTTCTGCCTCGTGGCGAACAGCATTTTTACAAGAGAGACGCGTTCTTCACGGGCGCAGGGTAGAGCAGGCTGCTCTAGTGGAGGTTAATTCTTGGTCTTCAGTGTCCAATTTAGGCTCCGGTGAGTCACCGGGCTGGTCGGCTACCCAAGATGCGGCGAGGTGGGTGCGGATCTACCCTGAATTTGCTCCAGGATTGGAGCAAGTTCGGCCAAAGTGGGATTATTCTGGAGTGTAGCCGGTTGGGACCATGTAGAGGCTTGCCGGACGTTGCGACAGAATTTTTCCGTCCTTTTCAGGAGCTGCGCGTGCTTTCTTCCATTCTGGATCAGCACCGAATTTCTTCCAGCCAGCTTTTGCAGCGTCTCGGTTTTCGTACTCCAGGACATAAATAAGCGTGTTCTTGGAAGCTGGATCATCTTGCGGAGTCCAGTAGCCAAAGGACTTCAACCCGTGTCGCGAGAAGATTTTCATTGTGTGGTCACGGAAACGAGCATTCAAGGCATCAAGTCGCCCCGGTTCAGTGACGTAAGTTCTCAACTCGTACGTCTTATTCGGGTCTGCCTTCCCGATTTTGGGGGAGTAGTCCGTCAGCGTCATGTAAGTTGATTCTGGTGATTTTGAAAGAATCTTACCGTGCGCTTCACGACTCGCCTTGGCGACTGCTTTCCATTCCGGGTCTGCGATGAACGCCTTCCAGGAAGCTGCGGCGGCATCTCGACTCTCGTGACGGATGATGTAGATCAGTCGATCCTTGTTGTCTTCAGAATCACTGCTCTCGGTAGCGTTGGCTTCTGTGTCGCTGGGAATCCAGTACGCAATATTCTTCATTCCGTGCTTTTCAAAGATCCTCATGGTGTGATCTTTGAAGCGGCTATGAAGAGCATCAATCTTTCCCGGTTCGCAAGTGTAAACCCGGAGCTCATACACACCATCGTCAGCAAAACTGTACATGCTTGATGTGATTACAGAGAGTGATGCGAGCGCAGCATAAAGAATTCGCAACATCTGAAGCTCCGTTCAGCGACGAAAATTGATGAGAAACATAGCTGGAAATGAAAGCAACCGGGTCGAAAGGACCACTGAGGCTTTCAACTTGGAATGACAGTCAGACCAACATGCAGTGAGCAGCCCGGCAAGTGTGCTGGCTTACTCAAGCTGACTTACAGTTGTGATTGCCATTGCAAGCTTGAAAAGACATTACTCGAGAACCGCAAACGGGCTGACTCGGTATGCTTTTTCAGCAATCTCTTTCTTTTCCGCGTCTGATTTGGCTTCAGCATGCATTTCGCGGAGTTTTTTTAGTTTTTTACGTCGAGTTCGGCGACGAGCCAACTCACGTGATCGTTCAATACGCCCCATGTGCCTGTAAACTGCTTTTAATCGATGGTTGGTAATGCGATTGGACACCCCAAATCGCGAGGGTTGTTAGAGTATCTCGCAGCGGCTTCATGGTCAACGGACCTTGAGGAACTCAATTCAAACGAAATCAAGGGATTGTCTCGAATGGATGTTCCCGAGAGTGACCTTTGATCAAATCCGCCTCAGTCTGATGGTCTTTCAGGAGAAGACCGGATGGTGAAGACCGGATGGTGAACCGGCGACCCCGCACGGGTTCGTGACTCGCGAATCTCGTCTACATTGTTCGTCCGCCGTCCAAAACGATGCACTGACCAGTGGTCATGGTTGTTCCGACAGCCAAATAGAGAATCGTATCGGCAACATCTTCGGGGGTGGAGCATCGGGGAATCGGATAGTCAGCGGTGAATTCATCGATCTGTTCTTCCGTCATCCACGTACGTAACCAGCGTGTGTCAATTGGTCCGGGACAAACAGCATTCACACGAATCTCGGGAGCAAGCACTCGTGCGAGAGACTTCGTCATCGTATTGAGAGCCCCTTTGCTGGCACAGTAGGCAATTGAAGAGCCGACCCCACCGATTCCCGCGACAGAACTCGTGTTGACGACTGCGCCATTGCCACTCTTCTTCAGGAGTGGGGCAGCCGCACGCGTCACGAAGAAAGGCCCTTTGAGATTGACGTTGAGGATGCGATCCCAGCGTTCCTCTGTCATTTCATCAAGATTTTTATGTGGAACGGGGAAAGTGCAGGCGGCATTGTTGACTAAAACATCCAATGCCCCGAACCGGTCGTCGACCTGCTGAATCATCTTTCGAACCGCTTCGTCGTCGCTGACATCGCACTGAATGAGGAGTGCTTCCGAACCAGCGGCTTCGACAAGTTTGACGGTTTCTTTCGCTTCGGTCTCGCTCTTGGTGTAATTGACTACTACATCAAAACCCAATTCTGCAAATTTTTCTGCACAAGCTCGCCCGACACCGGTCGCAGACCCGGTGATAAGTGCAACTGATCTTTCTGCCATGACTAACCTTTGGTTCACGATCTCGATTCGGTTCTGGAGCAGTTTGCTTTAGAACTGATCCTGAAATTTGAAATTGCTCTCTCAAACGTTGAGAAAAGCGACTATTCCAGAAGTTTTCGGACTGGTTCTACTGTGTCCCCGTGAAGAACGCGTTTCTCTGATGAAATTGCTGTTCGCTACGAGGCAGAATCTGAACACCAATTCGAAAGGTGTTCGTTCGGAGGTTATCGTGACAGCCAGCGGCGGCCCTGAACAGTCAGAATCGGGACTCAAGACTCAGAATCGTGAGCAATGTTGATCGATTGCTCAACGCTCAACTGCAGATCGTTATGCAGCGTTCGCATCACTTTGCGGAGGTTTTGGGCGGATCGATCTTGGTTTATTGTTCCCGCTGCGAGCTTTGAGATCGAAGAGACCGAAGATCTCTCCGGCGGACAAACTTAGTGAACTGTTTTCATTATCTCCATCGCCCAGAACCCGTTTAAAGAGTTCGCGCTTCTCCTGCAAAACCTTGTCGATTCGTTCTTCGATGGTGTTTTTGCAGATGAATTTGCTCACGATAATCTGAGACGCCGTTGCTCCAATTCGATGTGCCCGGTTGATCGCTTGATCTTCAACTGCGGGGTTCCACCACCGGTCATACAAAAAGACGTATCCGGCAAACTGCAAATTCAGCCCAACAGCCCCTGTGCCGTAACTCATCAAGATTAAATTGCATTTGGGGTCGTGCTTAAATTGGTCGAGAATCGGCTCGCGTTTTTTGGTGGGGATTCCACCGTGGTATGTCAGACAGCCGAACTGTTTCGTCCGTTCTGCCAGCCAGTCGAGCGTCTTTGTCCATTGGCTGAAGAGAATCGCCTTGCCTCCCGAGGCGGCCACTTCTTCCATATCTGCCACTAAGCGATCGAGCTTGCAGGAATCGCCTGTCATCGGATCAGAATTACAGATCTGTTTCAAACGCAGCACAAGCTCGAAGACGTGTTGAATCGTAATCGACTCGCCCATCCCATCGAGTTGGATCACTCCTTCTTTTTCGGCAGTTTTGTAAGTGTATTCCTGCGCTGGAGCGAGATCGATCATGGCGTCGCGGTCGATTCGTGGAGGAAGGTCCTGTGCCACGAGATCCTTTGTTCGTCGCAGAATGTATTCTTCGCTTAACTGCGAGAGCTGTCGAATATCCGGGGAAGCATGCTTCGGAACGACGTTCATAAACTGGAAGAGCGAAATCATTTCCTCAGCCCGATTTTCAATCGGAGTCCCTGTCAGGCAGAGGCTGCGGTCGCGAGGAATCGAATGAATCATTTTCGCTGTCACGGATTCCCGGTTTTTGATCCGCTGCGCTTCATCGAGTACGACCATGTCATACTTGGGGTGATCTTCTTCGCGCATGTTCATGAAGTCTCGCACGACGACTTCATAGTTTGCCAGCAAGACCATTGAACCGGGCATCTGCCAGATCATTTGGCGGCGATTGATATCACCTTCTAAAGTGGTGATCGGAATCTCTTCCGCCCAAAGTTTGAATTCGCGCTGCCAGTTCGGGATCAGCGGTTTTGGGCAAACCATTAACACGCGGCGAATTTGACCTGCTCGAAGCAGCAAGCGAATTGCCGTGATGGTTTGCATTGTTTTGCCCAGTCCCATTTCATCAGCCAGGAGTGCTGACTGCTGAGCAAATAACCACGCAATTCCCTCGTACTGATAGGGAAACGGTTCGAAGGGCATGATCAGCTCTTGCCCTTTTAGCCATGATTCCAATGGGGGTTGAAGAACGTAAAAGAGCCGGTCTTCGATGGAGAGTGCGTCACTCGGCGGTTGAATTCGGGTCGATTTTCTCTTCTTCGCACTCTTATCTGGATTCGCAACCTTCGGACCTGCGAGCTCTTTGAAGTTCTCGTCGGACTTCTTCGCTCCTGCGACTGGTAAGAATTCGATCCCATCAGGGAACGTGAGCCCAAAAGTGTTCAATTTCGGCCAAAACGGTTTCCAGGCTGGGATGAAGCCAGCTTTATCAAGGAGTGGAACCGAATTCGAATCGAGTGGTGGAAGACGCTTTAACGCTCCATTCATTCCAGTGATGTGCAAATGAGGAGACCCCATCTGGAAATCGGTCTCACTTACTTCCGGGGAAGCAAACTCGAACGGCATGGACTGAGGAGAAGCTTTAGGGCTCTCTTCTTGAACATGATCGTGATTATTGAACATGAAGGAAAATCACTTTCGAATCAGGCGACAGCGTTGGATTTGACAGTCTCCAACAGAGCGTCTTTCACACGTTCGAGCGGTTCAGCAAGATCAGCATCTGAGGAAATTCGCGCGCATTTTTGTTCGAGCAGGTCCTGATCTCCGGCATAGTCTCGATGAAACCGAAGTTGCTGCATCCCGAGCTGAATCCTGGTTTGGTCCGGGAGGTCTTGCTGCGGGTCATTTTTCGAAACGAGGCACCCAACCGGAACGGGGATTGCCATTCTTAAGTCAATCAGTTCATCTTGCGAAATGATGACCAGTTCGGGCTGAACTTTCAGACGTTCAAAAAGAGTTTTTCCGATCAGTTCGGAATAGACGAACGGTTCGAGAGTTGGCCCGTAGAGAATTTCCTGAGTTTTGTTCGGACGTATCGGTGTTGTACACTGGAACTCAAGCGGTCTCCCGAGTTGGTTGGTGACCAGCAAGCCACCGACATACCCGAGATCGGTTTGAACCACCCACAGAAAGCCAAGGTGAAACTTCTTTTGATCCGCCGGCTGCGACATCGAGACTCCATTCCTGTCGATTGAGATCGGGAAGTCCTTTCCCCACTTTTTTCGTCTCTGCTCAAATCGTCCACATAGGGAAAGAACTTGAGTCAGAGCAGCTGAGCCGTCAGGACTCTCCTCGAATCCAAGAATCCCGGAACCTTTATTCGTTGAGCTTCAGTCATGCTACCAAATCGCTGCAAGGGCTTCAGATGTGGTGCGATGTGTTGTATCTCTTTTGTTAGTAGTAAGATACGCTGAATTGTTGCCCGCGAGACAGTTGTTGACGGTTCCCAAAAAAGATCTGCGACCGCTTTGGTATGTTGATCGTCACGCCGGATAGGCGAGTGCCGTTCCGTTATTGCCCTGTATCCGTGGATATCGCCTCAACTGACAAATCGAGCCGAACGGACATTAAAGGTGCTGAGAGAAGCAGGGGAGGCAGGAGGCTTTACGCAGCCTCCCTATTTTCCAGTCTCTTTGATATTCGCCAGAGCATCTTCAATCGAATCAAAGTGTGGCCAGAGCTTGAATAAGCTCATGTTCTGCAGCACTTGCTTCATTTGTTCATTCGCGCTGCAGAAACGGGCTTGCCCGCCACGAGCGCGGGTTTCGCGCATCATCGAAACCAGCGAACCGATGAACTCTGAGCCGAAATAGGTGAGTTGGGCGAGATTCATGACCAGGTGCTTGTTTTCCGGCTTCATCATTTGCTGCCGAATCACGTTCGATTCAAGGTGCAAATCCTGATACCGGAACGCACTCCCTTCACCCATCGGAGTCACAACCAGGATATCGCCCAGCTTCTCTACATTAAAGATTTTAAGATGTCGCATGTTGCTCAACTTTTTCAGCTGGTCAATTTACAACGATAATAATGACCAGGAAGGATAGCAAAAATTCTGACCGCTCAAAGTTCCGGAAATGAGCGGTCATCTTCGTATAAATTGATCTCTCTGTCATCCGTGTCGGAATTCGCAGGTAAATATCGTCACGAAATCTTATCACTCCTCCGATTCAAGTGCACAGAGTTGCGTTTTGAGTTGCTCAACTGATTCAGCCGGAACATGACACGTCCCCCGCTCACACAAATAGACCCGACTTGTCACTGGGTCTTTCCCTTCAAATAAGGAGCGAGTCAGTTCTCCAGGATTCGTTTCCTGCGAAATGGCGATCAATCCATTCGGAAGAAACGTTCGTCGAAGATGCGTGAGCATTTCCTCGCTTGCCTGAGAGTTTTCACCTTGAATGACCACAATTTCTCGACTTGGACCGAGTAGGAAATCGACCGCAATCAGGCCTTGGCCGCATGCTCTGGGGTGTTCCTGAATGAGACCGCTGAAGGAATCGATTGTCCGTACTGCCAACGTTTCCAGTTCGGACCGCTTGCAAAGCCGCCCCAGTTTGGCGAGGACAGTGGCTGCCACTCCATTCCCGGAGGGGACTGCGTTGTCCTGATAGTCTTTGGTCCGAGCAATCAGAGACTCGTGGTCGTTCGCGGTGTAATAAAACCCGCCATGCTCTTCATCCCAGAAGGTCTCGATCATCTTCTCAGAATATTTCACGGCCTGTTCAAGCCATTGCTCTTCACCACTGGCCTGGAAAAGCTCCAGCAGGCCTTCGATAAAACAGGCGTAATCATCGAGGTAAGCCTGAAAGCGAGCCCGGCCATCTTTGTAGCTGTGGACGAGATTGCCGTCGGCATCATGAATCTTGGAAAGTACGAAGTTCGCAGCATTTCGTGCGGCGTTGAGATATTTCGCATCATCCAGGGCAAAGGCCGCTTGTGCCATCGCTGCAATCATCATGCCGTTCCAGGAGACCAGAATTTTCTCATCCCGGCCTGGTGCGATTCGCTGCTTTCGAAGTGAGTACAACTCTTTCTTCGCAGAGGCGATGATCTCCTCGATTTCTTCGAGACTGACTTCCAGTTCGGTGGCGACTTGCTCCAATGACTTCGGGCGATTCAGGATGTTCTGACCCTCCCAGTTCCCCGACTGACTGACGTCGTAAACGGCATTGAAGATACGTGCTCGTTCTTCCCCAAGCGCTTCGACAAGTTCCGCTTGCTTCCAAACGAAAAACTTTCCTTCGACACCTTCGGAGTCTGCATCCTGTGTGCTGTAGAATGCCCCTTCCTCTGAAGTCATCTCTTCAAGAACATAGTCGAGAGTCTCTACGACCGCTCTGTGGAATTCGTTTTCGCCTGTAAATTGCCAGGCTTCAAGATATGCGGGGACGAGCAGGGCGTTGTCGTACAGCATTTTTTCAAAGTGCGGGACCAACCAGTGTGCATCGGTCGAATACCGGTGAAACCCTCCACCGATCTGGTCATAAATCCCGCCGTGGAGCATCTTTTTCAAGGTGAGAGAAACCACATCGATCGCTTCCTGAGAGTCAAAGCGTTTTCCCAGACGCAACAAGGCTCGCAGGTCCATGGGATGCGGGAATTTCGGAGCTCCTCCCAATCCCCCATGCTTCATGTCAGCGACTGCGATGATGGATTTCATCGCGGATTGCAGCGTTTCGACATTGAGCTGAGCTGAGTCAAAAACAGGGGCCGCCATTCCTTGAATCGCCTCGACGAGCTGATCGGCGCTCGTGACGACTTCTTCACGTTTGTTCTGCCAGTAGTCTGTCAGCTTCAGTAAAATGTCCTGAAATCCGGGCATCCCCATTCGTGATGTCGGAGGCCAGTAGGTTCCACCGTAAAACGGCTTTCCGTCAGCTGTCATGAAAACAGACATGGGCCAGCCGCCCCGCTTCGTGATCAATTGCACTGCCGACATGTAAATCTGATCGACGTCAGGGCGTTCTTCGCGGTCGACCTTGATTGAAATGTAATTTTCATTGAGAAGCTGGGCGATCGTGTCGCTTTCAAAGCTTTCATGTTCCATCACATGACACCAGTGACAGGCGCTGTAGCCCACCGAAAGGAAGATCGGTTTGTCCTCAACACGAGCTTTTTCGAATGCTTCCTCCCCCCAGGGATGCCAGTCCACCGGGTTGTAGGCATGCTGGAGGAGGTACGGACTGGTCTCGTCGATCAGTCGATTAGGTGTCCGTTCGTGGGATTCTGTTTCTGTCATGTCAGCCAGGGAGATGCGAGGTCAATATTGCTACACGGTTCTCGAAAAGTGTGTCCAGTTCTCTCACGCAGCCAGGATTTATGCCGCAACAAAACATTGCGTCAGGTCCAACAACTTGCTCCGTGGAGGCAAGACTTCCTTCCATCCTAAATGAATTCACTCGCACTTGCCGTACATGATGCCCTGAAATCAAAAAGATTCATCGCTTCCTCGAAAGTGCCGGGTTCTCACTCATGACCCGCTGACACAACTTAATACATCAACTTGCAAGAGGTTAGGCTTTTGGCGTACTATGACGATTGAAGCGAGTGTGTGGCCCATCAGGGAGAATTTCCAATTTCCACAACACATCCTTAACCAGAACGGTTGTTGTCATCCCGTTCGCGAGACTAGGTCGATGCTGAAATACGACTGGGAAAATAGTGTTGGGTACTGGGTATGCGCCACGTCGCATGCCCTCCGTAAGAAGCTGGACTCGCACCTGGCAAAAGAGGGAATCACCATGCGTCAGTGGGAGGTGCTGGCCTGGCTTTCCGCGAGCGGCAATGGATGTCAGTCGGTCATTGCCGATCAGCTCGGAATTGAAGCAAACACATTGGCTGGCGTGCTCACCAGAATGGAGAAAGCTGGACTCCTCACACGACGGAATTGCCCAGATGACCGTCGAAAGAACACGATTCACCCCACAGCAAAAGCAGAAAAACTCTGGAAGCGTGTTGCTTCGGTTCAATATGCGATGAGAGAGCAAGCTGTCCAAGGGTTGTCAGCGGAAGATCTTGCACTCTTCAAAAGTATGTGTGAGCGAATCTACAACAACGTCACGGATTTGAATGCGAATCACGCAAGCTTCGATCCCTGCAAGTCTGCAGATCCATTCGTTGACAATGTTTTGAAGTCCAGTTCAGAAGACAATACGGCGCCTTAATCTCTCTGCTGAATCTCCGGCGGTTGCTCGCTGCCTCGTTCTACTCGCCTCTTTCCTTGCACTCACATTCTCCCGGTCCGCTGACCTTTGTGAATTGCTCCTCATGGAATGGTCGCATTTTGCTCTCTTGCAGCGGCGATCCGCGCGTCATCAGACTCTCGGCGAAAGAGATACTTCACAGAGACTGGAGAGCACGAATAGGTTTTAAGTCTTAACGATTTCCGTTGACTCTGCTGGTTGAGGCCGTTGTGGTGGATTCTTTGATCCTTTTTTGGATTCATCCTCGTTGTAGTAGCTTCCATACGATTCGTAACCGTAGCCGGACTCCGAAGCCGATTCGATATCGAGTCCATTAGCGATCAGACCATGAACATTCGCACCGTGGACTCGCAAGGTATCCATCGTTCTAACAATCGCAGCACGTTTGTTTTTCTTCAGTCGCGCAACCAATGAAATCCCATCGACATGAGCGGAGAGAATGGCTGGGTCGCTGACAGCCAGAACTGGCGGCGTATCGAGGATGATAAAGTCAAATTCGCTTCGCATTTCATCCAAGAGAGCAGGCAGGTTGACTTGGGAAAGGATCTCTGCTGGATTCTCCGGACACAACCCGGCAGTAATGAGAGACAAGCTTTCCGAGGGAGTTTTTCGAATTGCATTCTGCCATTGAATTTCATTCAACAGGATATCGGTAAAGCCAATTTCCTGTGGAAGTCCCAGCAGGTGATGCAACGTGGGACGTCTGAGGTCGCAATCGATCAGCAGGACACGTTTCCCCGCCTGAGCCATTGCGAGAGCAGTGTTGACCGCAATGGTACTCTTTCCGTCACCCGGTTCTGCACTTGTGATTTGCAGCACTTTTTCGTTATTTCGCAGCCCATGAAACAGCGTTGTGCGAATCGTTCGGAATGCTTCCGCTTCTCGCGATCCCGGACGATGCAAGAAGACGAGAGAAGTTGTCAGTCCGGTCTCTTTGGAGAGTCGTTCAGCATCGGGCGTGGAGACGAAATTCGGAATCGTGCCAAGTAATGTCGTCTCCGAAAGTTTGCAAAGTTCATCCACGTTCTTGATCCGCGTGTCCATCCATTCTCGGAAGTATGAGAGAATAAAGACGAGACCAATTCCCAGGAATCCAAACATCCCCACGATCTTAATCACACGTTTCAGCGATCGCTCAATTCGAACCTGAGCGATCTGTTTCATGCGATAGCCTTCCTGTTCTTTGGAGACGTCGTACGTGGCGATTTGATTGAAGACTTGCGAGAGTTGAGCTTTCTTGATGCTCAAATCGTCTTTCAAACGCTGGTCTTCAACCTGATACAGTTCCGCATCTTTCGCTTTCTTTTCTGCGTCTTCACGCATGATGGTCAGGTTCTTCGCGATGCTTTTCAATTCTTCCAACTGGCTTCTGAGAGTCTCTTCATAGACTGAGATCAGATCCATGCCTTCGTGGTTTCTCGCATCGGCAGGGTTATTGCTCGAACGTTGATACGCCGGGGGCGTCAGTCCCTGTTGAGCATATGAGTTCAGAATCGTGTCGATTTGCCGACGAACGTTGCGTACATCGGTATGGTCCGCACCGAGAGAGTGCAGCAAGCCTTGTTCAAGCAAGCGTGCGGTTAAAAACTGTTGGTCCAGTGCTGCCTTTTCCGGTGGCCCTGAGAGTGCACCTGCTCCACCTCCAGAAGATGCATTCTTTCCGGCTCCCGTGCCGGTGGAAAGTGAATAGGTCACCCAGAACTCGAGGGACTCGCGCGAGTCACCACGTTCTCGGCGGCGTTTCAGTTCCGAAAGTTTTGCTTCAATCCCGGACTGTTTAATCTGCCCTTCGTTTTGCTCCTCTTCAATCGACGTCAGCTCAGCTTCGTAGCGGCTTTGCGGCGGAACAGGAACACCGTTGGCACCGACGATGGGCGATGCTTTTAGAAATACCGGAGCCGAGACTCGGAACTCACGATAATCTTTCTCCAGCTTGGCGATTTCGTCAGATAACTTTTTCTGGCGATTGAGCAGTGTGTCGTACATCTGTCGCGAGTTCTCATCGCGTGTTTCGTGAAGGTAATCTCGATAAGACTCAACAATCGCCTGAACAACAGTTTTCGCAATCGCCTTGTCCGGGTGATCGAACGAAATATCAAAGACGTTATCGAAGGAGTTCTCCTGTCCGGCACTTCTCGAAACCGCCATTCCTTCGCGGATGTTTTTGTATGGGTCGTAAGCCGTCGCCAGAGCGGGAACACTATTCAAACCGTGCTTCTTGAATGCAGGCTCGATGATTAAGTCGCTTTTGATGAGCTCGACATGATCACCGCGATCTCCAAAACGATTGGCTTCACCATCGTTGATTGGAACCGAGGCTTTCTTTGAAACGAGCACTTGCGTATTCGCAGAATAAATCGGCCCCATGAACAGGTACATTCCGATGCCCGCCATTCCACCCAGGCAACCCCCGAGGATCAGCGGCTTCCAGATGGAAAGTAGAAAACGCCCAATATCGATACTGGCTCTCGAACTGGCGGAGTTGCCGCTCATAAACCCGAAAGGGGCAAAATCAAATTCTGCCTCGGAATCACTTTTCTGTTCTGTCTCGGATGACACTCGACAACTCCCGGGAACTTTCGTTCCGTATCTATGATGAACTCAATCTTTTGCGGTTTTTTTGGAAAGAAAATCAGGCGCGAGCAACTTCTCGCGCAGTCTGTTCCGCACAATAAAATTTCAATGTTTCTTGCAGCCCCTCTTCGAAGCTGAACTTCGTGGTGTAGCCCAATTCCTTCTTAATCTCAGAAATCTCCGCCCATGAATGAAGCACATCACCTTGTCGAACTGGCTGGAAGTCCGGCTCAAACGGTTTGTTGAGTCCAGTACAGATGGCATGCAGCAAATCCAAGACTGTGATCGACAACCCGGATGCAACGTTGAAGACTCGGCCAGAGACACCCGGTGTCGTCGCTGCCAGCATATTGGCATGGACGACATTGCCGACATACACGAAGTCACGTGATTGTTCACCTGTTCCAAAAATCTTTGGTCGACGACCTTCAAGCAGGGCAGCAGCAAACAGAGGAATCACAGCAGAGTAGGGGCTTTTCGGATCTTGGCGTGGACCGAAGACGTTGAAGTAACGCAGCCGCACCACTTCCATTTCGTATGAGTGGGCAAAGGCTTCGCAATAGTATTCCGCAGCGAGTTTGGCAGCTGCGTAAGGTGACAGAACTTCCGGAGTCATGCTTTCCCGTTTCGGCATCTCCGGGTTGTCTCCATAAGCACTGCTCGAACCGGCATACACCACACGCCGAACACCCGCCAGGCGAGATTCGTTCAAGACATTGATCGCTCCGGTGACACACGCATCGTGAGTCGCCATTGGGTTTTCGATGCTGACCGGGACAGAAGGTAAAGCGGCCTGATGAAATACGGTATCCACACCTTCAACGGCCTTTCGGACGATTTCTGGATCGCTGACATTACCTTCGATGAACGTCAACTTGCCTTCCAGGTGAGCAAGGTTCTTCAGATGTCCGGTTGAAAGGTTGTCTAAAACCCGAACAGTACAACCCTGTTCAACCAACTGTGTGGCAATATGCGAACCGATAAACCCTGCACCACCAGTGACCAGGCACGTCGACAATTCCAAAGACATTCAAAACTCTCCCGTCCGATTTTATTTCGTTTTATGATTGATGGTGTTGCTCAGCCCAAAATCAATGTAATGGGACTTGTTCGGTCTCGTGAATGACCAGGTTTTTCGCTGGCGAAAGACGTTATTCACGGTCACGAAAAAACGCATTTGTGCCGACGAAATTCAGCCAAATGACTGCAGTTCGAGTGAATCACAACGATTTCAATCCGCTTGTGAGGGTTGCTGAGATTGAGTTCACCGTACCAGTCAATTTACACTAATTTCTGGCACAAGAGGAGAAGTTGCCCAGGGATTGAATAATTCCCTCAACAAACTGTAAGGAATGGACAACTCTTGACGACTTGTGATGTTGAAGCAACGCCACGCAAACTCACTACGTTTGCTAAAACCCATATTCTCGGTATAAAGCGTTTCAGAACAGACATTAATGATCTGTAAATTTCACGAGAGAGCAGCCCGAATCACTTGCAGATTCGCTACTAAATGATTGACAATCACAACAGTCATCACTGTGAGCCATCACAGCGAACATAATAAATGTGACAAGACCATTTTTGTCCAGTTGATTCGAGCCGAGGAGTTGAATCAATCCTGGATCGCTTCGATGACGAAGCGTAGTCTCCCATCTCCTCATCTCACGAATGTTTTAGGTTTACGGAATGAGCACGGATAAGAGTGCCCCTCAATCTGATTCCCCCAAATCAGATTCCCCTCAAGATGAGGCTCAAGTGGCGTCCCCTATTCAAGAGACCCCAGCAACTGAGTCAGTTCTCACTGATCCCATTGCGACTGAGTCCACTCCTGCGGAAACTCCTGTCACGGAAGCAGCAAAGCCAGCAGTACCCGAGGTCGCTGTCACTGCTCCTGTCGAGGAGAACTCGCAGGCCTCAGGTTCAGAAAACGCGGCAGTGACTCCGCAGGCACCAGTTGCAGAAGCGGAATCGAGCGGTGCTCCGGCAGAGGGAACGCCAGCACCGGAAGCAGCCTCACCAAAAGATGAGGGCTCCAAACTCAAGCTCAATCCGACAACCACTCCACTCGATGCACGCCCAGTTCCATCGCTGGGTGGAGAAGCCGGTTTCGTTCCGCCCGTTCCAGAGGGACCGATTGAACTCCCCGGCGCTAACGACGATGAGATCGAAGCGGAAGTTGCGAAAGCTCTCAGTGGAGGGGAGTCAACATCCTCGACCACTGCAGATTCGACTTCAACCTCAGAAGCCGGTGCTCCAGTAAAATCGAGTGTTGATTCCTCAATTGAAGCAGCCATCGAACAGGCAATGGGTGGAGCAGATGCGCAAGCAGAAGGTGAGGAGATCCCTCAGCAGAAGCTCGATCCGGAAGACCTGGAACCCGGGCAAAAGCTAAGCGGGATCGTCCAGTCGGTGAGCGGGGACAATGTGTTCCTCGATTTCGGCATGAGACTCAGCGGTGTCGTTCCCCTCAAATCATTCGGAAGCAAAGGTGCACCGAAGCCTGAGGAAACTCTCGAAGTTCTCTTCGAACAAGTCAGCGACGAAGAAGGATTGATTCTGACTCGACTCCCCGGTGGAGTCGCAGCCGCAGTCCAAAGTTCCGATTGGGATTACTTGCAAAAAGGGCAAATGGTCGAAGCTCTGGTCAAGAAAACCAACAAAGGTGGACTGGAAGTGACCGTTGGCAGTCTGAGAGGTTTTATCCCAGCCAGCCAAATCGATCTCGGCTTCGTCGAAGATATGGAAGTCTACGTTGGTAAAAAGGTGACTGCAGAAATCACCGAGCTGAAGCCAGCGAAGAAGAATCTCGTCCTCAGCCGTCGCAAAGTTTTGAACGCACGCCGAGCCGATGCGAAAAAACTGTTGATGGAAGAACTGAAGCCAGATCAAGTTCGCACAGGAATAATCAAAACCATCAAAGACTACGGTGCGTTTGTCGACCTGGGCGGCACTGATGGCTTCCTCCCGATCTCACAGATCAGCTGGATTCGAATCGGCCATCCATCGGAAGTCATTTCCGAAGGTCAGGAAATCGAAGTCAAGGTTCTTAGCATTGATCGTGAGAAAGACAAAATCAGCTTGGGGATGCGTCAGCTTACGCAAAACCCGTGGAAAGTTGCGGAGTCGAAATACGAAAAAGGCTCAAACGTCACCGGTCGAGTGACCAAAACTGAAACCTTTGGTGCTTTCGTCGAACTCGAACCCGGCATTGAAGGTCTTGTTCATATCAGTGAACTTGAGCATCGCCGCGTGAAGCGTGTTACCGAAGTGCTCAAAGTCGGAGACATGATCGAAGTTCAGGTTCTTGAAGTCGATCCCGGTAAAAAGCGAATCAGTTTGTCGATGAAAGCTCTCAAGGCCAAACCAGAGCCTGTCGACAGGCCAGAAGAGCCAGAAGTCGAAAAGTACGAGCGCAAACGCAAAGGTCCCCTGAAAGGCGGAACCGGCAGCGAGGGCGGTGGCGGCTTATTCGGAAACCCCGGCGACTTTGGGAAGTAAGGTGCCATGAGAGTCACCTCTTCGGTGCCTCCAACTGCTCCCATGCGATTCCAGCCCAAGAAAGCCCGGCCACAATGTCCGGGCTTTCTTTTTTGTGCATGTTCAACGCTTGTCGAGCCCATGAAGATGAGTTCTGTGACCCCATAGACCACTCACCGCGAGGCAGAACGCGTTTAGAGCATCTTTCGAATTGGTTTGCAGGTTCTGCCTCGTGGCGAACAGCATTTTTCCTAGAGAAATGCGTTCTTCACGGGCACACGGTAGAGCAAACTGCTCTAGAATTCTCGAAGATGCTCTCTCGGCACCACAAAATCACGACAGACCAAGGGCAGAGGCAATTCAAGAAAAGAGCAGGGCGGAGCCAAAGAACAGAGAAACAGGCCCAAGTCAGAAACCGAAACCAGCAGTGTCCCCACAATACCGCAGGAATACGACACCGCACCGCTAGAATATTGCATAAAAAATGCCGTTCACAATGAACGGCAAAGTGGTCGCATCCGGACTCGAATAATTGATTGCGTCTTGCCGTTTTTTGACTATTTGAAATCTTAGGGACACAATTAGGGACCACTAGGAGTCGAGGGCCGGGATTCTTTGTTTTTTGTATTCCGTCCTCACTGCGTCTTCTGAAATAGAAATGAAAAAACTGGACAGTCCAATTCCTTCTGGATTTGTACTTCTCCATATCGCAGGTACATTCGGTTTTGCGTTCCGGTTTCTGTAACGGAAGAGTGGATTGGTCACCGGCTGGGGTTTGTTACACTCTCGGTCGCAAATTTCCATTGCTTGCCGATGTTGCGGATTGGTCACCGGCTGGGGTTTGTTACACTCGAGTTTTACCAACAGTCTCTACACCTAGCGTTGCGGATTGGTCACCGGCTGGGGTTTGTTACACTTGAGCCGGAGAGGGTGTTGGTCCAAAGTGGTTGCGGATTGGTCACCGGCTGGGGTTTGTTACACTGCGACTTTGCAGCAGGCGACTCTCTTGAGGGTTGCGGATTGGTCACCGGCTGGGGTTTGTTACACTCTTTGTTCTTCTTGCACTGCGTGTGCGTAGTTGCGGATTGGTCACCGGCTGGGGTTTGTTACACTGGAAACCTCGTCAACAGTAAGGTCAGAGAGGTTGCGGATTGGTCACCGGCTGGGGTTTGTTACACTCCTTACTTGACAGCTCATCCGTGACGTGAGGTTGCGGATTGGTCACCGGCTGGGGTTTGTTACACTCAGCTGATCCACCGTTGGATGTTGCGGATTCGTTGCGGATTGGTCACCGGCTGGGGTTTGTTACACTGCATCATCGATCCCGCCAAAGAATGGAGTGTTGCGGATTGGTCACCGGCTGGGGTTTGTTACACTACCGAGTGCCATAGCTAAAACCTTTTCCCGGTTGCGGATTGGTCACCGGCTGGGGTTTGTTACACTCGGCGAGAAGTTGACTCATAGCG
>NZ_JBLWTN010000012.1:0-140279 GCF_048270125.1 Thalassoglobus sp. | reverse complement strand
ATCACCCGAAAAGCAGGTCTGGTTGAGCCAAGCGCTTCACCAGGAGGCCAAACTCAAACCATCACTCCCAATAATCACCCCAACACCCCAAAAAACGATCTCCAAACCCACCCCGTGAGAAATGCGGGCTAGAGCAAGCTGGCCTATTCGAAAGATGCAGTCGCGTGCTTTACAGCAATGTACGTGCCCCGTTCGTGACAATGGTCCGGCTACGCTGCGTTGGTCATTCTTAATCTGTCGCTCGCCTTACGGATAATCGTACGAGAACAGAACAACGCCCTCTCGGTCGGGGAAATCTTTTGAGTCGAACTCAAAATCTGCAGGTGTCTTTGTCAGAACATACAGACGCACTCCCGAGCTATGCGACTTGAGCTTCCGCAGGTCGATCTCGTTTCCGAGTCCGAAACTACTCCCAACCATGGGCCGAATGAGTGTGCGGTACCGCTCGAAACCGATCAATTTTTCGTCTTCGGTTCCGTCTTCGTCAACCTGTCTCGGCCCGCCCCACATATTAAAATTCATGTTAAAATCGATAGGCTTTTGCAAGTACTGAGTGAGAACCGTTGGTTGCCTGCGTCGATCAAACTCCAGTAAGTTTTGCTTGATATCCAGTTCGTACACATTCCCACGAACAATTGCGATCGCGAAAATCGGAGCTTCATCGAAAGCTCCGGTGATGTCAAAAGAAAGTGACTGCAGCTTCAGGTCGTCTCCTCCGCTCCCAAGTATTCTTGGATTCGGACGAACAGTCCGGACACGCGCGCGATGGAGTAACGTTCGCTTTGTATCGGGCAGCATCTCAAACGAGGCGACGCCGCCAGTCCCCGAATGAAGCTCTCCCGGAACATATTCGGTTTCCTGTGTTGTCGAATATAAAACTCCGTTCCCCGCATGTGAAATTCCTTTATCTCCGGAATAGATATTCGCCAATACTGTCCATCCGGTCACATCAAAACTTCCCTCGCCTAATGAACGTGCAAGGAGAACCGATCTCGATCGATTTTCCGCTCGTCCCCCTACTTGCCCAAGCAAGCTGAACGTCAGAGCAAAAAAGCCAGTTGCTGCAAAGAAGAGAGCATAAAACCGCGTCACGTTCTTTTGCTGTGTCCCGATGATGTAACAACCGGGCCACAAGGTCGCCAGATAGGCAAAGACTGACAGATAAATTAACGGCCAAAACCGTTCGAATTTTGACAGTTCCATTAGTTCTCGAAACAGATCCCGATTTTTTGACCAAGAATGATTAATGCCCCCATACGGACCGTATTGGTTAGCTTTAGCTTGAAGAATCTCTTTCCTGAGCTTCTCATCTTCTGATGTCCAATCATCGTTGAAGATCTCCACACCTGCCTGAGTCATTGAAAACGATTCGGCTTTTTGGGGAATTTTCCGAACGTACCCCGAACCGATTCGAAACTGAGTCTGCTCAGAATTCAAAAATGCCAGTGCCATTGGAAAAACAGGATACTTTCCGTCGCGGTTATGCAAAATGTAAACTCGCCCCCCGAGAAATAACCAATCTTGAAAGGCCCGTGCACGTGCTCCCTGCCAGAAAGGGGGATGGTCAAGAATGATGCCGCGCAAGCTATCTGTTGAAGTCACCGAAGTCGGAAAACGCTCTTCAGACATCCGCCGGAAAACGGTGGTATCCTGAAGGACGGCATCGGAGTCGTAAACTAAAACAGTCGGTGACTCCCCTTTGAGCACCGGAGGAAGGTCGATCACATGATTCTTACCCGGCCCCCAACGAAGTACCCAATCTTCTAAATCATCAAGGACGTAAGGCGAGAGCTGAATCCAGCGAATTTCATCTCCTTGCAGCGAAACTTCCTGGACGATAGTCGCTCCAAATTGACGTTCTCCTCGCATTTTTCGTGAAAGCTGCAATTCCCCCTGCCAGGGAGTGCTGCTGATGTTTTTGAGTTGAATCCAAAGCGGAACAAACTCCTGCACTTTCACACGACCATCAAATCCCCAGGCCGTTTCCGCCACGACGAGCAAGTCCGGATCGGAACCCTGTGCGTACGCCGTCACTGGCAACAGCATGGACCACATGAACAGCCACCCCAACAGAACGACATGGAGTGCCATGCTTCTGGCCAATACGCGGGAGGTGTTGTTTTCATTTTGAATCATAAGATGACTTTTCAAGCACCTTCGTGTTCTCGCGCCAGTGAAAACCAACTATCAAAACTGCTCCAGTAAATTTCCATCGTGGCGGTTTCCAAGATTCAGCAGCACCTGTTTATCAGTTCGTTCTGAGATGAATTTCACAGCCCCATCGACGAAACAAAAATGTGAACCATCAGTATGCCAGCCCAGAAAACCGCCGACATGTTTATTGGGATCAATTTCTCCAGCTTCGATCATTTCATCCAGGTCAACTTCCGGAACCCCGTAGTAGTTCCGATCCAAAGTTCTCTCAAACATCGCTGAATCGAGTTGCGAATTCATTTTCGACATATTCCGTAGTGTCGATTTTGTGCCGTAAGCCCAACTGTCGATAGAGCGTACTTCTCCAACCATAATGGTGGCGTGCCGACCATCGGTCACGTCACGAAATCGAACCCTGCTGTTTAAGTACAGCACACCATTGTTATCCATGTCGATGGGTTGTTCCGTATCATTATAGCAGCCAGCGTAAGAATGATTTCCTGAAGGAGACGAAGGACACATGAATATCTGACTGGTCCGGGAAATCACTTCGTTGTTCGCCGGATCATAGATCGACTTTTCGAAATCAAGTTTCCGATACGCCAGATGCTCATCCATGTAGGGCAGAATTTGCGTCGTCCAACTGAAATGATAGCCCTTTCCAACGTTGTCAATCGGTCCTGTTGAATTGATTGTCCCAGGAGGCAACGTTTGATGTGTATGGTGATAGCTGTGCAGCGCCAATCCGATTTGCATCAGATTATTCTTACACTGCGCCCGCCGTGCTGTTTCACGAGCCTGCTGCACCGCGGGCAACAGCAATGCAATCAAAATTGAGATGATTGCGATGACAACCAGCAATTCAATCGCTGTGAAGCCTCGGTTTTTAAATTGGCGATTCATAGGGGATCTCATCGTATTAAACTGCATTGTGAGCGTTTACTCAGTCGATTCATTGCCGGACAAGTCAGACACATCCACCATTGCGCGAACTGTGGTTTGTGCTCGTTGCGGCACCCCGCTGGGGTACGTTGCGACAACTGTCACTTCATATTGATTTGAATTCGCAGGTTGAGCAGACATCCGTGCTTCACCCGATTCATTATTGAAAGTCACTTCCCAGACCTCTTCAAAGGAAGCAGGCTGCATGCGTAATTGTTGAGCCGCCCGCTCCAATGCAGAATCTGCAAGCAAGTTGGCCTGCAGTTTCCACTGCCGATTTTCGAACCGGCTCTGGCGTAATGAAGTAGTGCGAACCATTGAGAAGCAGATCGATGTGCTGATCAGAAGCAGGAGGATCGCCATGATCATGGCGACTCCTGACCGACGATTCGGAACCAGTTGAATTTGTTGAATACGTTTCGACTTCATTCTTCGTCTCCACTTTTCGTGACAGTGGATTGGAATTTGGTGGATTGGAATCTTAGTGAACGACCAAGCTGCAATAAAAAACGGATCGATGTGCCAACCGGAGTTCCAAGCACTGCTGTTCGAGTTTGAGGCTCACCTGGAAGAATCTTAGTGAGTAGCACTTCGAGTTGTTGAGGGCCGATTTTGTACTGAATTGCTGTATCAACAAAAGTGAACTCATCGGTTGAACGATGACGATCGCCATCAATGAATCGCGTCACCGTCTCCTGATTGATGCGATATGTGATCACCGGTCCACTCGCCGGGACCAGGTCGAACCCATTCTCACGTTGATCGAAACCCGTTGCTGACGAGACATCAATGCGGAGCTGATCTTCGAAGCGTTGCGCCGTCAACTCAAATGCGGAGGCCGAAGCGATCGAGGTGTCGAGTTCCATCAATACGGAAAACAGTGACGTCGCAACCAGCGTGACGATTCCCAACAGCGAAATGATGATCGACATTTCAATCAACGTCCAACCGTGACGACATTCGCGAGGGCTTTTCTCCGTCAGTCTTTTATCTGTCGGTCTCATTCCACTTCCTCCTGAGATTGCCAGTACGAAAGTGAAACAGGATTCCCCGGTTCGCCAAATCGATTTGTCCACTGAATGGAAACCGTCACCTGCTCCAGCGACTTCGGAGTCTCTGAAGATTTTTGAATACTCAATTGAGGATTGTCTAATCGTTTCTTCGCGTCGTCAGAGAGCTCTTTCACGTCGCTGCCCAATTGCAGCTCGGTGACAATGTTCTGAACTTCCCGCAGGGCAAATTCTCGATCTGCAATCCCCTGGTTGACCAGTGAGATACGAGCGACAAAGGGAATCAAGAATGTCATCACGACGGAAAGCAGGACTCCCGCCGTTAAAAATTCAACGGTCGTGGCAGCATGCCGAGTGGCGTGTCCGGGAATGTGAATCGTTCTTCTCATGAAAGTTCATTCAGCAACTTGACCAAGGGCATAAACATGGCAATGCAAAAGAATCCCACGAGTACTGCCAGGAAAATGATCATCAACGGGCGGATAAATTCGAGTGCCCAACTGGAACGGCTTCGACGTCGTTGTTGAATCGAATCCGCAATCGAAGTGAGCGCCCACCCCAGGTGACCGGACGTGGCTGCGTTGTCGATGGAATAGGCCTCGCGAGTATTCACGAACCCTTCATCATTGAGCGCCTGTCCGAGAGAATCTCCGAGCTCGATCCGGTTTTCGAGTCTTTCAAACCGGCGAGAGCGGGATAAATCGGGAGTCGCATGTGCCAGCGACTGCAAACTCGGCTGAAGTGGTACTCGTTGATCGGCAACATACCCAAGTCGCCGGAGTAACTGTGGCGTTTCGATTCTGGGGAACATTCGCAAAATGAAGTTCGGAACCCAATTTGAATTTTCCTGCGACATGAGCGCGACCGCCACAAACGGAAAGAACGGCAGGCAAATCAGAGGTCCAAGCAGGTACCAGTATGAAGCGACAATGTCTGAAAAATCAACAAGCAGTTGAGTCACTGCTGAAAGCTCAACTCCAAAATCTTCGAAGATCGCGTTGAATTTCGGAATAACCCAATACATCATAAAACCGATCATCTGTAAAAACATGGCAAAGACGATCACGACATAGAGCAAACCTGTATCAGTCAGAGAGCCGGCAACGTTTTTTCTTTCAAAATTCCGTGAATCGGCAGTGGCGATTTCACTTAGCACTGACGATAGATCTCCCTGCTCAGCTGCACTGTCGACCGCTCCGATCAAGTCATAAGAGAACAACTGGGGGTGGTGACTCATCGCTTTACTGAGTGACTGACCGTGGTTCAAAGATGCCGCTAGAATCCCCAGCCTTTCCACCAGAAAGAACAATCTGACACGACGGACCACATACGCAAACGCGATGAAAATTAAGATCACCATAAAATAGATGCCGAGGAACTGACTGAAAGAAAAGAGTAATCCGGCCAGAACAACGAGGACCAATGCTGTCAGTCCGAGAAAAACGTATCGCACAACGGAGTTCTGCTCCCTCCGGATCACCTGTTCGAGCGCCTGAACTTCAATCGCCAGATCAGATTGGTTTTTTGTTGCAATCGCAAAGGCCCACAAGAGTTGATTCAAGATATAGCTTTTTGAAAAATTTGCAGCACCAACAAAAATCAATGGGATAAACCCCACAAAGGCTAACAAGACCATTACTGGTAACGCGAACGGCAACAGAATAAAAAGGATCGCCGTTATTCGCGCCGTTGTCTCTTCTAAATCGCGACGAACCACTTCTTGAAGTGGCAGATCCGCTTGCTCAATATGCTTCGAGATTCGCCATGATTTCCAACCGAGAAACAGCAGGCCAACTCCTAACCCGAGCCGTGCTGTCGTAACGAAAACAAATCTGTAAGTGACTTCAGGTGTCCGGATTTCCTGAAAACCGAAATACAAAAAGAGAGCAGCGATCAGCCAGATGACCACGGAAAGAAGAGGGAGAGACTTCCGCGCGGCTTCGCGAGTTTGCGGGTCGAGACCGTTTCGGCGCAGAGAATCGGCGCGCAACATCATGAATGCGATGAAAGGTATCACAAGCAGGATAAGGAGCGGCTCCATAAACGAGTATCCCTTGTTAGCTGAGTTCGTTGATCAGTTGAATGAGGGGAAGGAACATGCCGATTACAACAGTACCTGTCACCAGTGCCACGCCAACGAAAACAACTGGCTCGGTGACGATGATAAGCCGCCCGGCTGAAACGCGTGCTTGCGAGCCATACACAATCGCCAATGAGCGGAGCCCCTCAGCAAATGTCTCAGGGTCATTCGACCAGCGAAATGCGTTCCTCAAAAAATGAGGAAGCCCTGGTAAATCTCGAGCGACCTCTTCCGGCGGAGCCCCTGATCGTAATTGATTCGAGAACTTGGTTGTCACTTCACTCATGTATGGATCGTGAACGGTCTGCGAGACAATCTGCATCGCTTCGTGCAACGGCATGCGGCACTCAACCAGAACCGCTAACCGCGAACAAAATTCTGAAGCCGCTGCCATCGCCTGGGCAGTTCCGATCCAAGGAAGAGAATGAAACAGGCGTGCCCGAAACGCTGCAAATGGAATCATCTTGCGAATGAGGAACAACACTACTAAACAGACAAAGACAACAAACACTGGCAGCCAAACTTTATTCGCGACATCCGCGGACTTAATGATCACCTCAGTCAGCAATGGAAGCTCCACGCCGAAGTCTAAAAAGATCTCTTTGAATTGTGGAACGATCAGTGCCAGAAACAATGAGACCGCAGTCATCGCAAAGAGAAGAACGATGGTGGGGTAGAGCAGACTGAAATAGAAGCTTTTCCAAAGGGTCCGAGACTGACGATTCGACGAAAGATACTCTTCCAGCAGTTGAGGAAGCCGGCCGGTCTGGGTTCCTGCGAGAACGATCTGCTGAAGATCAGCGGGAAGGCCAGGAGTCTTCGCGAGTGCTCCGTCCACCGAGGCACCGGTCTGCAATGCATCAGCAAGTTTGGTGAGACCTTCCCGGTCTTTACTCGAAGACATCTCACTTGCAGCGGCGCGCAAACCTGCAGCGATCATGAGCGGCGACAATACTGTGCGAGGCTCAGTCGGTTGCGGATCAGATGTCTCGTCCGGAGATTCCAAGTTCTACTCCATGAATGCGTATTGCTGGTATCCAAAATAAATACATGATCAGTTTTGGGCCATTTTTGACCATAGCTCGACCATCGGCCCGAAGACGCTCAACGAATACAGAAAGGTCACGCTTCCACCGACGACAACAACGCACATCGCTGGGACCACTTTGCTCAGCCAGATCGCCCGGCCTTGAGCCCGACTCTGATAAAATTCTGATGCATGCTTAAGAGCGGTTCCTAATTCAGAATCACGCTGGCCGGCTACCAGCAACCACTTCAAAAATGGTGGAAACGCAGCTTGCCCATTGAGCGAGTCTGAAATTTCCTCACCACGTTCAACATTGGTGGCGATTGCATATGTCTGCTGTTTCAAAGGTCCATCTGGAATCGATTCCGCAGTCAGCCGAAGTGCTTCGGGAAGTGGCACGCCGTAACTCACCAGCAGTGACAACAAATGGGAAAAATGAGCAACCGAAAAATCCCTCACGACCCCGGAGACGCCAGGCATCCAGAGAAGCCCTCCCAGAGGAGTCAGTCGACCAGTTCTGATGAGCCAGATTATCGAGGCGAAAAACGCCAACAATATGAAAACCAAAGCGAACCGCGGGACGGGAATGTTCATCAGTACAGACATCCAACGAGGAACTTCTGCATCGATTAGAACATGGAACTCCGCCAGCCTGGGAAGCATCCCGTTAATGACAATCAGGAACAACGCCATCGCCAGAAAGACGATAATCAACGGATAGACCAAGCCAATTTTCAGAGCCTGTCGCAATGCAATCTGCATTTGCGTCAGGTTGGTGATGTCTCGAAGTACCGATTCTGTTTCCCCGCATCGAAACCCGGCGACGAGAATTGCTCGAAACACTGGAGGCACGGATGCCTCATCGCGGAACGCTTCATAAATGCTGGCTCCCTGTTCGAGTCGATCTGCGATTTTGTGTGCAGCCGATTCCAAATTCGGAGAGAACCCTCCCGCAGCACTCCGAACCCCCATATCTAACGGGACGCCGGCAGCGACCATCGCCTGAATCTCACGACTCAAGGTGACAATCTCTTCCGGACGAAGTCTCTTCTGCTTTGGGGAAGACTTGTTGGGCATCGTATCCACATTCCGCGGCCTCTCGAGCCGCAAATTAAACTCGTTTCAAATTGAACCCGCTGCTCGAATGGAGAATGACAACGGGCAAGCGAAACTCAAACCGTTTGAACACTTTCGTACTTCTTGTGCCCGTGGAGAATGCTTTTCGTGTGGAAAATCGCATATCACCACGAGACAGGATATGTAAATTATTTTCAATAAGCCTCTAGAATTGATCCTGAAACCGGAGTCACCACTCTCAATCAGTGAGAGAATTGAGCATTCCACAAGTTTCCGGACTGGTTCTACATGTTCATGACAAGGACAGCAGGAATCTGACCTGATTACGAAGTGACCTGTCAGGGTGTTGGAATTTTCTGGAAATTGAATTCAATTCCTGCCCCTGCACTTCGAATCAGGATTTCCTCACCTCGCGCGGAATGCTGACTGGGTGAGTTCGGGACGATAGATCTGTTCCACGAGTCCGTTGCGCGACAAAATCCCCAAAGTATGGCTCTCGCCGGAGGCATCGGTTTTCTTGACGACTCCATAAATGGACTTGGAACGCTGCAATTGATGCAAAGCGACGAGTTTACTACTGAGGTGATCGATCACCGGCATTGAATGAATGACTGATTGTGGCTCATCGGACTGAAGTAATTCAGCCACAGGGACGTAGCCGTACCAGTCCTCGGGAGATTCGGCATGATGAACGACCACAGCTGAAATCCCGAACTTCCTTGCGAACTCCAGGATTTCTGTCTTCGAAGCAGAATTTGACAAGCCAAGAATCCGGGGGAGCGGCGTCATCGAAGTTCGCACGGACTGCGGTGTGAGTTGCAACAGACCGTTCGTCAGCCGGCTTTGGATATCTGTCAACACTCCTTCAGCATGCCCATGCTGCAACAGCTGTACAAGTCGGTTTCGACCAAGAACGATTTCTGCTGGTTGGTTTTTTTGCATGCTCAGATTTTCGAGCAGACGAGTCAGCAAGACGAGCGGAAAGCTGAGAATCAAAAACGCGCGAAAGAAGTACTGGAACCAGCGGATATCTTTTCGTAAGCGAGTGAGTGGCGTCAGATAATAAATGCTCTTCGGAAGCAGTTCACCGAACTGGAAAATAATCGGAGACATCAACAACGTGACAGCGATATCAATCTGCTCGTTCGTTGTGGTCAATATTAAAAGCGCGACCCATCCAATGGCCGCCGTGGTCAAATAGTTAGCGACATTATTCCCAATCAGACAGGTCGCCACAAAGTAAGCCGGGTTCTTTGAAAACCAGAGAAGCTGTTGTGCTCGCCGGTCACCAGCACGCGCATCGATATTCAGTCGCGGTAAACTGAGACGATAAAACCCCGTCTCCGAGCCACTGAAAAAAGCCGACAATCGGAGCCCAATGAGGAACAAAACGATCGCTGCCAAGACCTCTAAAAATTGCAACTCAATTCCTCCAGTGATGTGAAACCTTGTCGGAAGTCAGGAATTGCCTCAAAAGAGTTTTTCGATTTCTTGAGAATCAAGTTTCGCTGAAGCCTTCGCTTTACGTTTGTGATTCGTTCGTGGGTCATCAAAGGTTGGTAAGAGCAAAATCATTCGTGCAGCTTGCCGAGCTGCCGGTTCACTAACAACTCTTCATCTTCATGAATCTCTACTGGGATCACGGGAAGACAGAAAAATCTGTCGTCCCATGCAACAAAATGGTTCAGCTCGAACTCTCGAGAGATCAAGCGCGAAACGCCCGCTGAAGTTCTTCGAGAGACGTTTTTCCTTCGGCGACAAGTCGGATTCCATCGGACTGAAACGACTGCATCCCCGCTTCACGGGCTTTCTTACGCAGTGCAGCTGCATCTGCCCCGGCAAGGATGAGTTTCTTAATGTCGTCAGTCAGTTCGATCATCTCGATCAATCCGATGCGGCCACGGTAGCCTGTTCCACCGCAGTTGTCACAAACATCTTCCTCTTCGTCATCCTCTTCATCTAATCGCGGAGCGCGATAAAGTTTGCGGGTCTCTTTAGGAAGACCGACTTTGGAAAGGAGTTTCGGATTTGGACGGTATGCGTGGCGACATTTTCGACACAGCAAACGGACAAGTTTCTGACTGATCACCAACCGCAGCCCCGCGGTGACCAGTTTGGGATCTTTCGTTAGAGCGACAACGCGAGCGATTCCGTCAGCAGCATCTCTCGCAGGAATTTCTGAGATAAACGCCTGACTTGCCGCCCCTTCCAGGACCACTTTCATCTCTTCTGCAGAGTTGATTGGGTCAACAAAAAGGACATCAATATCGGAGCGAACTGTTCGTTTGATGGTCGCTTCGAGATCGTCCCCTTCATTCCATTTGAAATCCTGGATATGCGGCAAATCACGACCATGCATGTCGGCAATCGAGGCCAACGAGTACAGGTAAGGATCAATCCCTCGAATCATCGCGATTGTGAGGGTCGTCGTCCCGGACATCGGCATTCCGACAGCAAGCATCAGCCCGGTCTTGCTACTTCCAATCTCGCGAATTTTTTGTTGTAAATCGTCACTGAATCCCAAGTCGCTCGGCGTTTCGAGCTTCTCTTTCAGATTCTGAACCCGAACCAGCAATCGTTCGCCACCCGTCTTCACAGGGGAGACATCAATCCGGACTTCGTGGTCAACTTCGTCGAACTCAGCATTGATTCCCCCACTCTGCTTGGAAGTCTTATCTGTAATATCCAAACCAGCCAGAAGTTTCAGCATCTGGATGACAGCATTCGCTGCCTTGGGTGGCATTTTTGCCGCAGGATACGGAACTCCGTCGACCAGATAAGAGACCGCAGCCACTTTCCCTTTAGGCTCGACGCGGATCGTGTCCGCTCGACGTGCGAGTGCTTCGGAAATCAGTTTTTTCGCTGGAATCAACCCCGCCTGAACGAGACGTCCATTTGCAGAAAGATCGGGATTATTCTCATTCATAGCCCCTTTAAAGAGGATGAAGTCGAGTTCGTCTTCTTCTTCATCGTCATCATCGTCGTCGTGATCTCGCCCACCCTTACCAAATCCAAAAATCACCGGCAGCCGCTCCAACTTCAAAGACACGCAGAAAAAAGATCCGAACTGAATGCTCAAACTTTTCGTATCTGAGTATTGTGACAGGACTTGTACGAAATGCAAACGAATCCCCTTTCGTACCACACTGTCAGCGCGGAACGAAAGGGGCCACGGACTCAAAATTGTTCGTCAATCACGATTCGACAATCCCTAAAGAGTGATTCGCTCCAGAAAAACCTGCACAAGAGTCCGAAATCCAAGTCTTTCGGTCCGACTCCAGAGCGATTGTTAGAGACTCTTAGTTCTTCTTTGGAAAAAGTTCACCGAAGAAACTCTGCATCAGGCTCCAAGATCGTTTGTCCGCGTTCTCGTCGTACTTCAGATTTTCGATACCAAAGTCCCCTGCTTTCGGATTCGTAAATCCGTGACGTGCTCCTCCGTAGGAAACGAGTTGGTAGTCCGCATTGATAGCCTGCATTTCCTTTTCGAAGGTCTGAACTTGCTCCGCCGGAACAAATGAATCAGAGGCTCCGTGGCACACAAGGACACTGGAGTCAATTTTTTCAATTTCTTTGGGAGGAACAAGAGCACCATGGAAACTGACGACTCCCTTGAGTGGAGCATCGGCGTAGGCCAATTGCAGGACTGTCGAACCACCGAAGCAATAACCAACCGCAGCCATGTTTGCGGTATCAACATTGTCTTGCCTCTTGAGAACATCGAGTCCCGCTAGCGCGCGTTCTCTCCATGCCTGTGTGTTCTCACGAATCTTGCCAGCCCATTCCCCCGCCTGTGACGGATGAGTTGTCACTTGTCCTTTTCCGTACATGTCCAAAGCGAAAGCGACGTATCCCAACTTTGCCAGCTCCTTTGCTCGCAGTTCAGCATAGTCATTGAGCCCCCACCATTCATGAACAACCAGGACACCGGGGCGTTTGCCTTCGAATGAATCATCCCAGGCCAAAACACCTTCCAACTTTGCGTCGCCATGTTCGTAAGCAATCTTTTTTGTTTTCACCTCTGCATGAGAAACAGAAACGAGAAATGGAACAACGAACAACAAACTCAAAACGCGAAGCATGGGTCTCTCCAAACGTCAAAAATACGAAGGTTTCCAGCACTGAAAGTAACGCGCCGCGACAGAACGTCAACCGAACGCTCGCTTCGACAAGCGCTGCATGAAATCGTGGACTGTGAATGAGTTGGAAACTAGCTGCTCACCCGACAGATAAACGTCTTTAAGTAGGACGTTTCCAGACAACTTGAGATCACCGGATGATCGGGTGCTTGTCCACGCTCTTCCAGGATTTGTACTGTCTTGTTGGCGTCGAGTGCCGCACGAGCGACGACCTGCTCGAAGTCTTCGTGAGTAACATGCCCCGAACAACTGCACGTCATCAGAATTCCATTCGGATTCATCAATTCCATCGCCATGCGATTCATGCGAACATAGCCTTTGATCGCCCGGCTCAAGCCCCCGCGTGTTCGCGCCATTTTCGGTGGGTCCAGAATGATTAAGTCGAACCGTTTTTTCTCAGCGACAAGTTCTTCGAGTGCATCGAACGCATCGGCATGCTGAAACGTGATCTTTGCTGAAAGTTCATTCAGTTCGGCGTTCCCTTTTGCCAATTCCAATGCGGAGGCTGAAGAATCAATCGCATGAACATGTTGGCAACCTGGTTGCTTCGCTGCATTGAGAGCGAAGCTGCCGGTATAACAGCAAACATCTAACACATTTGCCCCATCGGCATAGCCAGCGAAGGCCTTGCGATTTTCCCGCTGATCAAAATAGAACCCCGTCTTCTGCCCTTCGACAAGATCGACGCCAAACTGCAAGCCGTTCTCTTCAATAAACAACGGACGCGGCGGTCTCTCTCCGGAAAGAAGTCCGTCGCTCACATCGAGACCTTCAAGCTCTTTGATCCCTTTTTCTGTACGCAGCCAAATCCCTTTTGGTGAAAGTTCAGCTTGCAAAATCTCAAGGATCTCTGCCTGATGTTTAATGAGAGCCGCACTGGTCCATTGCACCACCAGCCAGTCATCAACACGATCCACAGTTAAACCGGAGAGACCATCAGATTCGCTGAAAATGAGACGGCAGGCTTTCCACGCGGGACCGTCGCCGAAGAGCTTCCGACGAAGATCGATCGCAGCCTTGATTCTCCGTTCCCAAAATGGACGTTCTAAAAGTTGCTCTTCCTCCCAGGAATAGAGCCGTACCCGGATTTTACTTTGCGGATTATAGAGACCTCGCCCAATGAATTTTCCATCATTCGAAAGGACGACAACCTCAGCTCCGACATCGGGAGAGTTCGTGATCGTTTTAATCGCATTTGCGTACATCCATGGGTGACGGCTAAAAAACGGCAAAGCTTTTTTGGGCTTGAGCGTCACGACTGGATACGTCGATTCGGAAGTCATAAGAGCTGCTCTATGGTTCAGAGAATTCTTGAACTGATTCAAAAACCTGGAAACGACCTCTCAGAGACTGAGAAGATCCATCATTCCAGAGGTTTTCGGATAGGGATTTGTCAATAAATGGCCTCTCATCAGCATTTTCGAGGCGCAAACGGAAAGGATATCGTCTGAAGATGTTCGCTGCACTCAGTACCGCGCTTCGATTTCAGAAATGTGGAAAGCAGACTGCCCGGAGTCGACATTTTGTACAAATGACAGAATGACCTTGCTCCATTTTCGCGAAATGACGTAAATTCAAGGCCGGAGAGAGTCTGCAAGCCGTCTGCGTCTCTCATCATTCTGACTTTCCCACTCACCCAAGCTGGCAAGGATGCCGATGAATCGCTTGCGTGCATTCCTGAATATCGTCCGACCATTCCTCCCCATCACCACTCAGGTGGTTGCAGGAATGTGTGTCGGTCTTCTCTTTCTCACCGTCGTCACGCGATTACGCTTGTCACTCGGGCCAAGCCCTGAAGTGACCATCGCGACGATTTTGACATTTGGCTTGTCTGCCTTAGCATGTGTCTCATTCTTTCGAGGGCAAGGCCGACTGATCACAACAATCGCATTCTGGTCACTTCCGATCTGGACTCTCTTTCAGCCCGTCGTCCTTGAATTTTCATTGGGATCAATCCGGCAATTTGAAGTTTCACAACTGGCGTCCCGAACCACCGAATTCGGAATTACCTTCGCCATTGTGATGGCTTCACTGTTTCCAATGGCCTGTGCGTCAACAGTTTTATTCACACAAAAAACGATACATCGCTCTGGATTCCTCACCGGAATCGGACTCTCACTGGTCTTGGTCCCGTCACTCCTCGGCTTCGCAATCTCTCCGAATGTCGCGATGTGGCTGGCGATTTCGGGAACGATCCTCGCCGGAGCCCTGGCATATTACTCTCAGCAATTCGCAATAAACTCGACAACCCTACCCCCAACGTCAACATCAACCGATGCCCCGCCGCGCCGAGTGGTGAGTCTCGAAATCCTCTTCGCAGCCAGTCTCGGATTCGCCTTTGCGATTGCCGCATTCATCTGCTCTCAAATTGTCCTGAACAATCTGATTTCAGAATTCTCCTTCGCCGGGAGTTTCCTGCTTGGAATTGCTTGCGGTGGACTGATCCCGCGCACAGTCTCGCCAGCGACGAAATGGTTCTCACTGGCAACATGGGGAGCACTTACCGTGCTTCTGTTTCCACTTGTCACGTATTTGCTCGTGCTGGAGACCGCATCCATCTCTCACACATACCTACTGTTCCTTTCGCGAACCGCATTACTGATGCTGTTGAGCTTCCCGATTGGAGTCCTGCTCAGAACCGCACCAGCTCTTCATGAATCGACTTCCGGCGTAATGAGTCGTCAGATTCTTGCATTTTCAGCGGGCCTTTGCGTTGCCCTGTGGAGCGGAATCACGGTCACGACTGCCGTTGGAATTCTTCTCGTTGCAACGTTCATCATTGCTGGTGGACTGTTATTGCTGCTGGGACAACTTCCCAAAACCTGGATTCAACAAATCGGACTCGCGTCACTCGGATGCCTTGTCGCTGCAGGGTTCCTGCTGACTCCACAACTGAACATGGCTTACCCTGAAAAATTGGTCTACTCAGGAAATGCTTTCTCCGCACTTCGAAACGGTGTGGAATTTTCGAAGTTGCACTGGATGGACGATGGACGGTTGTCCCACAAGTTCGAAAATCTGGAAAGCCGCTGGAGCTTCTGGAAACATCGCGGTTCGCAGTTGATGATTCGAAAAGATGGCCTCGTCGCCGAACTGCATTCCACGAACTCTGCAACCTGTCCCAAGAGTGCAGCGGAGGTGATTCCCGGACTCTTTTCGCTGGTCGCACATCCTCAGGTCGAGCATGTGCTTGTACTGGGAATGCACACGACGACTCTGCAAACTTGCGAGGCCTACCCGCTTCGATCCGTTACGGTCGTCGATGGCGTCCCATTTCTGGACAAAGTTCGTGACTCGCTCAAATCAGAATGGGCTGACGATTTCGAAGTTCAATTCATCAATGCAGAGTTGCAGTTCGCAGTGAAAGCACGTCACGCACAAACGTACGATGCCATCATCGCCCCCGAAACAATGAGTGCGACAACCGCAGGTGCTGGTCAATTTACACAAACTTTTTATCAGGATGTCAAACGACTCCTTTCCCAAAAAGGCATCTTCTGCCAACGATTGGCTTACTACGATCTCGGTCCAGAGATCATCCAGAAGACCGTCGCGACTTTGAAATCCGTCTTCCCACAAACGCTGATCCTTGAGTCAGTCCCCGGCGAAATCCTTTTGGTTGGATCGCTACAAACCGAGCCAATCATCTCTCCAGAATTCGTCGACCGCATTCAGAATCCACAAGCTCGCTTTCTGCTCTCAGAGATCGGTTGGGACTGGTCGATACCCGTAACACGAGGCACATTGAACGATGCAGCGGTCGTCAAATGGCTCCCTGAGAAGACAACTCCGTTCTCGCCTCAGTACCCCGGGCTCGCTTTTCAAATTCCCGTTGAAGTGGCACGTTGGGCACCGAAATCCCAACAGACACGCATCGCACTTTCCAAGTACGGCAAAACATTCGGCGGTTACCTTGAAGATGACGAAAGCCTCGATATCGCTCAGCGACTAGAAGATGTTCAGATCGCTCACAAGCTCATTGACGCCAACCCGGATAACATCTGGGGGTACCGCGCCGCGATCAAGAAGCAACTTCTGGATCGTCCTCGTTCAAAAATCATGCAGGTTAAACACGAAGGCCTAAAACGCCGCCTTCATCCCGATGATCAGCGAAGAAAAGACTACATCGAAACCTTAGGGAAACTTGCTAAAGCAAAAACGATAACGCCCGAAATGGTCGATGAACTGATCAAGTACATTCATCCCTTCGATCCCCTGCTCGGGACGTTTGTCAGCCACGAAGCGATCCAGTACCTTCGCAAAGTGGATCAACCAACTGATCTGGCTCAACTGAACAACTTGCTTTTCACCATCTACTACTCAACTCCGACCGATCAATCGGTCAGGAATGTTTGCGAGGCGATCCACATCATTTGTGAACATCCAGAAAGTGTCGCCACAGACGATGCTCGCTGGGATCAGTTAAATGGACTTGTGGAAATTTTACGGTATCGCTGGAACATCCGCTGGCAGAACACCGAAAAAATCTCCAAGTTTGAAACCATCGACACCGAGCGATCTCTCGCAGCCTGTGAACTCGCACTCGAAACCATGGGTGAACTTGCTCCTGCAGCAGGATTGAGCGAGAGCGACTGGAACACACGCAACGAGATTCTCAACGAATACGTCGTACGTCGTCTGAAACAACATCGCAGCAAGCAACTCCGGCAGTACCGATTGCCCCCACCGACTCAGTAAGTGATGCGAAGTCCTTCAAAGGGTGTGCGCTGCTGAGTAATGCAGACTTAGCTTCCCACTCAGAGCTACTTCTTCGCGAAGAGTTGGGGAAGTTTGGCGATGGAGCGGAAGAGATTTCGGTGAACTCGTTTTTCGACCGGCATTCGCTTGAGATCATACGGATCAAAGCCAGACGTCGGACAGTAGCCACCGTAGAAGCTGAAGCCCCATTCATAACCTGCTTCTGCAAGAATCTGTTTTGTCTCTTCGGTAAATGAATCGGGCTGCCCGACCGGGTAGCTGAACGCAGAAACTGGTTCATCCAATTCCTGCTCAATCCGTAGTTTTGACTGTTTGATCTCGTGTCGTTGCTGCTCGGTTGAACAGTTTGCAAGGACTGGATGCGTCACCGTATGTCCGCCGATGTCCATCCCGGATCGCCTCATCTCGCGCACCATTTCCCAAGACATCCAAATCGTATCCACAACATCTTCCGGACACCGCCCAGTCCCGGTAATCTCTCCTAGCTGCGTCAGGTAATCGGCCGCCTCAGTTTCGGGTATGGATTTCAACTTCAAGAGAAGCTGACAAATTGCCTCAGCGATGGCAGGCTCACTCTTCAATGGGAACGGCTCTTCGAAATGCTCTTTCCATTGGAGACTGGACAGCTTGCATGTGCGAACCATCCACGCGACTTCGTCCCACCAGGCAATGGGATGATCGTCGAGAAATCCGCTCGCGATAAAAAAGAGAGCCGACGCCTTGTGCTCTTTCAATACGGGAAACGCCACTTCGTAGTTATCGAGATACCCGTCATCAAATGTGATCATCACAGCCTGGCTTGAAGAGTCATGCAAAACCCTCGGCAGATCTTCAACACCAACGATATCAAAGTTCCGCTTCAGGAACCGAACCTGTTGATCGAACTCATCCTGCGAGGCACTGAAAATTGCCCGATCGAGGAACGATTCTTTAGCGTTGCCAATGCGGTGATAATTAAAGACGACCAACCCATTCCAACGTCCTACCGTTGCAGAGAGCAACGAGCCGGTCCCGGTCCGCTCGAGCGTATTTGCAAGTAGATCGCGTGTGCCAGTCGTCGTGACCATGAATTACCACCAATGTCTTACCCTGAGAATCCTGCAGCCTTTCACAACACTAGTCTCCCCACACTCCGATGCAGTCCATACACACAAAGAGTCCTCTTTTCCAATTTGACTGTCTCACCTAAAATCAGGTTATGACGATTAAAACACTTATCATACGCTCCATCGGGACACTTTTCGTTATCTCAGGCCTCGCTAGTGGAGCGACTGTCCGAGCAGAGAGTCCTCACCTTGCACTCCTCAAGGAGCAGTACAAAGAGGCGCACGCCAACTTCGCTCAGGAAATGATGCAACTTGCGGAGTTCTGCCGTGCGAACAGTTTCTTCAGCGATGCCGACGAAATTATCAAGCGAGCTTCTCCCTCAGACGAAGGGTTGATCGACTACGACGATTTGCCGACCTCTGTCCTTCCGGATCTTCCGAAGACTCTCGGTCCAGCCGAGACTCAATGGCGTGTCCAATTACGCAAAATCGAAGAGGATTACTCTCTTCAACTGTATCGTCTGGCACTTCAGGCAATTCAAAAACGTCACGCAAGTTTTGCTTATCAGTTGGTCCGTGAACTCGTTTACCACAATCCCGATCATCGACAGGGGCGAAAGCTTCTCGGATATGCCCGAGATGGCGAAGACTGGTCGACACCCTTTTCGAAAACGATGCGCACACGCGGTTTTGTCGACCATCCTCAATTCGGCTGGATTCACAAGAACAATGTCGACAAATATTTACAGGGACAACGACTGTTTGAAGGTCGATGGATGACGGCCGCCAAAGAAGCGGCCCTTCGCAAAGATTTTCGCAAAGGCTGGGAAGTTGAAACTGAGCACTTCCACATCAAAACAAATTTGTCGCAAGAAAAGGCTGTCGAAATCAGCCGGCAGTTAGAAACTTTCCATCAATTCTTTATGCGAGAGTTCGCTGCGTTTTTCCAAACCTCTGACCAAATGAAGAAACTCTTCGGCGGAGGAGCGGTTTCTCGCGGTCGGCTGCAGGATCGGCATCGAATCTATTACTACTCGAATCGAGAAGAGTTCGTCCAGGAACTTCAGAACAGAAATCAGTCCACCCAAATCGCGACAGGTTTCTACCTTCCTCAGGCGCGGCTTTCATTCTTTTACTACGACGATGACCCCGAGCAGGCCGAGCCCAATCAGGAAACCATGTTCCATGAAGTGACTCACCAAATCCTCGGGGAAAGCGGGCGGCGACTTGTCGATGTCGGTGAACACAACAACTTCTGGGTCATTGAAGGATTTGCCTGTTATCTGGAATCGTTCGAAATCGAAACCGTCAAATCCGATTCACCTTCGGGGCAAGAATCGAAAGTCAAAATCAGTACCGGAGACCCGACTCACCCGCGTATCTACTGGGCGAAAAGAATTGTCACCGCCGACGATTTTTACATCCCGATGAGGCAATTCATGAGCCTCGGAAAGCGGCAGTTTCAAAGACCTCCAGAAAACCACACACTTCACGAATACTACAGCCAGGCGACCGGTCTGGTTCACTTCTTTATGCATTACCAGGATGGCCTGTATCGGGACGCATTCATTGAATACTTGTCACAAGTTTACAGCCCCATCGACCGAGTCCGCTACAACCCCGACAGCCTCGAAACCCTCACCGAAGTCCCCTTCGGAACACTCGACATGCAATACCTCGACTACCTGAAATCATTGAAAACACAGTGATAAGACACAACGACAAGACGGCGTTAATACACATGCAGCACTGAGACAAAGCACACTGGGCTTTTCAACAAAAACAAAATGGGCCCAAAATAAAAATAGCCCCCGATCAATGACCGGGGGCTAGAGCAGTTTGCTCTACTGTTTCTGACTATTTCCCGCCAGCTTTTTTCATGACATCTTTGATCAAGACTGGTTTGCCGCCTTGGCGTTTGCTTTCGTCGGCAGCTTCCATGAAGGCGTAAATCTGAAGAGTCTCTTCTTTGGAAACAGGTGCTTTGCCAGTTTTGAAGAAGGTCACGATTTCTTTCAGAAGCGGAGCATAACCAGCGTACGGTCCGATGACTTGTGTCCCTTTGGTACCGAAGGCGGTTCCGCCGTATCCACGCTTACCAGCTCGAAGACCTCGGAAAGTTCCAATGCGGCCGTCACTCCACTTTCCAACAACAACATCGTAGTCGTCAGTCGACATGCGAACGACTTCTTCACAACCGGGCCCCATTACGGTGAAGAGTGCTTCGACACCATGAATCCCGTACCAGAAGAGATCGGGATGAGTTTTTTCCAATGACGCAGGGCTGTACGTATCTGCTCCGGTCACTTCTCCGATGGAACCGTTACGAACTTCCTGACCACCTTTGATGTAGCGAAGCGAAGAGGCTGAGAAAACCGGCACGCCGGCAGCTTCTGCTTCGGCAAAGATAGTGATCGCATCACTCAACGACCCAGCAATCGGTTTATCAATAAAAACTGGGATCCCAGCTTTGAGCGCCGGTCGAATTTGTTCCAGATGTGGTCGACCATCATTCGACTCCAACAGAACTGCGTCAACTTTTTTGACCAATTCCGGAATTGAATCAACGATTTCAATCCCCATGTCCTGAAACTGCTTCGTGTACTGAGGAACGCGGCTGGTGCTTGATTCAATGTCTGCACTTCCTTGCGGGTAAGCAGCCACAACCTTGCAACCAGGAACATAACCAGAGGCATCTTTATCGTTGAGCAATTTTGCGAAAGCAGGTGCGTGCGAGGTATCGAGACCGATAACTCCCACGCGAATCACTTTGGCATCTTCAGCTTGTGTCGATGCTGCAGAGCCATTAACTAAGAGAGCCAGCAGGGCCAAGCCTGCGATTCGTCGAGAAAAGTTCATGTCGATTCTTTCAAAATTCATTGAGTTCTAGAGGTTACGTGATTTCAAATGCGAATGAAAATTCGCTGACGGTAAAGCCATAAACAAAATAGCCAAATGACAAGGAAGACCGAAGTCGCCACCGTCACTGGTGCAAACATTTCTTGAAGTTGTTCCGGAGAATACTCTGAACCGGTAACACTTTGCACCAGTACAAAGAATTTATCGATCACAAACGAAAAGTGTTTCTTGACGATCTCGCGAGAGATCCAGGAACGCAAGAGCTGTCCGACCATGTAAACAAAAATCGAGTTCATTCCAACGATAACAAGTGGGAACGCCAATTTCTTCAACGGCCACAAATCGAACAGCAAATAAAAGAGTGCATACAGTCCGATGACGTAGCCACCGCTGAAAAGAACCCAGGCCGGTGTCCAGATTCGCTTCACAATGGGATTACATGTCGCCCCCGCCGCAACGCCGAGTCCTGTACACAACAAAGCTGCCAGAAGCAGCCATAAGAAAGTCTTCCCGTTTCGTGGAGCGATCAAGACAAACTGGCCGAGAAAGACTCCCAGCAACATCGTCGCCATCGACGGAACAAAGTTCAGCGTCGTATATCCACCCCGATTGAATCGATGGGGGATCTCTTCAGGATTGTCTCTCTCTGGACGTGGAAATTGATTTAAAAACCAGAGGTCGAATTCATGAAAGACATTCCAGTTCTTCGACCACTGCCGATACGGCTCAGCAAAGATTTCACCTCGTTCGTAGCTTGCATTGACCTCTTCTGGAACAAACTCTTGAGAAAGCGGAACGAACTGCCCTGCGAGTGTCGTCCCGATCAGAATCACGACGAAGGCACTGATCTGAGCCCAACGTGGGAACCCCAACATCAGGTACACAAAGAAGTAGCCCAATCCGATTTGCCCTAGAACATTCGTAAACATCCAGTTCGTCGAATCGTTTCCTTGTGAATACAAAAAGACCGCCAGCAACACGAGTACAACAGCCCGCAGAAACGCATGAATCGTTCGCGTCAATGCAGATTGCCCGGAACTTTCTCGACGTGCATACGAAAACGGCATCGCCATGCCAACCATGAACATGAATGCAGGCTGGATCAAATCCCAGAAGGAGACTTTCCATTTCAGCCAGGCGTTACCGACGGTGGCATCAGTACTCCCTGGCACAAAACAGCTCTGCCAAGGGGGATGCTCAAAGTGAAATGCGATCTGCTCGAACGTTTCCCGGTTCAGGATATTCCAGAGCTCACTCGATTCATCGGTTGTGGAAAGTTTGTAGAGCCCGAATCCATTCGCTGCGAGCATCACCATGATGAAGCCGCGAAACGCATCGAGCGAAACCAGTCGTCCGAGAGCTTTCTCTGTTTTGGCAGGCTCCTCCTTTTTCCGCTTCTCGTCTTTTTGCGACGATGCTGGAGCCGATTTATCTTCCGAGTTCGGTTTCAAGCGGTAGGTCATTGGGATGTGCCCAAGCGGAGGAAGGTGGAGGAATGCATCCTGATTGTCAATGAGTCTCCCGGAAGAGGCAACCATCCCAGCGGAAAAAATCGAGACTGCGCCATAAGAAACTCTCACATTCCTGCTCGAACCTTTTTGAAAATGACGTACGCCCTCAGTCTCGGGCAAACAGCAATTTTACCAGAGAACCTCGCTCTTCACGGGGAGACGGTAAAGCAAGTACGCAATTCAGAATCTGTTCAAAAACCGAGGGCGCTCATTGGAATGTCACTCACTTGTGCAGGTTTCATGAGAACGAGTAACTTTCCACGATGGAAGACATCACAGCCTATCACGAATCTGGACACGCCTTTACCGCCATGGCACTGGGGGCGATTGTCCATTCACTCAGCATCGACCCCGATTGGGACGATGGACCGGAACGCTACGGCGATGTCGAGATTGAGTGGCAGCGCGGGGAGTACAACCGCAAAGAGTTTTTCGAAAAGCGGGTTCTCGTCGCACTTGGCGGACCAGTTGCCGAAATGATTTATACCGGCGATCCCTTCCACCCGGCGATCGTTCCAGAGTGGAAAGTTGACTGGGAGAACGCCTGGCAAAACGCCGCTCAATTACAAACATCCAAACAGAAAAGAATGGTTTATCTGGAACAGAAGTCCGTTGAACTTCACCGCATTCTCAGCCGAACAGAAAACTGGTCCGCACTCGCAGTGATCGCAGACAATCTACTCGCTCACGAAATTCTGGAGCGTGATCATCTGGAAGAAATCTTGGCTGACTGGGACGGCGCGATGCGCTGACGCCACATTTAGAGTCTACGCATTGTTGAGTTTAGACTGATCGCTTCACGAACGCTTTCGCGACAGATTTCGCCCCTTGAACAATGCGAGCCCGGCGAGACCAAACATAGAGTCGGCTGGCGAGTTGTTGGCGACGATGCCAGACCCGACCGACATATGAGTCCTCGTTGGAACAACTGTCGATCAAAGTGATTTCCGGAATCTGCTTTGCAATTTCATCAGCCAATAACAGTTCAGACCAGTGACCAAGGCTGCATTTCGACAGATTTGGATCCCATCCGATTTTGAAAGCAAACAAAGTTTGCTGCGACAACAGATTGCATGTCGATGCGATCACGGAACCATTGAGCAATAACTCACCGAAGAGACACCGATTCGTCTGAGAGAAGTTCTCGCACATTTCCAGAAAGAAGCGGTGGTCATTAGCATGACTATCGAGAGATGTCTGTTTTTCGCCTTTCCAGCCAGATGATTCCAAGCGTAAAAACTGTTCCACTGCCTGCGGGATCTCTGCTGCAGTGCGGGCCAATCGGTATTCAACCTTCCCGTATGATTCCAGCAGTTTCCAGGACTTCCGCAACGATTTTCGGCGGGAACCCGAACAGCCTGAGAGTAATTCTTCTGCCGAGGCAGGCACAACGACAGGGCGCAAGACTGTTTCACCGGGATGACATTCAACACCAGACGAAACCGCTGCAAAATCAGTCAGCTCGGACTGGTCACTCTGCGAAAGATTGACCTCGACTCCGAGTCCGTGCCATTGTCTTTGATTAGAGAGAGCCCCGAACAACGAGGTGAGCGTCAATACGGGATCAATTTTCGAGACGAGGGGTTGATCAATAAACGTGTACTTCGAACTCAAAGCCCGCAATTCCGGGAGGGGACGCCCTTGCTCGTAGTAGTATTGGACAACAGGTGTCACAAACTTCCAGCCCCCTTGTTTGTCTCGAACGCGGAGAAGCCCAACTCCTGGAATTCTCAGGTTGTGGACCAGTGGGATCACAAAGTCTGATTCAACAAATGGGTTCGCGCACATTGCGCGTACTCCAAGCTGATTCCACTCCTCAATTTCATGATCTGAGATAATCGAGAGATCAACGATATCAACAACATCGTGAAGGGATGTTATTGGGAACGTTTGCTGGCCGAAAAAATTCATATCCACAACCACACAAAGAACAGGCCCACCTTTCTAGAGAATAGGTTGAGTTCATCTGGTCGGGGCTGTTTCTCTGCAGGTTTGGCTCAACTTACTACCGTTTCAAGCGATAAAATCGGCATAAGCGACCTGATCCGGACACGTCCGGGTCAGGTCGCTTCGCAGAGTCTCGCGATCTTCATCAGCGAAGCCTGATGGACGACTCAGACTTCGATCAGGTTATGGTTTCGCGATGAGTTTCACGTCGGAAGTTTTTGCCGCAGAGTCGACCTTCACGGGGATCAACCACTTCTTGGAGGCAAATTTACAGACTCCACCGACACCGTCGCGGCAGTATTGGTAAGCGACCGACAACTCAAGGACTGCTTCGCCGGACTCTCCAGTCAGAGGGAGAGTGACAGATGCAGAAACGTCGTCGGAGTCAGCTTTCTTTCGCTTGCCGAGCACCGAAGGATCGACAATATTCTGCTGTCCGACAGCTTTCAATTGATACGCCACTGGTGCAAGCTTGTTGAGCTTATAGTCGTCCACGAACTCGAAGTTCACAGTCAAGGTCGCTTCTTTGCCAGGGGCGATTGTGACGGCCGAAGATTTTTCAGCTTCACCTTTTACAAGTTCTGCAGGCGGTTCCGATCCAGTCGAAACAGGATGCGTGAGCCCGTCGACCGTCAACACTGTTGTTTCTTTCGTCGCGATATTCACTTTCAAGATGCGATGATTATTCGTATCGGCAATGAAGAGGTGACCATTCGCTGCCTCAAGCCCTGCTGGCTCATTCATTTGTACAGGATCCAGCCCTGCCCCGCGTTCGCCGGTTCCCAACCACGATTTTGATTCGCGAGTTTTGATGTTCACCTGTTTGATTTTGTCGTTGTACGTATCTGCAACGTAGAGCATTCCATCGTGGTATGCGACACCAATTGGATGTTGCAGCCGGACCTGATCGCCGACTCCATCAATATCGCCAAACTCAAACAGTGAACGCCCCCGTGGAAGATCATGTGGACCGACAATCGTGGTGACCATTCCATCCTGAATTTGTCTGATAGCAGAACCTTCGCTATCAACCACATAGAGCGATTTGCCATCAGTTTTGATTGCAGAGGGTTGAGCAAGAGAACTGGCGGCAAGTGGGCCGTCAACAATGTCTTCTCGACCGTTTCCTGCGTACAGCTCAACAGTGTCCGAGCCAATTTTGTGTTTCCACAATTGGTGAGGCCCAGCCATTGCAATGTAGAGAACGCCATTCAAAGCCCGGACGTCCCAAGGACTGTTGAGAGCGAGCTCGCGGAGTTTCCCCTGTTGCAATCGGACACGAGCCTGACTGCCTGTCCCGGCGAGCGTTGAGACGGTCTTCGATTTCAAATCGACTGTGCGAATCAAATGATTTTCCGTGTCAGCGACATACAGCGTCTCTCCAACCAGTTCCATTCCGTGCGGATGGTCAAACGATGCTGTCTCGAAGTTCCCGTCAGCTGACCCGATTTTCCCGGATCCAATCACATCGATCAACTTGCCATCGAGCGAACTGATGACAATTCGGTTGTGGTTACTATCAGAGATGAAAAGTCTGTTTCCAGTTTCATCAGCGAGAACTTTCCCGGGATACTTCAGTGGACGATCTGGCTCTTTCTCGCGTTCCAGATCAAACCTGACAGGCGTTTCGTCCAGCGTCCCTTTTTTACGATGATACTCAACCATTTGACCAATCACACGGTCGAAGAGTTCACGGTTCCCTTCGCCAGGCTGACGTCCGACAAAGTTCCCTTCCGGGTCAATCAGAACGAATGTCGGCCAGCTGTTGAATGCATATTTTCGTGCGATGACCATGTTGGCATCATTAACAACGGGATGTTCAATCTCATAGCGAACAACCGCTTCACGGATGTTTTCGCTCTCTTTCTCATTATCGAACTTCGCGGAGTGAACGCCGATGACAACAAGTTGATCGGGATATTTCTGCTCCAGAAACTTCAAATCGGGAAGAACGTGAATGCAGTTGATGCAGCAGTAAGTCCAAAAATCCAGCAGAACGATTTTGCCTCGAAGATCCTCTAATGAAATCGGACCAGAACAGTTCAGCCAGGCTGTCCCGCCATCAATACTGGGAGCAGGAAAACGTCCTGGAAAAGGGTTCTCTGTCTCCACCTTTGGAGCGGGATCATCTTGTGCCTGCGCCATTGGCGTATTCCCCGCCAACACTCCCACTGCAACGAGCAACATCAGTAGAGCCGCTTTTGATCGGGGTCGACTCCCTCTCGACTGAAACATCCTTGGTCTCCTTATTAAATTGATCCGACAACTCAATTTCGGTCTCTCAAACATAGGGTAAATCGCTCATCACAGATGATTTTCAGACTGGTACTCTTAACCACGAATAAGACTCCAGAAATCGTTTTGATTCATTCGACTTCTGCGATCATGTTCAGGTTTTATCAGGGCGAGTAAAAATCCGTTCGTTGCGATTTCAGTTCTTGAAGTGCAACGTTAACTCTATGAATTGGCGTTTTTAGTAGAACCAGTCCCTGAACCTCTTAAGCTGTTGCTTTTCTCAACGTTTCAGAGAGCAAATCAAGTTTCAGGATCAGTTCTAAATTGCTTCCGAGCCAGTCAGAGATAGTATGCGAGACATCTGATACTGGCTACCCTCACGAGAAAATCATTTTCGTCAAGCAGAAAGAGTCACTCTTGAAAAGTACCTCATGCACTTTTGTGATTGAAGAGACATCCGCAGTCGCAGGCTGACAAAGCAGGAGTTCCTCACAAAACAGCTCTGTTTTCTTTGCGGTGATTTCTTCTCGCGAATTTTTTCCTCTGGCTCTTTGTGGGTCTCTGGTTTCATCACCTCTCCAAAATGAACGAAGATTCATCTGGTAAAAAGAACGTTTCAATTGTGGACAAATTCACCGAATCTCAACCCCGTCATTCAAAGCTGATCACAGCGGTGCTGCTGGGGTTGGTCGTCGTCCATGTTCTCCTGCTGAGCAGTTTAGCTGATCGCTATTCCCCGACGGTTGACGAAGTCGCTCATTTACCGGCGGGGTTGGCGATTTGGAATGATACTGATTTCTCACTATACCGTGTCAATCCGCCACTCGTCCGAGCTGTCGCTGCGGTGCCGGTTTTATTCGTTCACCATGAAGAAGACTGGAGCCGTTACAAGAAAGACTCTCAGACCAGATTGGAATGGGCGATGGGTCGCCAATTTGTGGCTGCGAATGGTGTCGATTCTCAACGGCTCTTCAAGTTTGCCCGATGGACGTGCCTTCCGTTTTCTGTCATCGGGCTACTTGTTTGCTATTTCTGGGGAACACAGATTCATTCTCAATTGGTTGGGTGCATCGCTGCGGGGCTTTGGTGTTTCTCCCCCAATCTCCTGGGACATGGTTCGCTCATCACTCCAGATGTTGCAGCGACATCCCTTGGATTATTGGCTGCGTGGAGATATTCCGAATGGATTGAAAACAGCTCTATGCTCAATGCATTCTGGGCAGGAGCATCACTCGGGTTGGCGATGCTGACTAAACTGACATGGATTTCCTTACCAGCCTTGTGGATCGTTCTCGCGTTCATGAACTGGGTTCGATATCGACAAATTCGCTCTGCACAAAGTGACTTCATTCACCTGAGCCTCATCGTGCTGCTTGGGTTGAATTTGCTCAACTTGGGATACCTTTACAACGGCTCATTCACGTTACTCGGTGAGTTTGATTTTTACTCAACCCCGCTCAGTGGGACGCCTCGAATCCCCGGCGAAAACCTCCCAGCGAATCGATTCCAGGATTCTTGGGTCGGAAAGATTCCAGTCCCCTTTCCGAAAGACTACGTCACCGGAATCGATTTACAGAAGGTCGATTTCGAACAGGGCAAATGGAGCTACCTGCGAGGCGAAGTCAAAGACCCCGGAGGCTGGTATCACTACTACCTCATTGGGCTGCTGGTGAAAGTTCCGGCGGCAACTCTCCTGCTGTTCTTGGCCGGACTGGTTGCCTGCTGGCGAGATGAATCAATTCGATCATCGACAATGCGACTCATGCCGCTGATGCTTCCGGTGATCGTCTTATTCGTTGTAGCCTCGCTGCAAACGAAAATGAATCGTCATGTTCGCTATGTCTTCCCAATCCTGCCCGCCATCTATCTCATCGGAGCAACAGCAGGAGTTCGCTGGCCCAAAGCGGCGATCACAGCAGTCGTGATGACTGCCATCAGCAGTCTGGCCTGCTATCCCCACAGCCTCAGCTACTTCAACGAATTCATCGGCGGCCCGCAGAATGGTCACCGGTATCTGATTGATTCCAATCTCGACTGGGGACAGGACATGCCCTTGGTGCAGGACTGGATCGATCAGCGAGAAGACGAACTTCCGGTCTGGCTTGTTTGGCCGGGTGATGTCTCACTAAAGCACGTCGGAGTTAAGGCAAAACTCCTGCCGACTGGGGAACTCCCCGCTGGCTGGCACATCGTCAGCCGCAGCGAACGGCACCACGCGAGCGGAAGATACCGAGCCTATGACCAGCTGATCCCCGTCGACCAAATCAGCAACACGTATGACGTGTACCTCGTGCAGCCAACAACAAAGAAGCAGTAGCTCAACGATAAAACTTGTTCAGTCAGCTGCTGAGCCGAAAGCATCTTTGCAGTCATTTACCTCCATTGATTAAATGGAGACTGAAGATCTCAATAAAACTTGCTCTCACTCTCCACTGACGGCCCTCGCGGAGATCGACCTGCACATTAAGAATGTGTGCAAAGAAACTGGTCGTCATGAAATTGAAAGAGATCGAGGTCGTTCATGAATCCTGCCCGACGGCTACGAGGAACCGTCGGGCAGAGAATCAATGAATCGGAAACTGCTCTAGTTTTTGATTTCTGCACCTTTGACTGCGGCTCCATTGTCGTTGAAGCAGCGGACGTGCAAGTGAGACGGACCGACATTGATCGCAGTATGAACGTGGACCACAACGCCATACTCTTCTTCAAGATCTGTCATCTCTCGGCGCTTCTTGTTGATCAGGTAGTCTGCAACCTGTTGATGCAGTTCAACCTTGACCTCTGTGACATCTGCATGTGCCGAAGCTGTCATGAGTGCCCGCATCACTTCGATCGCCATACTTTCAGCAGTTTTCACCTGACCAGTTCCGTTACAGCATGGGCAGTCTTCATAAATGCTACGACGGAGTGATGGGCGAATTCGCTGCCGGGTCATCTCGATGAGACCGAACTGACTAATCCGCAAGACTTTGGTACGAGCACGGTCACGTTCGACACACTCGCGAAGTTTACGTTCCACACCGCGTCGGTGCCGTTCGTCTCGCATGTCAATGAAGTCGTTGACGATCACACCGCCCAAATCCCGCAAGCGAATCTGTCTCGCGATCTCTTCGGCTGCTCGCATGTTGACTTGGTACGCACTCTTCTCGGCGTCGTTTCCACCTGCCCGGAAACTTCCGCTGTTGACGTCGATCGCAACCAACGCTTCTGTTTGATCGATCACCAGAGCCGCCCCTCCCGGAAGTGGAACGTGTCGGCTTTGGATTCTGTCGATTTCTTCTTCGATTTTATAGGTGTGGAAGAGTGGTTCTTTCCCTTCGAAGAGCTTCACAGAATCGACATGCTTTGGCATGACGACCTTCATGAAGTCCCGAGTCCGTTTATAGGACTCCTCTCCATCGATCCAAATCGCATCGATGTTATTACTGTAGATATCGCGAATCGTACGAATGACGATATCGCTTTCCTCGTAGATATCGATCGGAGCAGATGTTTTCTCGATTCGCCGGACAATGGTTTTCCACAACCGCAGCAGATAGTTCATATCTCGCTGCAAGTCTTTTTCTGACCGGTCGACTCCGGCAGTCCGCACGATGAAGCCAAGACCTTCTGGTGGAGAGAGTCCTCGCAGGATTTTTCGCAAATTTCGGCGAACATCTTCGTCCGCGATTTTCCGGCTGACTCCCAAACGGTTCAAACCGGGCATCAGTACGAGATAGCGTCCAGGGATACTGATATAAGTCGAGAGCGTTGGCCCTTTGTTTCCGATGCCTTCTTTAATGACTTGAACGAGAACTTCGCTTCCACGCTGGAAGATGTCTTGAATCGGTGGCTTGTTGCGAGAGGTCCGTTCGTTGAACTTTGAGTTGTGGTTCTTTTCGGCGTCGCCACGCTCACCTTCGCTCAGCAGATGCTTGTAATATTGATACTCAACATCACTGACGTGGAGAAAGCCATTCCGTCCGACACCGAAGTCGACGAAGACTGCCTGAATACTCGGCTCGATATTGACAACGCGGCCCTTGTAGATGTTTCCAGCAAAATTTTCGATGCTGGTCCGTTCGACGTAGAGCTCCTCAAGGACTCCATCCTCGACAATTGCAATTCGGCTCTCCTCTGGCTGGAGAACGTTGATAAGCATTTCTTTCTTCATAATACCCTCTTCGTTTGCGGGAACGAACAAGGTGTACTCGCACAACTTCGTTGAAGAAAGGATTCCGTCTGGCATCCATCACTTGAAGATCGCTTGTGTGTCTGGTGGAGAAATCCAGCATCTCAAATGAGAATCCTGGTCCTCCCGATGTGTTTGCCTTGATTGATCTTCCAGCGAAACGCTGGCTTTCCATGGGAATGATTTTCTGTGCCTCAATCCCTGGAAGCAATACGACTGATGTGTCGCCGTTGGTTTCCTGACCGCAATGAGCGTCCGTCAACTCCTGAGCCGACATTGCTGAGACCTGATCGTTGGCGATTTTATTACAAACCATCGACCATTCAGCAGTCCTGCTGGTTGCTCCCTGTGAGCAAACTTCCTTCGCCAGCACCAAGTCCGGTGCTCTGAGAGGCGAATTCAGGGAGGAGTGAGAGTACACGTCGCGTGTCCCTATGAGATGTGTAAAAAGTGTTTGTTGTTTGAATTTTGTGTGATGTGAGAACTTAGCAGTAATTTCAGTACGTTCGTCTCAAAATTTCAACTGTTTGACAATCAATTAAATTGACACAAACATTGGCTTTGTATTGTTTTATGCTGTTTCTAGAACATCTCCGGCAACCGCTGCAATGAATGACGCACTCAATTTCTGAGAGGTCAAATACAGGTATTCGGCTCAGTTCTGCGTATCATGTGAACCTGAACTGACACGTGCCTCGAAGGATTCCGCAGGCCCGCGTTCTAAACGCCGCGGGATGTCAATTCAGCTTGAATCGACCGCGAGTGCAATATGAACCTGTCAAAACGACCGGTCTTTCACTCGAAATAGATTCCGATGCCGGAAAAGATTACCCGATTCAGGCTCTGGAAGCAAAGCTGGAAGAAAAGTGAACATACGGTCACCTACAAGTTCCCAGATCACTCTTTCAGATTCGAAAGTGATTCGGGTCAGGTAAACCTTAACGAAACAGCCCTTTCAAGACGCAAGAATTGCTGAGTTCGATTCCGACTTACCCGCAGTATCATCCGATAACGAATGCGAGCGAGGCCCACTTTTCCCAAAACGATTCCGACGAACCTGCTCTTTTTGAAAACTGATCCTGAAGACTGAATCGACTCTCTCAACCTCAACCATTGAGAAAAGCAACGATTCCAGAGGTCTACAGACTGGTTCTCAAGAGAGGAAGAGACCCGACTCGCAAAGGTTGTTGGATTCGTTCGAAAAGTGCTTTGAAATTCACCATTTGTGTTTTGGTCCACATGTCACAATTATACCGCCAGTATAGTCGCCCGTTAGCGATTCTGATCTTGCTGGCGCTGCCGTTTCTCTTTCGAGAAGCGGATTCTCTCCCGACCAATAACGATATTGAAGCCTGGTTGCCTCAACAGTCAGATTTCCGCTCCGAATACGAAAATTTCAAATCCCTTTTCGGTGGTGAAGAAGCCATTCTGATCGGGATTCCGAATCAAGTCGCTGAACCACAACTGATCTCCGCAATCGCCTCTCGAATCGAGTCTCTTGAGGGCATCCGCTCCTGCTGGACACCACAGCGATTCACCGAGGAGATGGCAAAGTTAGGTGTGACACCGGAGACTGCACACGAGCGATTGCGTGGTCTTGTTGTATCCCGAGACGGATCGATCACAGGTCTCGTTGCAATTCTTTCGGAAGATGGATTACTCAATCGCGAAGGAACCGTTCACGATGTCCAGCACATTCTGACATACAGCCAATTAAGCAACGAAGATGTCCTCTTCTCTGGTGCGCCGGTCATTGTCGCAGAATTGAATCGACTTGGATCACAGAAGAATACAAAACAGTTCTTCCTTTGCTCATTGATGATCTGTTTTGGGCTGTTGATGTACTCAATTCGCCACTGGCGACTCTCCTCAGCCATTCTTCTCATCACAGTCTTTGCGATTCAAACAACACTCTGCATCGTCAAATGGTGGAGCGGTGAGATGAACTTCATCCTCTCAGCTCTGCCTGTGATGGTCATGGTCTTCACCATGGCGAGTTCCATCCATCTCCTGCACTATTTTAATTCCAGTCGTGACGAAACCGATCCGTTGGCTGCCGCATTGTCGAAAGCATGGCGTCCTTGCTTGCTGGCGACCTTTACAACCGTGATTGGCCTGCTCTCTTTAACGGTGAGCGATATTGTGCCGGTACAGCAGTTTGGGCTCGCTGCTGCGACGGGTGCGGTAATTTCCTGTATCTGTGGTCTTGGCCTGACGCCGATTGCTCTTTCACTCTGGCCGATCTCATTTCCCGACCGCCACGATTCCTCCCAGAAACTGCCGGCTCAATTGTCGTTGCAGATCATTCGACATCGCCGGGCCATCACTTGGGGAACATGTACATGCCTACTTGTTTCACTGCCGGGGATCGTCTCGCTCACTTCGAAGGTCGATCCTCTCGACTTCCTTCCACGCAACAGTGATGTCGTTCAAGACTACCTCGACATCGAGGAGAAACTGACAAACGTTGACTCCTTCGAAGCGGTTGTTGATTTTGACACTCAAGACCTTCCATTCACCGAAAAACTCCGGCGAGTGAAACAGATCGAGATGATGATCTCAGCACACCCGAACATCCAGCACACACTCTCTCTGGCAAGCTTCTTCCCCGAGCGTTTGCCAGATAATGGCCTCGAAATCATTCAACTACTTTCGACTGCAAAGTCGAATCAACATGGTCAAGAATACATCTCGGCTGGAGAGCGGTATTGGCGAATTTCCGCGCGGGTACATGGTGAATCCACAGACCACCGACAGCAAATCTTCGAGGAACTTCAGCACATCCTCAGAGCACACCCCGTCACCTTGACAGGAATTGCGCCACTCATCAAACAGGCACAGGATGATATTTTCATTGGATTCTGGGAAAGCTTCGCCACAGCCCTCGGCATTATTGCCGTCGTGATGGTGATCGCTTTACGTTCAATCAAAACTGCATTGCTCGCGATGATCCCCAACTTGACGCCACTCTGCCTGGTCTTTGGGTTCCTTGGCTGGGCGGGAATCCCGGTCGACATCGGCATGATGATGACAGCCAGCATCGCACTCGGAATTGCTGTCGATGGGACCTTTCATTTTCTGCTTGCGTATCGCCATCATTCAAAACAGGAATCAGGGACTCAAAACAGTTCCCTTTACGCTCTGTTCAAGACAGGTCGACCGATCTTTGAGGCAGCCATGATCGCCAGTCTGGGAATGCTTGCACTGACCCAAAGCCAGTTCATCCCCACTGTTCGGTTTGGTCTGCTCATGTCGATCTTGCTGATTGTCGCCGTCTTCGCAGACTTGGTTCTCTTGCCTGCTTTACTCGCCAAGAGTCCTACTCGAGAAGTCCGAGAACAGGCAGGCTCTCGCAAAAACCGTACTCAAGAACCTTCTCGAATCGCTGCTTAAAACACCTTCTTGTTTTATCTGACCGTGTCGAACGCACTTCACCAGTTAAATCACAGTGCGCCACGAGACAGCCCCGAACACCAAGTCGAAAATGCTAAAATTATCGAAGGTCGTGCAGCGTTTTCTGAGTTTCCTTTGCAACCACCAAGTACTCAAATCAGTGCAAAATTGCATCAATCATCTTGGATTTCTGAAGCTAATGGGGAGCCATCCCCTCCCTGGAAATCCAATTTTAGCCTTTACGTTCTGTCTCTTGGCGAGCAGTCGCTGAAGTCATCAAAAGCGACATTCAAGGACAGGATCAGCAATGAAAACCCTTTACAACTTAAACCTTTTATTCAAAAAGACTTAGAACACCTAAACCTCCACCAGCATCGTCTAGTTAGAGAAAATGAATCAAACAATGCTTGTTGTTCAGACATTAAGATCTATCCGGCCAGACAGCCTGGATCAGACTGGAAAGTGGTTGAAATCTGGAATGAATTACTTTCATTCACCCAAAAACCGGGTAGGATATTACACCTCTCGACCGCCTCTTTCGTAGAAGACCCCCCGATCACTTCTCATTTATTGGGATGCGGTCGTGCTCTTCTTACCTACGTGGAATATTGAAGAATTGTTTTTGTCCGGCTAGCGACTCGACGATGATTCCTCAATCTTCAAAATATACACCGAGCCTCTTCTCCGATTTGGAATGCAACTATGGATCATCTCCTATTGACGGGCGCCACCGGGCTTCTTGGTCGATACCTGATGAAAGATCTTCTTTCGAGAAACATCAAACTTGCTGTTCTCGTCAGACCCAGCCGAAAAAGTGACGCAGAATCTCGCATCGAAGCTGCGATGCAGGTCTGGGAAAATCTGCTGGAGAAAAAACTTCCTCGTCCAGTCGTTCTCTCAGGAGACATCAACCGGCCGGACCTGGGACTTTCAACAAATGAAATCAAATGGGCTGCCGAAAACTGCAGCTCCATTATTCACAACGCTGCCAGTCTGTCGTTTGTGAGTACCGGCCGAGACTCCGAACCTTGGCGATCAAATGTCGACGGAACTGCAAAGGTTCTGGAGTTCTGCCAACAGGCAGGCATCACTCAGTTCCATCATGTTTCGACAGCCTACGTTGCAGGATTGCGACAAGGACGCATTTACGAAAATGAACTGAACCTCGGTCAGGAATTCGCAAACCCTTACGAAGAAAGTAAGGTCATGGCGGAAGAGATGATCCGAGGCACAGACTTTATCGAATCGCTGACGGTCTTCCGTCCGGGAATCATCATTGGTGATTCACAAACCGCACTGACATTCACGTATCACAATTTTTACGCAGTGCTGCAGCTTGCCTACACCATCGGTCACAGTATGACCGAGCCGAATTTCACCGGGAAGATCGACGGCAGCCGCATCAACCTGAACGCGACCGGCGACGAGCGAAAGAACCTCGTTCCTGTTGATTGGGTTTCCGAAGTGATGTCCACAATCGTGACAGATCCAACACTTCACGGAAAAACATATCACCTGACGCCAAGAGTCCCGATCACAACACGACTCTTCCGAGATATCATGGAAGAAATGGTGGGATCTTACGGCCTTGGCTTAGGTGTCGACCGACCACAGGAAGAGAACATTTCCGATCTGGAAGAGATGTTCTTCAAGCACATGGAAGTCTACCAGTCATACTGGAAAGACGATCCAGAGTACGATTCCTCGAACACTCAAAACGCCGTCCCACACCTTCCCTGCCCGCACGTTGACCGAGCAATGCTCACGAAACTCGCAGAGGCAGCGATCGCAAAAGGATTTAACTGGCGTGACCCTAAAGTCGAAAAGGCAAACCTCTCACCAGTACTGGTCTGAGAACCTGCTTGAAAGCAAACCCTGTTCTTGGTCTCCAGACTCGACCTCGCGGAGAGACCTGAACTGTTGTTACCAATTGCAATGACAAGGTTCCTGTTCAGAATTTGTTATCGCAAATAAAGAAACGGCGTCGATTCGAATTTCGAATCGACGCCGTTTTTGTTTTGAGCACTTTCAACTCTTGCCGTGCCTGCGAAGCTCACTTTCATGGCTTCAAAGCCATTTCCTCACGAGGCAGATCCTGCAAACCAATTAGAAAGATGCTCTAAAAGGTCAAGAGTCCTCTCCGAACTACTCTTTGAACGAGTCAGCAGAGACGGGAACAGTTTCCAGTGTTGTTGTTTTTCCTGGTTTTACATCGACAACCCATTTTCTGTTGATGAAGCCGACTTTCTCATGCCAGACGCGGAACTCGGTTTCACCAGCTGGCAAATTTTCGATTGTGAACTTGCCATCTTTATCGGTGATTGCAGCGTAAGGATGGTCAAACACAACCCACCACGCTTTCATCCACGGATGAATATCACACTTCACTTCGACGTAAGGAGCCACCGGCTCTGCGAGTGGCAATTTCACTTCAACGCCGGATTGATCATTTGGTTGGACGATAAAGTTCACTGCTGAATTCGCAAATGGAGTCGCGTGGACATTGTGAGCCACGGCATCACTCGACTTACAGACAATCGTTTGATCGGTTCGAACAATCATCATGTGTGGCAAGAAATTACAGTTTTTCTGATCAAATTCGACAGTCTTCTCTTTACTATTCACAAGATCCGGGTGAACCGTTTTTGCTCGTCGCATGTAAACGACGATATTGGCAATTCCCTTGTTCTCTGCATTGAAAATCATTGCATCATTAGGAACACCCTCTGCAGCACAAACGGCAGCATCTTTGGCGTTTGAGTCTCCCTTGGCGACAAGCGGTGCAACCGTTGGGACCTCACCATCCAACACGAATTGACCGGTCACCGATCCCCACTCGGCAGCCTGGACAGAACTGCAAAGAGTAAGCACCGCAATCGAGAATAATTTCATGTTCAACATACTTCCAAAACCTCCAAAAAGATCATGACAGGTTACCAACGTCCAACATCCAGTGACGAATGGCAATTATTAAGAACTGTTCCAAAACCTAGAGAGCGGCCCCTCAAACAGGCTGAGAAGTCTCACAAAACTGGTTTTCAAAAAAGCTCCTGGTGGGATGTCCAGTCCCTGACATCATCATCTTAAACAATTCGCCAGCGATTGACGACTTAGTTCGTAATTTCTTAAATCGGTGTATTGTTTTAGGGAACAGGGCCTCTTTCAATTGATTCTACACATTAATGCTCAAACCGCCTGCTTATTTGTCCTGAAAATGCCTTTTGAACATGATTGAATCCGGTACTTGAACAAATCCAGGATTGGTCTTTACGTTCTGCCTTGTGGGCGCACAGCAATTTTGCTGATGAAACGCGTTCGCCACGAGGCAGAACCTGCAAACCAATTCGAAAGATGCTCTAGCACTCAAGAGGGCAAACTCCGGATTCAGGAGGAGTTCTCACTCTTCTCCGGTGTAATCTGGATTTGATGCGGGCTCCTCAGCATGACGTCGTGTCCGGATGACGCCAGACTTTCCTCAAGCCCTCGAATCACTTCTGCGTCAAGAATATGCTCGATCTGGTCGGCATCACGGTCGACATGACTGGGAGCAATGTCTGCATATTGAATTAAGTATTGTTCCCAAAGGCGATGGTCCCGGGCAGCACGTCGTGCCAGTGCCGCTCCATCGGGAGCAAGCTGGATTTCGCCATTCGCACGGATCAGCACCAGATGCCGACTCGCCGCTCGCCGGGTGAGTGAACGCAACCGTGTCGGCGACCAGGTTCGCATTTTGAGAAGCTCAGCTTGAGAAATCCGCTGCGAGAGCAACAACGGATCGGTCAGTTGACGATGTTCAAGGCGACCTTCCGTGATCTCGTAGACAGCTCGCAAAAGGTCACGCTCACCGACTCGAGACTGGAGACGCTTCTGTTCAATCCACTTCCACATCACACCGCGACGAAAGCCAAAGAACAGACTCACGATAAAGAACACCGACCCGGTCAGCACAATCACAGCCCCCGTGGCAACCTTGGCAAACAAAGCACTGATGATCGTTCCAATCGCTGCAGCGACCCCTCCGAGAATCGCTGCGATCCAAGTCATCCGGCGGATATCGTCGGTCCAAAATCGAGCTGAGGCGGGAGGAATAATCAAGATCGCAACAACCAGAAGCAGCCCCACTGACTGCATTCCCAGAATGGTCACCGAGACGACTAATCCAGTCAGCAAGGAGTCGAGCCAGAAGACTTTCCATCCGAGCGCCGCTGCGAACTCTTCATCAAAACAGAGTAAACACAACTCTTTAAACAAAAGCGTCGAGATCACAATCAGCACCAGTGCAGCCCAAGCAAACAACCAGACGTCAGCAGCGACAAGTGACGCAGTCTTCCCGGCGAGAAAATCTTCAAGCCCAGCTGAACTCCCGGTCGGGATTCGCTGAACAATCGTCAGAAGTGCGGTCCCAGATCCGTAAAACAGGCTGAGCACGATCGCCATCGCAGCATCGGATTTGATACGAGAATATCGATCAATCAGCATCACCGAAACTGCGCCGATCAAACCAGCAACGAAGGCTCCAAGCAATAGAATGGGAACGCTCTTTCCAGTTCCGGGGCGAAACACTTCCGTCAAAATGAAGGCAATGGCGATCCCCGGCAATGCTGAATGGCCAACAACATCGCCGACCAAAGAACGTTTCCGGAGCAACATAAAAACTCCGACGATCCCGCCACAAATCCCAAGCAGCGTCGTCCCCAACAAAACAACCCGCGTGTTATAATCTTTCAGCAGAACGACACGTTCGAATCGTTTTTGAAAGGAAACGCCAGCAGCCTCGATCGGCTCGACGTAGAGCGTTAAGAGAAGAAACCCAAACAGCAACATGATCAAGATTCGGTTCAGCTTCATGATCAATCACGTTCCGCAATTCTTTCGCCCACCTGGTCGAGCAACGACAGTTTCCCGCCGAACGTTCGCTTCAGGTTCTCTGCGGTGAAGACTTTTTCAGTCGGCCCGAAAGCGACCAAACGCATGTTCAAAAGCAACACGTAATCAAAGTACTCGGGAACCGTCGGTAAATCATGATGAACGACTAATGCCGTTTTCCCCTGTCCTCTCAGTTCGTGGAGCAGCGCCACAATGGCTCGTTCGGTTGAGGCATCAACTCCGGCAAACGGTTCGTCCATCAGGTAGAGATCGGCTTCTTGTGCAAGCGCTCGGGCCAGAAAGACTCGCTGTTGTTGTCCGCCTGAAAGTTGCCGAATCTGACGATGTGCAAAATCTTCCATCCCCACACGTTCCAGAGCCGCAAACGCCTGCTCACGGTATTTTCTGGAGACAGGGAAACACCAGCCAATCTTCCGATACAAGCCCATCGCCGCGACATCCAGCGCGCTGACAGGAAAATCCCAATCGACCCCGGTTCTTTGAGGAACGTAAGCGACGCGATCACGAACGTCGGCATACTCCTGACCGAAATACCGAACCTCTCCGGAAACCTTGGGGACGAGGTTCAGCGCAGCTTTTATCAACGTGCTTTTTCCGGCTCCGTTCGGCCCAACGACTGCAACCAGATGCCCGGGAGGAGTATCGAAATCGATATCCCAAATGACCGGTCGCCGTTGATAGGCGACCGTCATATCATGAATCGATAATGGCGACAAATCACTGTGGTCAGCCGCGTAAGTATCCGCTGGAATTGTCATTACTGTATGAAATCATTGCCTATATTTTTGAGTCGATCAGCCCAGACAATGAATTGTAGCTAGTGCTAAACATATTCGCACGCGCTCCTGAAAACAAACTGAACTCGAGCCTCAGCAGCGAAGCGACTCACCGTTTTACAACCATTCGTCGATGTCGAAGATGCCAACTTTTTGCATCAGCACGATGATGACCAGTGCGGGAGCAACAAAGCGTACGAGGACCAACCAAACCTGAAATATCCAGGCAGGCATGTCTTCGACTTCCGCTTCCTGCAAGCGTCGTGGCATCACCCAACCGGCATAGATCGCGATAAACAATCCGCCCAGAGGAAGCATCCAGTTCGATGCCAGATGGTCCATCGTATCGAAGAAATTGAGACCGTAATCACCTTCCCAATTAGAAAGAACGGAAGTTGAATCGCTCGAAAACGCAGTCGGGACCGCGACGACGAGAGTTAACAGCCCTGTCGTGATAGCCGCTTTCGCACGGCTCCAGTTCTTCTGATCGATCAAGTACGAAGCAACAACCTCCAGCAGCGAAATCGCAGAGGTGAGCGCTGCAAAGAACAGTAATCCAAAGAACGCCATCGAAAGCAACATTCCAGCCCGGCCGATCTCCGCGAACGCCAACGGCATACTCATAAAGACAAGTCCGGGGCCAGCAGTCGGCTCTTGTCCGTAAGAGAACGTGATCGGGAAGATCATTAAACAGGCCAACAGCGCGATGACGGTATCCAGCAAGGTAATCATGACAGACTCTTGCAGAAGGCCCGTTTTCGAACTTTGGTATGATCCGTACGTCATCATCGCTCCCATTCCGAGAGAGAGCGTGAAGAACGCATGCCCCAATGCTTCGAGAACACCGCTGGCCTTGAGTCGACTGGGGTCTGGACTAAAGACGAATGAGATCGCTGCACTAAACCCAGGTTGAAACGTTCCATAAAGGACCATCATACAGATCAGCACAAACAACGTTGGCATCAACAATCGACACGCACGTTCAATCCCTGCAGCCACTCCCCCTGCGACAACACCGATGGTGATCATGATGAACAGCGCAGCCCACATCAATGAGTGCCAGCCGTTGGTGAGCAGGTTCACAAACGTCCCTGTCATTTTCTCAAAGACCAGATCACGTCGTTTCGACAACTTCACTTGTGCCAAGAGATCAGTTGCGGAGAGTGAATTAACCTTGGCTTGAACGCTCCCTGCGATCTCTAACCGTGCTTTGGCAACCTGCTGTTCGACGTTCTCAACAGCTTCGACGGAGCTCTTCAGTTCTTCGTCCTTCAATAAACGCAAACGTGCCTGTTCCAGATCTTCTGCTTGCTCAATCGCTGCCATGAAACGCTTATGGTTCTCTTTTTGAGATTTCGTCAAGCGACTTTCAAGCAGTCCCTTTTGGGGATGCAATTGACGATCAGTTTCCTTATCAACCAGAAACGTTTTCATATCCTCGATGGATGTCGTGGCGATATAGACTTCCGCTTCAGTGGCCGCTTGGCTTTCAATCGGTTTTGTAAAGTTGACGATGGATTTCAGCGTGTAATCCATCGACCAGCCAGCGACAACAATGTAAAACGAAAGAATGATGAACCCGGCGACCACTCCCATCCAGCCGATTCCGGACCAGGCAGTTTTCCGGCCATGGATCGCTTCAAATGCTCCCACCGGCTGACGTTGCCCTGCACGTCCAATCATGATTTCTGCCATCATAATTGGTAAGCCGATCAGCACGATGCAGGCGAGGTAGATGAGGACAAACAGCCCGCCCCCGTTCTGGCCGGTGATGTACGGAAACTTCCAGATATTTCCCAGCCCCACAGCAGATCCGGCAGCGGCCAGAACAAACCCTAAGCGGGACTTCCACTGGGCGCGATCGGTTTGTGGTGTCGATTCGGACATCTCATCAACTCCTGCATGCTCGATTTCGTTGGAATCTCATGTCCAACTCAAAGCGGATAACGTTTCCAGACGTTACAGGGTAAATTTCATCTCTGCAATGTTTCATCTCTGCAAAGTGCTGTTGAACGAATCACGGATTGACGGGTAACGATCAGAAATTGCATGCACGGCTTGCCTCGTGGAGTTCAAAGTTTTTTCTGGTAGAATCATTTCTCTACAAACACAATTAGCATTGAAAATGCTCTAGAGCATTTTGCTCTACCGTGTGCCCGTGAAGAACGCGTTTCATCAATAGAATTGCTGTTCGCCACGAGGCAGAACCTGCAAACCAATTCGAAAGATGCTCTAGCCAGACGGCTTTCCACTGTACTTTGTCGATCTCGTGGGATTTTCCCCAGTGATCGACTCTGGTATTGTATTTCGGCATGGTCGAGACTCATCGACTTGCGACCCCAATAGAATTACAGACAAGAATGTGCACCGAGGACGTTTTGGTGCGATAAGAGTATCAACTGAGAATCCTCTTTCGGGAGCAGAGCGTGGCAGACGACAATCAAAAAGCGGCAAAGTGCTTTCAAGCTGGTAATAAAGCCATGGAAGGAAATAACTGGGACATGGCCGTGCAGATGTTCAGCCAGTGTGTGAAACTCGTCCCGCACAACCTTGGCTACCGTCAACTGTTGCGCAACTGCACCAAGAAAAAATACGGCGACAACAAAAAAGGAGCCGGTGGCCTGACAATGACCAAATTGATGTCGATTCGCTCGAAGGTCAAAAAAGCGAAACAGAAAGAGCAATGGGAAGAAGCCGACAAGATGGCAGAACAAGGTCTGCTTCTGAACCCCTGGGATGCTCAGCTGAATGTTGATATTGCAGAAGCGGCGAAAGCACTTGATCGCGGAGAGATTGCCCGTTTTGCATACGCTGAAGCTGTTAAAGCGGCCCAAAAAGACAAAGCGATTCACCTGGCACTCGCCGAACATCTTGAGAACCGAGGGGAATACACAGAGGCTCGCAAAATCTGGGAACGCATTAAGATCATCGATCCTAAAGATATCGAAGTCAGCCGCAAGCTCTCTGCATTGGACGCAATGCAGGCAACCCGCGCAGGGAATTTCGACGAAGCAGAATCGTCGAAAGATGTGAAAAGAAACAAAAGTGCTGACAAATCGCAGTCGATCGAGCAGAAATCGACAGACCTCGAAACATCGCTGCGCCACGAAATTCGTCGCAACCCTGAGCAGGTAGAACATTATTTAAAACTGGGTGCCCACCTGAAAACTGCAAAGAAATTCCAGGATTCGTACGATGTCCTCAAGCAGGCACTAGATGTTTCAGCTGGAGATCCAGGTGTACGAGAACAACTCGAAGACGCTGAGTTACTCCTTCTCAAACACAATGTCGACTTGGCGAAAGAGAAGGCTGACAAGTCTGAAGACCCCGAGGCACGTAAGCTGGTGGCAGCCCTTTCGAAAGATTTAAGAACTCGCAAAATCGAAGTTCTCAGTGCCCGTGAAGAGCGACACCCACAAAATCTGGGTATCAAGATGGAGTTGGCGAAACTTGTCATGCAACTGCAGGAGTGGTCACGAGCCATCCCGCTGTTGCAGAAGGCCAGCCAGGACCCGCGACTGAAAACAAAAGCACTCGTTCTGCTTGGTAAGTGCTTTATGTACGACAACAAACTCCCGCTTGCCAAAGGACAATTTGAACGTGCCGTCCCGGACCTCAATCACGATACCGATCCGGACACCTACAAAGAGTCACATTATCTGCTCGCACGAGTCTGCGAAGAAACAGGCGATCCAGATAAAGCGGTCCATCACTACGGCGAAGTTCTAGTCGTTGATTACGACTACAAAGATGCCCGAGAACGATTGGAAAAACTTCAGGGAGGATAGAGCAACTTGCTCTACCATGTGCCCGTAAAGAACGCATTTCTCTAGAACCAGTCCGAAAACCTCTGGAATAGATGCTTTCCTCAACGTTTGAGAGAGCAATTTCAAGTTTCAGGATCAGTTCTAATAAAAATGCTGTTCGCCACGAGGCAGAACGCCAAGAATCTCGCCAGGTTCCTCGAAGAGCACGAGACTCAAGACCAACAGAGCAGTCCCATTCAAAAAACGGGACTGCTCTTACTGAGTTCTTTCTCAATCAGTGTCGGCTGCCTGCTCTCAACTACCCTGTTGCTTTATTCGACTCTGAGCAAACCACTTCTTGAAGTGTTCGAACATATCGAGATCACGGTCACCCTTGAAGTGACTGACATGACGATACACATGCTCAATCTGGAGCTTGTCCATCTCGGCATCGAGCTTGTGAGCAAAAACGGGGTGATGAATCCCCTGCCCCGGTCGAGCGTTTGCAGGCAACGGGGCGTCAGCTTCACTATAGATGGAGTAGACCGGTGGATCGTCAGCTGTTAAGTGCTTGATCGCAGAGACCTGATCATAAAGCGGCTGCAACTTGGGATCGGTGATCTGGTCAATGGATTCAATTCCGTAGCATTTGAAGATCGACGGATGCTCGTGGGCACGTCCACCGACCCAGGCTTTAATGACATTGGGATCGTAGGTAGTCTGTCCGCCACGGGAACCGACAGCGACCAGTCGTGTCGATTCACGAGCAATTGGATCGCTGCTTTCGGGGTCAGCGAGGTCATCATGAAATCCCAGCCACAACGAGAGACCTGCCCCGGCTGATCCTCCATAAGCGGCGAAGAGCGACTTATCGAAGTTCCACTTTTGGGCATTCGCTCGCAAAAATTGAATAGCCCGAGCAGCATCTTCTTGCGGCGCAGGAAACGGAAGTTCACTGACAAACCGATAGTGAATCGCCGCGACGGAGATCCCTGCATCATTGGCAGCTTTCACAATCGCAGGCGAGACCGACTTCTTGTCGCCACCAACAAATCCGCCACCATGAATGTAGATGATCAGCGGAGTCGGATCCTCGCTTTTCGCCAGATAAAGATCGAGAACCTGTCGCTCATGTGTCCCGTACTTCACATCTGCGAATGTGGGAGTCAGCCGGTCCGGACGCGTATTCCGACTACGCTGCCCAGCGAGCTTCTCCCGGTACGCTTTCGCTTCAGCTTCGGTCAGAACACCATCGTTGTTGGTATCTGCGTCGGGAAAACGTTCGAGCCACCGTTTGAGTTGAACCGCCCGTTTCTGGCCTCCCTCTTGAGCAACCAGTTGAACGGTCACCAGGAAGCATGAACAGAGGACGGAAATGACGAACGTTTTCATTGTTGCTCTCCCGCGATAATTTGAATCCCGAGTCCTTCCATTCACGGGAAAGTGCAACAGTCCGCTTATCGAACAGCGAGGTTTGGTGTCCCCGCTTCCACGATTGTTTCTGAAGCGACATCAATTCGAGAAACTTCTGGAAGTTGATAGCCAGCTTTCATGACAACTCGCTGTCGCTGTACAACAACACGTGAGGCGGAAGAGACGGGGGGAAACTCGATCTCAAGCGGCTGAGCTCCAAGTTCAGGGACGACTGGTTCAATCTCACCACCAGAAGGTTCTGAAGGAGCAGGCTTTGTTCCGGGAAACTTCGGAGCATCCGAGTTTCCTGGGAAGCCGCGCGGGTTCGGAGTTACATCCGGAATTGACGATGGAGTCACACCTTCTCCAACCCCAGGCGCTGGATTGACTGGTCGATTTGGTGGAGACATTGGAGTGAGACCTCGATTGTCCAGGTTCGGAATCACTTCTGAATTCCCAGCTGGAGCACCAGAGCCAGACGCAGGAGGACTTGCGCTCTCAGGAATGCTTGAACCTGATGGAATCGAAGATCTCTCAGGAATCGAAGACCGATCAGGTATTGACGAGTTGTTTGGAATTGAAGAATTGTTCGGAATCGAAGACCGATCAGGAATCGACGAGTTGTTTGGGATGGACGAGTTGTTCGGGATCGAAGAGCCCCCCGAAGCTGGTCCGTTTGTTCTTGGTGCGACAAAATCTTTTTCACGACGCTCCAGCGGACGGAAATCATCAATCAAGTCAGGAGCATCTGGTTTATCTGGTGTGGTCGGCTTGAATGTAGGTGTGACTTCCCGGTTTTCCTCATTCGTGGCTGGCGTTGGGGGGTCGTTGTTTTCGGGCTCAGCAATCGGTTCTGGAGAATAATTCACACCACTCGTCGAGCAGTCACCAGTCGGGCAGTTTGGGCCAGAACAGGGTTGACCGACTGAGGTCCCACAAGGACTACAACCAGAAGAGGTCCCGATGCTTCCCCCTCCGTAATACTCGACCGAAGATCCATAGTATGAAGTTGATGGACCATAAAACGAAGTGGAAGAGCCGTACATCGGAGCATAATAAGAGGTGAACCGACGAGGAGCAGGACGGAACATCGTCACGGGTGCAGGATAGTAGCCTGCATCCCACCCCACGGGTCCCCCGTAATAACTGGTCGATGAGCCAGTATAGGTCCAGGGTAACACATCCGCATCCGCTGGTTGCGGCAGCATCAATCCAAAGCTGAACAAGACCAACAGAATTGTAAACTGGCGAAGTCGTGAAGCTTTCATTGTCATCCTTAGGGAGCTCGGAATCCTCTTAACGTTGCTGAGGCAGGAAAACTTCAGCAACCAATCTCGGTGCTAGAGTTTAACCTCGTAATTCCCTGAATTAAAGAACTGATTCGCAAAATTTGCCGAACCGCTCCAATTGATGCAAAAGGACAACAGCCCCGCACAAACGGTCCGCTCCCCCTAACGCGCCCCGCTTCTCCCTGCACCGCTGGAAATACTATGGTGATCAATCTGCAACAGTCGCGTCACTGTGAAGATAAACGTCTTGGGAGGGATACGGAAAAGTGAACCCATGCTCATCGAACGCGAGCTTGATTTGCTCAGTCAATTGCCGCTTCACCGAGCCGAAGTCTTCATTTCTCACCCAAGGTCGAACCACGAGGTTGACTGAACTCGCTCCCAATTCATCGACAGCTACCAATGGTTCAGGATCTGCCAAAACTTTTTCATGCGACGAAATGATTTTTAGCAGCAGATTTTTCACCGCCAGCAAATCATCATCATATCCACAACCGATAACGAGATTGATTAAGCGGTTTGGCTCACTGCTGTAATTCTTAATGACACCCGAAGTGATTTGCCCATTAGGAACCGTCAGGTTGAGTCCATCAGAGGTCTTCATTGAGCAGCTGAAAAGCCGAATTTCCTGAACAGTCCCCGAAACTCCAGCGACATCAATGAAATCCCCAGCTTGAAACGGTTTCACGACGACCAACATGATCCCCGCAGCGAAATTGGAAAGGGATCCTTGAAGTGCCATCCCGACTGCGAACCCGGCAGCGGCAAGAATCGCGGTGAGCGAGGTCAGTTCCACGCCTAACGTTTGCAGCGACGCCATGACCACAACGACCAGAAGAACCGCTTTCATCACGTTTTGAACAAATCGAACCAGCATTTCATCTGTGCTGGCCCGCTGCATGCCCCGAGAGACAAATCCCATCAAAATCCCGATGACGATCCGACCAATAAACAGGATCGCCAATGCAGCAAGAAGACGTATTCCAAAGCTGACCGCATGCTCAGCAGCAAACTCTTTCACCGCTTTCACCCATGGGAGAGTTTGGTCAACAGCATTAGAAACCCCTGCAACTCCTGACTCAGTATCGACTTGCGCAATAATCCAGTCCATATCGACTTTCCTTTCTCGCTGATAAAAAATGATTGAAATCCGCCTTGGGATGTCTCGCAATTTCGCATGGAAATCTCTATCCTTGCCAATTCGCCTGAAAATGGCATGATGAGCGTGTTTTCAACAGAATGATGCGGTTTCTGATTCTCCATAAGATTGCTGAGATCAACTACTGAGGAAATAACGAAAATTCATCGTCATCCTCAGTTTATAGTCATCACAGTCGAATTGACCTGATCTTACACAATATCTCCACCGTGAGACAGAACCGGATAACTGACCGAGAGTAGTACAGAAATGTTCGCGATTATCGAAGAGAGTGGCCACCAGTTACGGGTGGAAGAAGGACAAACATTGACCATCGACCTTCGCAGCGATGCCGAAGTCGGTCAAACAATCACCTTTGACAAGGTTCTCCTCGCGAACGGAGGAGGAGCGAGTGCTATCGGATCACCTGTGATCGAAGGAGCAACTGTCGAAGCTGAAGTGATCGACGATCTCGTCAAAGGTCCGAAGCTGGAAGTTCAAAAATTCCGCCGCCGTAAAAACTCACGCAGCCACACCGGCCACCGCCAGAAATACACCGGCGTTCGCATCACCGCGATCAACGTTCCGAACCTGGAAATCAAAGCTCCAGCTCCAGAAGAAACAGCCGAGCCAGTCGCCGCTGCTTCTGAAAAGTAATTCGCAGAGTGCACCTCTGCTGCAAATCCAGCAGGGTCGCATGACTCGCGCGAAGATTGAGTTCGCAGCGTATAATCAAATCTAGAAAAGCCGTTTCCAGGATGAACCTGGAAACGGCTTTTCTATTATATAGCAGTCTGCTCCACCTTCTGTCCGCGAAGAACGCGTTTCAGCAATCAAATTGCTGTTCGCCACAAGGCAGAATCTGTACACCAATTCAATGATGCTCCAAAGGAAACATGCTCCAAGAAAGAATAGCTGAGGTTTTTCAGCATGCGTTTTCTGGCAGACTCTTACTCATCAACAATCCAGTTTCGTGAGGCTTTCACGGCGCGGTGCCAGTTGGCAGTATGCTCGCTTCGCTCTTTTTCAGACATATCGGGTTGGAACTCTCTGTCGATTTGCCAGTGCTTGGCGATTGATTCCAGATCTTTCCAAACACCAATGGCGAGACCTGCCAGGAAGGCCGCTCCCAAGGCTGTCGTTTCCTGAGATTTAGGGCGTGTGACCGGAACATTCAGCAGACCTGCCTGAAAGCTTAACAATTCGTTGTTCACCGTCGCTCCGCCATCCACCTTTAACCGGGCCAAAGTCACACCGGAATCTTTCTGCATCGTTTCCAGAACATCCATCGTTTGAAACGACATCGACTCGACAGCAGCGCGAGCGAGGTGCCCAGCAGTCGATCCTCGAGTCAGCCCGATAATGGTTCCGCGGGCTGATGAGTCCCAGTACGGAGTCCCCAAACCGACAAACGCAGGCACGAAATATACGCCCCCGTTGTCCGGCTCTGTCGCGGCCAATGCTTCGACACCCACAGACTCTTCGATAAGACCGAGCCCGTCGCGTAACCACTGCACGACAGCACCAGCAATAAAGATGGACCCTTCGAGACAGTACGTCACTTCATCACCAATTTGCCAACCGACAGTGGTGAGCAGACCGTTTTCCGAGATCACCGGCTTGGAACCGGTATTCAGAAGCATGAAGCAACCGGTCCCGTAGGTGTTCTTCGCATCTCCGACCTCGAAGCAGGCTTGACCAAAGGTCGCCGCCTGTTGATCTCCGGCACATCCCGCGATCGGAATTGCTCGACCGAAGAGTTCCGCTTTCGTTTCACCGAACAGCCCACTTGATGGTTTCACCTCTGGCAAAATGCTACGAGGAATATTCAAAATTTCCAGCAACTCATCGTCCCATTGCATCGTGTGCAAATTGAACAACATGGTTCGACAGGCGTTCGTCACATCGGTGGCATGTACGGTCCCCCCTGTCAGTCGCCAGATCAGAAAACTGTCAACCGTTCCAAATAGAATCTCTCCCTTCTCCGCCCTCTCTCGCAAGCCTTCCACAGAATCGAGAATGTACTGAACCTTGGTCCCGGAAAAATAGGCGTCGATGACAAGGCCGGTTTTTTCCCGAATTGTCTTTTCGTGTCCGTCAGCTTTCAGCTTCTGGCAAATCGGATCAGTAATACGACTTTGCCAGACGATGGCATTACAGACCGGCTTTCCTGTTTCTTTCTCCCAAAGAATGACCGTCTCACGCTGATTCGTAATTCCAATGGCGGCCACATCCTCAACATCAACGCCACTTTTCTCAATGGCCTGTTGAGCAGTCTCCAGTTGAGAGGACCAAATCGCTTCGGGATCGTGTTCGACGTGTCCGGGACTCGGATAGATCTGTTCAAATTCTTGTTGAGCCTGCGCCACCGGATCTGCGTTTTCATCAAACAGAATTGCACGGCTGGAGGTTGTTCCCTGATCGAGCGCGAGGATGTAGTTCATATTCTCTTTCCTTGGGGGTTGGTCTGGGGGGGATCATCGCACACGTACAAACAAACCGTCAACACTCACGCATCAGTGATGAACGTCTTTCATCAGCGACAAGGCTGTCCACCACAAGACAGAATGCGGAGTTCATTTTCCATCATGCCCGAGAAACTGCGACGGACTTCAATGAAACTTCCCCTTGAATCGAAAGAGACTTTCGCTCGCAGGTTATGGAAAATTGGTTGAGAAAGGAGTTTCATCAGCCATCGCGAAGCAGTTGCTTCCTACAATGCTGAAAGGTCGAAATGACCTGGCAACCGTTTTGACATTCAGCTGTCAACGCGGCAGAATGTTGACTCCTGATCCATTGGAGGTACAAAATGCTTAAGACAAAACAAACCATCTTATTTCTAACAATGACTTTCCTGCTCTCCAGCATCACATCGGCTGAGGATTGGCCGCAGTGGCGCGGCACGGATCGTGATGCCCAGTGGAATGAAAAAGGGATCATCGACGCCATTCCCGAAGAGGGCTTGGAAGTCGTTTGGAGGCAACCCATCAATCAAGGTTACTCTGGGCCTGCTGTTGTTGGTGACAAGGTCTACGTCACCGATTACATCCTGAAATCAGGAGATCCAAGAAACGGCCCCGGGACGATCAATCAAATTCAGGGAACTGAACGGGTCCTCTGTTTGAATGCCACGGATGGAGAGTTGATCTGGAAGCATGAGTACGACTGCCCCTATCGAATTTCCTACCCAGGTGGCCCACGGACCACACCGACTGTTGATGAAGATCGTGTTTACACTTTCGGAGCAGAGGGCCATCTGTTCTGTTTCGACCGCAATTCGGGCGATGTGCTCTGGTCGAAGCAGATGCGAGACGAATACAAAGCAAAAACTCCGATTTGGGGATTTTCCAGTCACCCTTTAGTAGACGGCGAGTTCATCTACTGCGTCGTCGGTGGGGATAACAGTGTCGCCGTGGCGCTCGACAAAATGACCGGTGAAGAGAGATGGACCGCCCTTTCTGCTTCCGAACCGGGCTATGCTCCGCCGAGCATTGTCGAAGTCGGCAAGACACGCCAGCTGTTGATTTGGGATGCCGACAACCTCAACAGTCTCGACCCTCAAACGGGCGAAGTCTACTGGACAGAAGAGCTCAAACCTCAATACGCAATGTCGATCATGGCACCGCAACTTTCAGGTGACCTCCTATTTGCCAGCAGCATTGGTGACGTCGGTGCGTTGTACAAGTTGGGATCAGAAACACCCTCAGCTGATATCGTATGGAGAGGAACCAATCGCAGCGCCGTCTACTGTGCGAACAGCACTCCGTTTATCGACAACGGAGTGATCTACGGAAACGATTGTCGATCAGGAGCGTTGGTGGCTGTCGATATCAAAGATGGTCATCGTTTGTGGACAACATTTGAAGCCACAACAACAGGGCGACCAGCCAGCCATGGAACCGCGTTCATCGTCAAAAATCAGCAAACATATTTCCTGTTTAATGAATTCGGCGATCTCATCACAGCAAAACTGACCCCCGAAGCTTACGTGGAAACTGGTCGATTTCATGTGCTTGAGCCAACTAACGAAGCATTTGGACGCAAAGTTGTTTGGGCGCACCCAGCCTTTGCAAATGGACACTGCTTTGTCCGCAATGACAAAGAGATCGTTTGTGTCTCGCTGAAAGCGGACAAATAAAACGACTGTTTCGCCGGACACTTAAATGATGTCCGGCGAACTTTCAGGGCCGAATCTCGACACTCTTTTTTTGCACGGAGACGCAAGCAGAATGACAAAGGATGTCATTTCAATTGGCATGATTGGTCTGCCAGAGACCGATGCGGACGCGATCGTCGAGGCGTTGAAATTACAATCACGCATGCGCTTGGCAGGCATCTACACAATGGAGTTTTCCCAAGCAGACGCATTCGCCAGAAGACACCGGATTGAACCGTTTGGAAGCCTGCGAAGGTTCTCCAGGACGGAAACGATCCATGGTGAAGTCTGGAACACGACTCCACAACTTGCCAAATGGGGGCTGGGAAACAATCCTCGCCCCGCTCTGATCCGCAAGCAATTCCTGAATCAGTGTTCTATTCAGGATCTGCTGAAGTTCTCCAACCTTGCCGCAGCAGCGCATGCATTAGTCGTTCCCGAACTGTTGCATCGATGGACGCCAGCGACGCTCCGCATGAGAGAATTGATCGCGACGCGACTCGGTCCGATCCACACCCTCGAAGTCCGTGTCCCTGTCCCGTTCACTGAGACCACTCCGGACTGGAGTCATCCTGATGTGCTGATCGCATTGGATATGGTCCGCATGCTCCTTTCACTGAAAAAAGTTTCGGTGAACTGCCTATCCGGTGAGAAAGTCCGCTTTGAATTCGAGCGACACGAAAGCGAACCCTGTGAATGCAGTATTGAATTCGAAAAGAAATCCCCAAATTCAACACCGCATCAGCAGCTGGTTCCGCAACTTTACGCACAATGCCACTGGGGCGACATCGAAATCTTGACAGACCACGAACTCAGATGGATCGCAGATGCAGACTGGACTCGCGAAACTCTCACTGGAGAGCGTTCGGCGGAGCAGGTTCTCATCGACATCTTCGGTCGCAGGATCGCAGGCGGAATTGTGCCTGTCCCGGACCTGAGTGATCTCTTTCGCTGCTATCGACTCACTCAGGCCATCCAACTCTCACTTGAGACATCACAGAAGATTGTCGTCGATGACGCCTCACTGCCCGTCCACCACGGCAAATTCTGCTTTTGATCCGCTCGGACGATGAAACTCCAGATTGAGAACGTCTGACTGACGAAGTTCTGTATCGAGGCGTAGCGAGATTTGATGAAGTCCAGCTTCAAGCTCGAATTCGAACTCTTTACCGGCTTCAACGAGTTCATCGTCAATCCAAAGAGTCACCCCCTCCACAGAGTTGAGACGCCCTTCGATCTTGCCACGAGTAGCAACTTTGAGTTCTCCCTGAACGTAGACAACCGATTGCGAAGTCTTTTCGACAATCTCGCGAAGTGGAAGATCACCATTGACGCGGCTGTAAATAGACTCCCATGTCGATGCCCGAAGAACGAGGTCTTCAAACGTTGAAAGCGTAGGGACTTCATCAATAAGACCTTGTGGAACATCGGTGAGGAATCGCCAGCGCTGCATTCGCTGAGTCGAACGGACCGCATAGTCGCCCGGCTTTCCGAGCATCGACAAGAACTTTGCCAGATCGATGAACTCGGCATGAGTCATGAACTTCACCAGCCCTTTCGGCATCAACGATTTCCCTTCGACTTCATCATCAATATCGTCGATGGGAATGGATGTTTCTTTTCCTGTTGCGTCTCTCAGGACAAGAGCATTTGCTGTCCGGTCCGCGACGAGACCTTGATGAATTCGTCCACGCGTCGTGATAACGACACGCGTAGTATAGGCCTCTTTGATTGCCTGATCAGGATCAAGGACAGACATCACGACGTACTCAATCGGTGAACTTGCTCCGATTGCACTCAAGTCGGGACCAATCTGCCCGCCAGCTTTGCTCACCGCGTGGCACTTCATGCAGCTCAAATCCTGACGTCGAAAAACAGCTTCTCCACGGATGGCATCTCCTTGCTCGTTGACCTCTTTCACAAGTGCAGCCAGTTCTTCCTTTGTCGGAGGCTTCGGATCTCCTGCAATCCCCGCAATTTTCGAGAGGACAGCGGAAAGTTCTGGATCAGTCCGGCCAATCGAGAACATGTGTCGCAATGCAAGTTTGGCTGTGTCTGGTGCAGGGGGAGTCGCTTCGATCGCTTTGGCTAACACAATCGAGCCTTTTTCCTGATCAAGAAAACCGTCGAGAAGTGCTGCCGGATCATCTCGTTGACCAGCGACTTTCAGGGCCTGAGAAGCAAACGTTGCAGCGGACTCGACATCAATCAATGCTAACACTTGAATTGCCATCGAACGCTGAGCGAACGACTTCCCGTTCTGGGCGAGATCCTTCAACAGAGAATTCGTTTTCTCCGGAGAAATTTTGGCCATCGCAGACAATGAACTCGTGCGAATGTTCGGCTGAGTACTTTCACTTGTTGCGATCTTTCGGAGTGCATCAAATGCGGAAGCGACTTTCCACTGACCAGCAAGTTGAATCGAAGTCGTGCGAATCGACTGTTCTTTCGATCCAATTAACGAAGTGATCGCTGACAAATCCCCAGCAGGAGTCAGGTTCCGTGTCGTTGAGGCATCTGAGAGTTGCTGCAAAGAACTGCTCCGCAGATCTGTTGGCCAGTTTCCGTCCTCGACAATTTGGTCAAAAATGAACTTCAAATCGTGTTCATTTCCCCGGTCGCAAATTAACTTCACGATCGCCCCCAGACGCTGCTCGGGAACGCGACCGCTCTTGAGGAGCGTTAGCATCGAACCGACCGCACTTGGTGGGTCCGCTGCTTCAACTGGCAATGTGGTCACCAGAGAGAGGACGATAGTCCATTGCAAAATGAGGCAAGTCAGCCTGTGATTCAACATGATATGGGTGGCTCCACAATTCTCGTTATTCGATCAAGGTCGTTGACGATCCGGGGTGTTTAATCAAGTTACCAAGAGCGGGGTTAGGATGAGCTTTTCGATGAACGACCAGTTCAGGTGGGAGAAACATTTTAATTGAGTGAATCACGATTTGCACCTCATCGCCGACGCGTGGAGAGTCTCAGAGTCCCTGGAACGGTGAAGACGGAGTGAACTTCGATGACGCTCGCCATCTCACACAAAACGTCAGAGATCCGAATCCAAGCAGGTCGCCACTACGAGTGGAGCAAACGTACAGCATTTCCGAAATCGCATAAAAACTCCCTCATAGCAAGCAGAGGCTTCCTGAAAACATCCTTTCTTCACAGTCGCAGATTGCAGAAAAGGCTAAGAAATGGCGACAACTGCTGTTTATCGAAGGATTCATGGCGGAAAAGCCCCAACACGGTGTCCGATCAGGCAGGTTGGAGAAGCTTGCCAAAGATTGCTTTGATTCCGCATTCGATGTACTGGTCCGAATAATTGCGTGATCGGCAATTTCCTACCGGTTGCGAATACAAGGTGTCGATCAGATACGTAGAACCGATCAGACCACCTGCATGAAAGATTTTCTCAACACCTGAGGAGTCAACTTCAGGGATTCTGACCAGTTCTGAAAGCTCTAGAGCATCTTTCGAATTGGTTTGCAGGTTCTGCCTCGTGGCGAACAGTATTTTTACTAGAGAAATGCGTTCGTCACGGGCACACGGTAGAGCAAACTGCTCTAACAAAGCCTGCACGACACCTCATCATTTCAGTGATTAAAGTGATGAATACGAATTCAGCAAGATTGTTTTTGGCTCTCATCGCCGATCCTCGGCATCCATTCGGACACTCGACACCTTCGTTAACTGAGGGAATGACGCATGATGCGTAAGCGACGTTCCAACCGCTACTCCGGAACCAATTTTCTCGCCGTTCTCATTGCCTGTGGCGCGTTGGCAATAGCCCACTTGAATTCTGATCCGATCGCGATTGGAGGAAGTCCGAACGAGGAGAGCGTCAACTTGATGCCGCCCGTGCTCGCTCTTCCACCAACACCATCTTTGCCACAGCACAATGCTGTGACGCAGGATTCTTCCAATGATGAATCTGGCCAGGAGGTCCTCCCAGCCGAAAATCCAGGTGTCTTAAAAGGTATCTGGGCGCTAAAAATGACATCGACCCTTCTTCGTAAGGGAACAAAGTCATTCACAAAGGTGACTGACTACACAGCTTCAATGTATCGGCAAGAACGATTGAATGGTGTCCTCGGCACAGGACAGACGATCGAGATGAAACTGAAGCACGAACCGTTCAGCCTTTACATGAAGTGGCTCAGCGGGGACGAAAAAGGACAGCAAGCGATCTATGTTGAAGACCAGAACGATGGAAAACTGCTCGTTCAACCTGGTGGCATCAAAGGTCGCTTAACCGGTGTTCTGAAACTTGACCCAGAAGGCAGCCTGGCAATGGCGCAGTCACGCCATCCTGCCACGCAAGCTGGACTTGTTGAACTTGCGAAAACCATTTTGAAATTTCAGGATGAGGACCTCAAAAGAGGAACTGGATTCCAATGCGAACTCGTTGACAATCAAACCTTTGATGATCGCCCCTGCTACATCTTCACCTGCGTGTACGACAGTGAAGAGATCAACAGCGTGTACAGGAAGTCTGTCATCTATGTCGACAAAGAACTTTCCATGCCCGTTTGTGTAAAGAACTTCTGCTGGGCGAAAGATGCCAATCCAGAAACGATTGACGACGAAACCCTCTTAGAATTCTACGCCTACTCTGGTCTTGAACTTTACAAGGAACTCGAAGTCGCTGACTTCGACGCCAAGAACCGTTCTTACCGCATGCGAGTTCGTCGATAAGTTTTGGCTCCACTCCATATAGACAAAAGCCGCGATGGGTTTCCATCGCGGCTTTTTTTTCGATCGACTTCTTAATCCAAGAAATTAGTTTCGTTTTGGACCTTCGCTGACTGGAACGTCGCAGTCGATGTCACACTGGTTATTGTCACACTCATCTGCGGTGTCAGCGAAAGCTGCTCCGCGAGTGTAAGCTTTAAGACCGTTTCCGTGTTGTGCTTCTTTGCTGAATCCGGTGAAGTAGTAGCTTTGGTTCAGTTGGCCAATTGCATCAGCAACGTCGTTCAATTCTGCCACGACAGCGTGTTGAATTTCACTCAGACCAACAATCATTCCAATGACAAGAATGGTCGCCACGAGGACAAGTTCAGCAGAAACAATAAAACCAGCTTCATCATTAAGTAGTGTACGCAACATCTTTATAGTTCCCTGTTTGTTTTTTCGTTTTTTATATTTCACATTTTTGAACTGAGATCAAAACAGCTTTGATTTCAATTCCAGACAAGAAGGCTGATCCCCATTCCTGTCCAAGTTGCGTTTCATTCCGGACCAATGAACGCGCGCTGATCAATGGGTCGGCATTAATCAACGAAACAAATCCGCTCTCCTCCCGCATTAAAAAACAGGAAGAAACGGAATTGCTCGCGGATGATCTACTCACCCTGCGAACAAGAATGCTGTAATGCAGAGAACGTGCCCAAAAAGCAACAAGCCGCGATGAAAGCGATCACCGCTACAACAGTTGCTTCTCCAATGTGTGCATAAGCAACGATCAAGGCGGAAATTATGCGGTGGAAATGTGCCCCAGCATTTGTAACGATTCAGCAACACCGGAGAGGCTGCATAGAAACTCGCTCACCGAATGTTCAAGGCCCTGAACGTTTCGTTAAGAAGGAACGCTTCAAAAACACATCATCGAGCCATTCTCGCAGCGACGACATGCGCACACCTTTTTCAAAGATGTGTGACAGCAAGTCCGATATTGGTCTGCGCATTCCACCTCGTCCCGAGCAGTTCGCGACGAGCAGACTATGTCATCATGAAAGCGATCGAGACAGGCTACTGAGCATTAAAATAATGCTTATGCGACTTTCCCGATGACGCGCGATGGGGAATGGTACAGGCGATGATAGATGGGACACGATTCGAGGAGTTGCTCATGACTTCCACTGGCGATCACGCTTCCTTTTTCCATCACAACAATCCGAGTGACAAAGTCAAGTAAGCTGTTCGAGATCGTGTGAGAGATCATGAATGTCGTGCGACCTTTGACGAACGTCTTGAGAGTCTCATGAATAAACGTTTCACTTTCGGCATCCGCAGCGGACGTCGCTTCATCGAGAATCAGAATCGCCGGATCTTTCAGAATCACGCGAGCTAGAGCAATTCGCTGCCGCTGACCGCCTGAGAGTTCCTTTCCTTTATCGCCGATCACTGTCTCCAACCCTTGCGGCAAAGACTGGATGATCTCCCAAACATGGGCCTGGCGTGCAGCGTGTTCTACTTCTTCACGTGTCGCATCTGGAGTTCCATACCGAATGTTTTCCATAATCGTCTCATCGAAGAGCATCGTCTCCTGAGTCACAATTCCAACCTGATTTCTGAGCTCAGAAATCGTCATGTCAGTGATTGGAACTCCGTCCAGAAGAACGCTGCCGTTTTCGGGGTCATAAAACCGTGGCAACAAATTGACGAGGGTCGACTTGCCACAACCGTTTTGCCCAACGATGGCGACTACTTCACCAAAATCAACTGTTAAGTCGACATGTTCGAGGACTAACCCACGTTGTGTTTTGGGATCCTGGCATTCATAACGGAAGGAGATATCTCTGAACTCGATAGTTTTTTCATGTCGCCCACTGGCCTTTGAAACCTCTGGATCAGCAATGAGACTTTCTCGATTCATCAGATCAAAAATTCTGTCTACGGCTGCAGCGGAACGCTTGAGGCGAGAAAACGTCGAAGACATTTTCCGACACGGATCAAGCATTCCGACTAACATGAAGTACAAAGTTGCCAGCTCTGCTGAACTCATGACCCCGCTGGAGAGCCGGACTCCGAAGATGTCTTCCTTGCCGCGCAGGACAAGATATGTTCCGGGGATGACTGCAACGAACATGGCTGTCAGCCCAAGAAGTTCCAACAGCGGTTTCGCTGCGGCGTCAATTTTGACAACCTTCAAAGACTTCTTGAAGTAAGACTGATACTGCCGTGCAAACTGATCTTCGTGATGCTCCTGGTTATTGAAAGCAATAACTACTTTCAGCCCGGAGAAACTTTCTTCGAGAACTTTATAAATCTGCGACATGCTTTCCATCATCCGGCGACTGGCTCGCTTGAGCATCGACCCGAATTTGCTCAGGAACAAACCGAGCAGCGGAATAAAGAAGATGGAGAGTAACGTTAATCGCCAGTTGATCATCAGAGCGAGAACCATACACGACAGACACTTCAGCGGCTCTCGAATCAATCGCCCGCCGAGAAGTGTAATTCCCTGTGAAAGCTGTTCACCATCATAAGTGAACCGCGACATCAAGCCGCTTGTGCCTTCATTTGAAAGAGACTGATAGTCGAGCTTCAGGACGTGCCCGAACATGTCTTTACGCAGCTTCATAACGGCCGATTCAGCGACACGACCGACAAGTATTTCCTGCAGGAAAATAAACACACCTTTGACGGCCGTCGCAAGGATGACAATCACCAACAGCCAGAACAAAGTCTTAAATTCGTTCTTCGGGACCACTGGCATCACATACGACTGCAGCCATTGGAACTGGTAATGCTCCCGCCGGTGGCCAGTTAACTTGTCATTGGCTCGCGCCTGCTTCCGTAATGATTCGGTATAAGCAGGGTCCGTCGCCGGAATTCCCGACTCACGAAGTCTTCTCACTTCGAGTTCCGCTCTATCGACCGACGCCAAAGCTTCTGCTTCCTCGGCCTGAGCATTCTCGATGCGATCATCGACGTACTCGTGAAGATTCTTCTGCTCCAGCAGGATCTTAATCACTGGGAAGGCTAAAGAAAGGTTCGCACCCCATAGGACAGCAACAAGCAGACCGAGGACCACTGAGACCAGCAGTTGCTTGCGAAAAGGCCAAACATAAGGGAAAAGTTTTTGGAAACTGCCCACGAATCATTCCGTGTTAAATTTTCGATTCCATCCGAATAACAGACCAGTCCCGATCTCAGAATTTCCCCCTCGTCTCGAAAGAGAATCTGGTGTTTGACTGGTATCTTCGTAATTTAACTCTGATTGAGAAATTGTGTCCAGTCGAATCTGAGCGGCCCCGTCCCAAACCCTCGTCATTTCGTGTTCTCAGGTAACGACTTACAGCTTCACCCCGCTCCCAAATGATATCAGACAAGCAGAACAGCGACTCAAAGCAGAACCAGACGCATCAACAGGCTCCGCTGCGTCGAAGCGGTCAACTGACAATCGACCTGAAATCGGCTAAGATCGTGTTCTGCCGAACGTTAGATGTCGTGCGAATTGAGCAATTTGGCACGCTCGTCAATGTATCGTTGAACAAGAGCAACGAAACACTTTGACAAACATGAACCGTGACGAATCGTTCGTCGAATGACCACAGGATGGAATTCAAGCATCTTCTTCGCTTGCCGTTCCCGTGAAGATCGTTTCCATAGCTCCATAGATTGCTCGCCACGAGGCAGAACGTGAACTCCAACAGGCGATTCGTCCTGCCAGTTCACAACATATATACGCGACTCGTCAAAGTATGAGTCGCAACGAGAAAGTGACTCAAGGAAGATCAGACCGAGTCACACGAACCATGGTGTTGAAATCGGAGTCATTCGCTGGAATGGCTATTGAGATCTCAGTTTTGTTCGAGTTGAAATGTCCCCTTAACCACGCGTCAGGAGGTTTGCGCAATGTTGAAGTTTGCATCCCGATTTACCCTCGTATGTGGGCTGTTCGCACTCTGTACACAGCCGGTCCAAGCTGAAAAGTACGTCACCCGGGCGTATCACGTCCCTGCCCGTGTCCAACCAGTTGTGGTTGCGCCTGCCTACCCCGTCTTGCAACGGCCGGTCGTGCTCACCAATTACTATGCCCCCGTTCCCGTTGTGGTTCACAGGCCCGTTGTCGTTGCTCCAGTTCCAGTGGTGGTTCCAGCTGCGGTTGTCGTTCCTCGTCGTCGTGCCATTCACGAAACTGTTCGTATACAGCCGAATCGAACGGTCGTCCGCGTCCGCGAGTACGCTCCCCTGGCGATTTTCCCTACATCGAAGCAAGTTGTCATTCAGCGAGAAACGCCTCGTGGCGTCATTACTCGTCAGCGTGGACGCTAAGTCGACCACAACCGATCTTCGTTGAATTGAAGACTTGATGACGAACGCTAGCCGAACCTCTCTTTGAATTTGTTTCGGCCCCTTTACCAGCAGATATTGCTTGTCCACCGACCCACCCACTTCACCGAAGTAGGTGGGTCGGCACATTTTGCAACCTGAGTTGGCAAGTGAATCGAATTCTTAAGGTGTCGCTGGACACTGACTGAGGGCATCCGATATCTAACCCTTCCCGTCACACCGCTTGGTGCCACCGACCGGAACTCTACCGGTCAGAGCTCAAGTATCCAAAGTCGCTTCCGACTTAAGAACAATTCCGTTTTGATTCAGAGTTTTAGATCGCCTGTCGATCTCACGTACGATTACACAAGTTATAACAATTACCCTCATTCCATCTCCTCGGTTTGCCGATAAATTGACTACGAGTCTTGCCTGCCTGTCTCTGTCGCGTGTCAGAAGAGAGCTGCAAGAGACGTTCTTGGCATCGGCGATCGACATGAGGTCACGGAGGAGTTTATGACCACGAAGGTCACAGAAGACATCCAAGCCATTTGGATCGAGTTCAAGAAGGACTCGCGAAACCAACCACTTCGTAACAAGTTGATGGTTCATTATTTCCCGCTCGTGCGTTTTAACGCAGATCGTGTTTGGGCTAAATTACCAGATGGAGTTGATCTCAATGATCTAATTTCCGCAGGTGTATTTGGGCTCATGGACGCCATCGAAGCGTTTGACATGGAGCGTGGTGTCAAGTTTGAAACGTATTGTGTTCCACGAATTCGTGGTGCAATGCTTGACGAACTTCGCACAATGGACTGGGTTCCAAGACTTGTACGCAGTAAAGCAAGCAAACTTGAAGCTGCCAGAAAAGCGTTGCAGGCAAAACACGGACGTCCACCGACAGATCCGGAACTCGCCGAGCAAATGGAACTGTCTGCCGAAGAGTTTGACAAGCTGAAAAACGAAGCCAACGCTGTCAATCTCGTCAGTCTGAACAAGAAGTGGTACGAAACCGACAGCTACAAAGATGTCCGCGAAGTCGACGTCATCGAAGACCTCAAAGGTGAAGATCCGACTCTCGGCATCCAAAAAAGAGACGTGATGAAACTCGTCACTAAAGGTCTCAACCGAAACGAACGACTCATCATCATTCTTTATTATTATGAAGAACTGACGATGAAAGAGATCGGGCAGACACTGGGCCTTTCAGAAAGTCGCGTAAGCCAGATGCACTCCAGTATCGTTGCTCGATTGAAGGAACAACTCCGCCGTCGACGCCCTGAATTTGCTTAGAGCAGTTTGTCCTGCAACGTGCCCGCGTAGAACACATTCAACAGAAGAACCGCTGTTCGCCACGAAGCAGAATGCAAGCATTAATTCGAAAATGAGCTAACACTTCGCAGATCGTACCGTAAACCAAAACACGACTCGCCGCCCAATTTGGGCGGCTTTTTTTGTGCAACGATTTCCAATTGGTACGCGAAGTCTCAATAAACTCGAATGGCCTTACGACGTTTTCGCTGGGTCAGGTCTCAATGATAGCCTTCTCAATCGAGCAGTTTGCTCGATTGAGTCCCCGTGAAGAATGCGTTTCTATAGAACCAGTCCGAAAACCTCTGGAATAGCCACTTTCCTCAACGTTTGAGAGAGCAATTTCAAGTTTCAGGACCAGTTCTAATAAAGTAGCTGTTCGCCACGAGGCAGAACCCGAACACCAATTCGAAGACTACTCCATGTGAAACATCCACTCATTCGAGAAATGTGATCGTGATTTCTCGGCTTGTCAGTTCGCCAAAACTCTGCACTTTTCGCTCCCATCCACGAAAAGGATACGAGACCACGTTGAGAGCTTAACGCCTCGGTTGTGGTGCAGATGCTGTTGGCGGAATGATAGCTTTCGCAGGACCATTTCCGGCTCGAAAGTACCCTCGTTGATATCCAGAGCCATCCGTCACTTGCCACACAATTCCTTTTTGCGTCTTCTCAAGATGCTTTCGTCCGCCATGAATAATTGCAGCGAACGAAGGTTGACCACGATTGTCTAACACAAAGAGCTTGATCGGCTGAGTGGAGTTGTTGAAGAACTCGATTTGGAAAGTCGGCCCACTTGGTGTCGAAGCAGGAGCGTTCCCGCGTGTTGCGACATTCCATGTTAAGTTTGGCTCTGGACCTTTTTCGACGAGCTTCTTCTCAACAAACGACTTTGGAGCGAGGCCGCGCATCTCCGCGAGTTTGACCTGATACTTTTCGTCAGCAGCCAGGTTCTCCCACTCGAAAGGGTCAGTTTCGATATCGTATAACTCCTCTCCACCCTGCGAATAATGGATGTACCTCCAGCGTTTGGTGCTTAAACCGAAACTCTTCGGTTCCCCTAAGTAAGTGACAGAGGGATGAGGCCAGTGTCCGCCAGGATTGCTTAACAGCGGAGTCAAACTGGGACCGTCGTGATGCGATTCGGCTGGCAAGCCGCACAAATCAAGAAGTGTTGGAAACAGGCTCAACAGGTTGACGGGAGCATCCGAGGTCCCCGGACTTGTCCCGGAAGGAAGCCCGGGGGAATTCTTGGGAACACGGACAATCAGGGGGACGCGTGTGCACGCTCTCCAGGCAGTATATTTCTGCCAATGCTGCTTTTCTCCCAAATGCCAGCCATGATCCGACCAGAGAACAACAATCGTATTCTTTGCATTGGGGCCGTTTTCTAACGCGTCGAGAACATGCCCGAGCATTGTGTCGGCAAAATAAATCGAAGCGAGATAACCCTGAATCCCCTGCTTCCACTGGTTTTCCTCCTGAATGTGGGCGAAGTACCGATTCGGCCCTCGGCGCTGCCCTTCTGGTGGAAGATCTGCCAGGTCATCTTCACGATACCCCGGCGGCAACTGAATCGATTCCAGAGGAAATGGTTCGAAGTATTTCTTGGGGACAAACCACGGTTCGTGCGGACGATAGAAGCCACAAGCCAGAAAGAACGGCTTTTCATGTTGTTGTTTCAGCTGTTCCGAAATCCATCGAGCAACAAGAAAATCTCCTCCATACGCTTCGTCGCTGACATCGAGTGCCGCCCAATCAGATTCCACATATTGCCAATCCCCCTTGCGTGATAACGAGACCGGCCGGTTCTTCGGGTACATCGTCCTGGGGAACGGATTCTCTGACTTCGCCTCCGGGAAGTAATCGTTCCAGGAATCGGCATCGATCACGTAGTGCAATAATTTCCCCGACCCGGCAGAATGATATCCGTGTCGAGAAAATGTTTTTGGGAGGAGTTCGGCATCAGGCAGAACATCACGCATTTTCTGGCGACTGTCGTACAACCCCGAACGATGCGGTGATCGCCCCGTGAAAACTGCTGTCCGAGATGGATTACACGAAGCTCCGGGAGCATGAGCATTCGTAAAAAGAACTCCAGAAGCTGCCAATCGATCCAGATTCGGCGTGAGCGTCTGCGGATGCCCTTTCAGGCAGCCAGTCCAGTCATTCAAATCATCGATCGAAATGAAAAGAACATTTGGTCGCTGAGAGCTCGTCTCCTCAGCCAAACTCGATGCTCCAAGAAACAGAAGCAGACAGACAGAAATTCCAGACTTACCCAGCATTTGATGACTCCATTCACAAATTATTTCAGTCGAGACGCCACAGATTTTTAGAGATCACCCACGACTATTTATTCGAAAAGTTATCTTCGCCGGCGACTTCAAGCTTCCGGCGAAACCGCAAAACAATAAAACCAGACTCAAAGCCACTCCCACAATCACACCCAAAGCTCGATCCGTTCTCTCAAACTTTCCGGGAGTCGCTGATCAACCGCACGGCGCAACTGATCGGGATGATACCGTGTGCTGAGATGCCCCAGGATGATGAGTTCATTTTGAAACCGATCAGCCCGCTCGACAAGATCGTCCAAGTGTGTATGCCCGAACTTATGAATCTTTTCTTTGCGATGTTCTGGGCGGAAGAAAGTCAGTTCCGTGATCAGAATTTTCGCCTGATACACAGCCTCACAATTGTCGAGACCTTGCGGAGCAGTGTCCCCACAGTAGCAGACGATCGGCGTGCGAACTTCCCCGCTCACTTCGATCCCGCTCAAGCGTAAGTCTCGGATCTCTACCCCGGAAAGCTCCTGATACTCAGGTTTCAGCTTCTTCCGTCTCTCCCAGATCACGTAACCGAGCGAAGGAACGGTGTGTTTGGTCGGAAATGTTGTCACGACATGCTCGCGAGAGAGTTCGTATTCCTCTCCCGGTTCGGCAGCGACCAGATTACAGATCATCCGTCCACGATCCAGTTTTTGCCACGCTCTGAGAAGCCTTTCAACTGGCTCGACAATTTTAGCAGGAACATAAATCGTCGGCGGCTCCATCTTCATCATCCGTCGACGTGCGACATATGCTGGAAGAGCAGCCATGTGATCAAGATGCCCGTGAGAAAGAAAAAACGTTTGCGTCCCCATGAACGACCATGGGCTGCCCCCCAGATCGAATCCGATTTTCAATTCAGGGATTCGCCAATACGTTTGGACAGCTGCACGTGAATATCCTTCAATCGTGAGCCCACCATGGACCATGGTTTTTAGGGGAAGATTTTCGATCATGTCTCACTAATTTCTTCTTGGGTACAGAAGAGAATCTTAGAGCATTTTGATCTTTTCGATACCCGCTGCAATCAAAGTTGAGGCAACAAAAGAAAAAATCGACACCCAATCTCTGGTGGATGTCGATTTCGAATGCAAATCCAATCTTGATCTTTACGTTCCGCCTCTGTGAGAGACGCGTGAGTCACGGTGCTATATTTGACGCGAAGCCAATGCGTCCGAAGACTGCTTGCTTTTCCGAGATCGTCGATACCACCCAACAAAACCGAAGCCAACTCCCATCAACACATTCGCGAATGGCAGTTCAGGGGTCTGTGAAGTCATCGGGCCAATGAACTCGAACCCAGTCACGCCGTTTTCTACTAACGATGTGGCCCCAGAGAGCAAATCTAATCCAGTTCGGCTTCCCGAAGTGTTGACAGCAATCTCGTATCCATAAATCCGATCACCAATCGAAAGACCAAAGTCAGCAAAAGGAATCAACAACGCTCCAATCTGCTGATTTCGATTTTGTTCACTTACACTGGCCTGCGTGAAAGGTCCAATGCCATTTGTCGTTTCAGAATCATAGAGAGCATGATTGAGATTCCTAACACCATTGCCAAACGGGTCACCTCCACCAATCAATAACCAGTCAGTCACTCCGTCCGGGTTCCCGCCATTGAGGCTCGTGATCGCACGCACTCGGAAATTGTTGTCATTGGCTCCACGTTCGATAATGCTCACCCCTGCTCGAGTCAATCCATCATTACTGGTTGGTGAGATTGATGTGGATGACCAAAATCGAATCGAATCGAGAGATTTCACAAAAGTATCGTCAGACCCGTAGTTGATCACTAAAGGTGTGTCAAACATGTCATAAAGGTCTGCCAGCGGAGACCCAGTAAACGACAACGAATCTCCTGAAAGAGCGGTTCCACCCCTTTCATAGAAAACGCGAGTCGGATTCGGATTGGCCTTCAGAGTGAAGCTCATCCGGTCGAAACCGAGCACTGGATTGTACTGCGTCGAACCAGCCGAAAGACTCGTAACGATCGTTTGATCATTGTGAAAAGTGTGAGTGGGTCCGTTTGTAAATCCTCCCACTGATTCTGGAGTCCCTTCAACGACGGTTGTCGTCACAGAATCGAACGCAATCAGAGCAGCCTCGCTTGATGTAGCAAGACTCACAACGAACGTCGCACAAAACAAAATCTTCCAAGCCATGACCGCGAATCCAATTTCTTAACAAACGTATCAATTTCCACGAAGCACGAAATGAATTCCAAAAGCGCGCCAAGTATGCCTAATGCGTTGAAACATATGTCAAAGAAGCAGATTCGCAAGACGCCTCTCTGATTTTTGGAAAGCAAATTTTTTTTGCAGTGCGTCATGAAACATGTAACGATTACTACGATGTCACACGTTGTTTTTTCCAGAAAAGGAACTGATTCAGTCCGAAATATCAGTACCACCGGACTTCTCGTCATTCACAAGCATCACATAACGAATTGCCAAACAGAATGGCCCACTTTGTCTTTTTTTCTTCTGTCAGCTTGATTCATTTTTTTCAATGCTCCTCCTGCGTAGGAAGCTCATTCACGGCTTTATAGACTTCTTGCTACATTGCAGAACACAAAGACCAAGATTCGAAGTTCTTGCAAGCCACTTTAGAACTGATCCTGAAACTTGAAATTGCTCTCTCAAACGTTGAGAGAAGCGGCTATTCCAGAGGTTTTCGGACTGGTTCTAGAAATCACAGTCGCGTTCCGCCTCTGTGGGAAACGCGACTTCAATAACGAACCTGGACGAGATCTCGAGACGCCAGCGATTCAATTTGTTCCCAGAGGCGTAGTTCGCGGTTCTTAACTTAGATCGCGAATGATCTCTTCGATACTCGCTTTCTGGCTTTGGTTGTTTGCGAGTGTTTCTCGGACACCGTTGACGACCGCTTCGGGGGCGCTGCTGACGAATTTTTCGTTGTTGAGTTTTGCCTCAGAGCCTTTGATGTGCTTTTCGACTTCAACAAGTTTCTTCTTCTGGCGTTCAAGTTCTTCAGCAGTGTCGATCAGACCTTCGAGGGGAATGTATCCGTCGGCGTCACCGAGTGAAAAGCTGGCTGAGCCATTGGGACGTTCGACATCGGCACCGGCAGCTTCGAGAACAGCCTTGGTCAGGTTGTCGAACTGAGTTGCGACAGACTGCATCTCGCCTGCAACTTCGGCACTTGCTCGCATCAGCAATTTAACTGAGGTTCCCGGAGGAATACTGTAGATCGCGCGGACATTTCTGATCGCAACGATGGTCTCTTGCAATCGCTCAAAACGTTTTTCGAGAGCGTCGTCTTGCCAGGCATTCGGAAGTTTAGGCCAACTGGCATTGATACATGAATCTTCAACCGTTTGTGTACTCAGTATCGCCGTGGGTGATTCCCCCGGTGTGACATCGTTGACCGGGAGCGCTCGATCCGTCGCGATTTCACCCAAGCGATTCCACAGTTCTTCGCAGATGAACGGCGTGAATGGTTGCAGCAGTCGCACCATCGAATCGAGAACAGCAAGCAGAATGCGCTGGGCAGTTGCTCGCGATTCTGCGTCCCGAAGACGCGGCTTGATCATTTCCAGATACCAGTCGCAGAACTCATTCCAGGTGAAGTCCCGAATCGCACGTGTGGCGGCATCGAATTGATAACGACTCAGGAACTCATCGATCTGGTTAGCGACTGTTGAAAGCCGGGACAAAATCCAGCGGTCTTCAAGTTGCAATTGATCTTCCGTGACCTCGCCGGGTGTATAGCCGGGGCCGTTGTCACTCTCCACAAGGTTCATCATCGCAAATCGGGCTGCGTTCCAGAACTTGTTACAGAAGTTGCGACCATATTCGAAACGCTCGCTGACCATTTTCGCAATCGGTTCATCTGGATCAGCATCGTAGAGCGGAGTGGTGAACTGGCTTTCTTTTTTGCACTTCTTGTTTGTGCAAACCAGCGTTGGTTTCGGGGCACCCTGTGGAATCGGGAACTCCCCTTTCATCGTACTCGGGACAACGATTGTCGATGTATCCAGCTTGTACTGCATAGGAGCGATCATCTCCTCACAGTGTGGACACTCGTAGCTGATCGGGAGACGAACGTCTTGAGTTTCGCCCGCGAATGAGGCAATTGTAAAGCGAATTGCATCGGCGCCGTACTTTTCGATCAGGTCGACAGGATCAACGCCGTTCCCTTTCGATTTGGACATCGTCTGCCCAAATCCATCCAGAATTTTCGGATGCACATGCACATGCTGAAACGGCACCTCGTCCATGTTGTACAAGCCGGTCAGCACCATTCGCGCGACCCACAATGTAATGATGTCACGCGATGTGATGAGAACAGATCCGGGGTAGAAGTAAGAGAGGACTTCATTGCCCGTTTTTTCTCCGGCTGATTCTCCCTGAACCAATTGATCACCGGCGACTAATGGCTCTGGTTGTACCCCCGGTGCTAACTGAGTCTCGTTCAGTTGCGTTTGATTCAGAACTTCTTCTTCATTGAGCGGTGGATTGTGATCCAAGTCCGGCCAACCGAGCGTGGCATGCGGCCAGAGCGCAGAAGAGAACCAAGTGTCGAGTACGTCTGGATCTTGCTCAAAACCAGCACGTTCAAGGAGCGATTCAGTTTCTGGAACATCGGCATCGATGCAAATGCGGCAGACCAACTCGTCTCCATCTCCTCGCTGTACTTGTACGAGCATCCCTTCGCGTACGCTTTTCGGGACAAGCTCCTCGTCCAACTCATTCAGATCGATGGACTCGAAACCGATATTTTTTAATATCTCTTTCATTTGCTGCTGTTCGGCTTTGGCTGTCCAAACAGGAATTCGGTGTCCCCACCAAAGCTGTCGACTGATACACCAGTCACGTTTCTCGCCGAGCCATTCGGTGTAGGTTTTCGCATAGCGTGATGGGAAGAATCGAACGCGTCCATCTTCAACGGCGTCGACCGCTTTCTGTGCTAAGCCGGGTGAACCATTTTCGTCGTCACCCATGCGGACGAACCACTGGTCGGACAGGTATGGTTCGACAGGTGTCTTGGATCGGTCGCTGTGCTTGAGCGGAATGGTACGATCTTCGACACCTTCGAAGCGACCGAGCTCTGCCATTCTTTCGACGACCTTGCCGCGCACTTCGAGCCGGTCAATCCCTTCCCATTCCCCGCCATTCTCATTGAGCGTGCCGTCGGCATTCAGGATATTGATGATGCCGATTTCAGGATTGCGCAGGTAGCAGGCGTAATCGTTCGGGTCGTGAGCCGGTGTCACTTTGACCGCTCCCGTCCCTTTTTCTTTGTCTGCCAGAAGTGCATCAGCGATGATCGGAATGATGCGGTTATTGAGCGGGATTTTGACGCTCTTACCAATTAATTTTGTGTAACGCTCATCTGTTGGATGCACACAGACAGCAGTATCGCCCAGCATTGTTTCCGGTCGAGTCGTCGCATAGCGGATTCGTTCACCGGTAGGATTGCCATCGTCATCAACCACTGGATAGTTGAAGGTCCAGAAGTGACCAGCGACGTCTTCTTCAAAAACTTCATCGTCAGCGACCGCTGTTTGCAAATGCACATCCCAGTTGACGAGGCGTTTGCCCCGAAAGATGAGCCCGTCGCTGAACATTTTGAAGAAGGTACGGCGGACAGCCTTTGCACAAACATCATCTAACGTAAAACGGATGCGTCGCCAATCGCAGCTGGCTCCGAGTGATTTCTGCTGAGAGATAATTCGTTTTTCGTAAGCATCTTTCCAACGCCAGATCCGGTTGACGAGTGCTTCGCGACCGATGTCATGGCGCGTGAGTCCTTCCTCTTCCAGCATCCGGCGTTCGACGACAGCCTGTGTCGCAATCCCAGCATGATCGGTTCCTGGCATCCAGAGTGCTTCAAAGCCCTGCATCCGCCGCCAGCGCGTGATCAGATCCTGGCAAGTCCCGTTTAAAGCGTGTCCCATGTGCAAGGCACCGGTCACATTCGGGAGCGGAATCATGATCGTATGAGACTCTTTTCCTGGGACAGGATCAGCGTTGAAGTCGCCTCGCTGTTCCCAGAATGGAAACCATTTCGCTTGAGCTTCTTGTGGATCGTAAAGTTTTGGGATATCGGTCATCGGAACAATAAGTTTGTTTAAAAAACGAGCGTGAAAGAGATAAATTCAAAACGGTGATTCACATTTCGCAGCGAGAATCGAACTCGATTCACATCTGTTGCGAAGTGAAAATGATCTGTGAACGATTTTTTCAGATTCCGTAAGAGAGAGCAAAGAGGACACCCAGAATCACCGCCATAAAGAGAATGATTTGGATGAACAGCTTGGCGGATCGTTGCAGAATCAACGGAATCGACTCATAACGGCTGGTTTGCCAGACGAGACTGACAGCAGCTGCAAGTGGAAATAAGTACCAGGTGATATTCATTAGTGATTGACTCACTCTTGGTTGAGACGAGGAGAGGGAAGTTGAGAACCAGTCCGAAACCTCTCGAATCGCTGCTTTTCTCAATGATTGAGAGAGCAAATTCAAGTATCAGGATCAATTCTACTCAGCATCGGTTTCGTTGGTGGAGTTTTCATCTTCCGTGTCCGATTCCGAGCCTCCGTAACCATAGGCAGGTCCTTCAACAGCATCCCAAATCGCGAGAACGTTGAGTAAACCAGCGACCCAGGTAAACACCATCGCAAGCTCGTGATATTTGCCCAGTTTCCCATGGAGTTCCTGGACTTCCTCATCGTCCATTGGCACTTGATACCAATTCAGAAATGGCCTCGGAATCGATCCCCGAATCTCACCGATTGACTGAAAAGGTGTCGCCTGATCCCCAAGGATCGGGGCTTCGAGAACCCGATTCTCTGAAGCTTTGACTTCTCGTCCCAGATGGATGTGGCTTCCCAGGTGAAACTCTAGCTCTTTGCCATCAATCACCGTCTCCAACCGGCCTGCGTAGGTGGTGTCACCAAAACGATCGGTCTCCGGTTCGAGATGGACAGTCCCCTGAATCTCTTCGGTAAGAGGAGAATCACCACGAAGATTGATTTGTCCCTCAAACGGTGCAGAAAACGCTTCCAAAGCGGGCGACGTCGGACGACTTCCTTCAGGACCATACCGTTCCCGTTGAACGAGTCCGTACATCGAAGGCAAACCGACACCGAGTTGGGCGGCGTACTTCAGCATTTCGATTTTCTTCCCCGACCCTTTCGCCGGGGGCTGAACGGCTTTCCAGTCCGCCATTGCCATCCCAGAGAAGAACAAGCCGAGAATGCAAATCGCGTAAACAGCAGCTTTGAACATTCGCCCTTGGTACAGATGCCCTGCTCCAGGAAGCAGATAGGCCAAAACACCAGCAATGACTGGGTTCTTCAAGTTGATCTGTTGATCTGTCATCGATTCCAGCCACCGCACGGGCAGCCCATTCCTATCAATTGTGTACCGCAAGTTGTGTACCGAAAGTGATGCACGTTGCGGAAGAAAACCATCTTGTCAGGTTTACGAGTTTTGGATTGTAGATGTTGGACGGACCTGCTGCCAGTGCCGTTGATTCAGTGGTAAAATGGAGAATTCCCGCCTGAATCGTAGTCGCTGCCAGATCTGACACAATCTTGATTCCGCAAGATAAAAACCGAAAGGATTGCTCCAAGGAGAGAATCGGAGCCTGATAAAATTAAACATGAAGTCGCAGGACTTCGCGGTGACAGCTTCACAACTGCAGGCAATTTTTTCTCGACAAGGCATCTCAGATTGCACAACACCGACAACTATGACAGACTTTACTGACATTCCGCGACGGAATCATTGCGAGGATCTGGCTCTGAGGCGCTCTAATAATACTGTTGAGATCGTTCTTCAAGACTCGATTTTCGATCACTTGGTCAGGCTTTGTTAGAGCGAACTTGAACCAGCCCGAAAATTTGTGGAATGGTCACTTTTCTCAACGTTTGAGAGAGCAAGTTCAGGTTTCAAAATCAGTTCTAGAAAGTTTTCGATGCTTGAATCGCTACTGTTTTTGCTTGTTTCGGCTCCAGTCGAGAATCCACCCGCCAAGCCGATTCCAGTTCAGTCAGCAGTCGTCTCGCTCATCGATGACGTCGATCTGGCTTTCGGAGAAACTGGAATTGTCGAGAAAGTCTATGTCTCCGCAGGAGATCAAATCCGCAAAGGTGATCTGTTAGCGGAACTGAATTCGACTGATGCGGAGCTTGAAATCAATCGTGTTCACGCTGAACTCGAAATGGCAAAGCTGAAAGCTCATAACGATTTAAGTGTCCAACTAACTGTCAAAGCACTGGGGTTGGCAAATGCTGAACTGTCGCGGGCTGTCAAAGCAAATGAAGAATTCGACAACACCGTTTCTGCGTCTGAAATTGACCGTTTAACTCTCTCCCGAGACGAAGCAGAACTGAGGATCGAACAGGCTCAACACGATCTCGAATACACTCGCTTACAGGTGCGTCTCAAAGATGTGGAGTTCGATATTGCTCGTCGAAAGCGAGAACGCAGACGGCTCAGATCCCCCATCGATGGAGTGGTGGTCAAGGTCGAACATCACGGCGGAGAATGGGCACAGCCTGATCAGACATTCTGCCGCATCATCCGCACCGACCGAGTTCGCGTTGAAGGATTTGTCAACGAGGCGGATGGAGATGTCGAAATCGGCCAGCCGGTCATGCTGTCGCTCCTTTCCAGCAAAACAGGTGAGCCTCAACAGTTTCCCGGCACAGTGACATTTGTCGATCCCGAGATTGATACCGTCACTGGTCAATATCGCATCTCTGCTGAATTCGAAAACCCGGAAGGAATCCTGCGTGCAGGTCAACGACCGACTCTGTTAATTGTTCAATAGCCAGAACGAGAACCTTGAACACCGCATCGTTTTTGGACAGGTCCTCAATAACTGAGACACCTGGTTGATCATGGTGAATTGAGAATCAATGACTTCCGCTCCTCCGAGTTCTCCTCCATTCTCTGAAAAACAGAATCCAATCCCTGTTCGGCGGCGGAAAGATTTAATTGTTCAGCAAACCGGAGAGGGCAGCCACCCCGTCTGGACAGTCAAAGATCCGATCTCCGAACGATTCTTCCAATTGCGACAAGCAGACTACTTTGTCTTTCTAAATCTGGACGGACAAACCTCTCTCGAAGAGATACAACAGCGGTTCTTCAAAAGCCATTCGCCTCGCCAACTCTCCGAAGAACAAATTCTCATTTTCGTTCAGCGACTCTTCTCGCAAGGACTGGTACATGTTGAGAAATTTGGTCTCGCCGACTCAATCCTCGAACGTCGGACTCGCCTGGAAGCAAACGAACGAAAGCAAAAACTCTCCAGCATCCTCGCGATCCGTTTCCGGGGAATCGACCCCGACAAAGCGCTTGAGCGCTGCTTGCCGTTTGTGAACTGGCTCTTTTCTCCGGTCTGCTTCGTGCTGTGTCTGCTGCTCAGCCTGTTTGCAATCGGCATTGTTGTGGCGGAATGGGAATCAGTCACTCGTGAAATGCCCCGTTTCGGAACATTCTTGAAGTCAGGGGAGTTCGTTTGGTTCGTTGTGACGATCGGCTGCATTAAAGTCGTTCACGAACTGGCGCATGCCTTTGCATGCAAGCGATTCGGCGGGGAATGTCATGAACTCGGTGCGATGCTGCTGGCATTCACGCCCTGTCTGTACTGCAACGTCTCCGATTCCTGGTTGATGAAAAACCGCTGGCATCGCATTGCTATCGCCGGTGCGGGAATTTACGTGGAAATCCTGATGGCATCGATCTGCGTCTTCCTGTGGCACTGGTCCATACCGGGGACGATCCACACGATTTGCCTCTACATTATGGTGATCAGTTCGGTAAGTACCGTGCTTTTGAACGGGAATCCCCTCCTCCGCTACGACGGTTACTACATTCTGTCCGATATCGTTGGTCTTCCCAACTTGCGAAGTCGCTCACAAGGCTTAGTCCGGGGATGGCTCTCCCAACTCTTTTTCGGCGTCCGCACACCCGATCCGCTTCGTGGACAACCGATTTCAAAAACTTTGCTCGGACTGTATGGAATCCTGTCGGGACTCTACATTTGGTTCGTGATGTTCGCCATCTTGTGGATGCTTTATCAGGTTGCAAAACCGTACGGACTCGAAGCTGTCGTCATCGCATTGGGCATGTTGTTACTCTCACTGCGAATCACCGGGCTCGTTGGGAATTTACTTAAATTCATGAAATCACTGCAGCAACAAAAACAGTTCAGGCCGTTCCGTTTTGGAATCGCTGTTGCTCTGGCAATCGGGGGGCTGTACGGACTTTTGATGCTCGAATTCCCACGCAGACTGACTGCTCCCTGCATTGTCGAAGCACACGAAACTCTCCCGGTATTCATTTCATCTCCGGGTAAGATCGAGTTCCAGAAGTTGACACCTGGTGAAGTCGTGCATGAAGGCGATCTTCTGGCGACGTTGACTAACCGCGATCTCGAGCGAGACGTCCTCCAACTCGAAGTTAAAGTTGTACAACAAAAAAAGAAGATCGAATTACTCATCACCCAACAGGTTGACAACCCCGACGCCGCTGCTGAAATCCCATCTGCCCGTGCAAAGCTTCTCAATTACGAAGACCGCTTCAAACGAAAGCAGGCAGAACTTGAAAGATTGAGACTCCACTCTCCCGGCTCTGGATTACTCCTGCCCGGCGAAAAATTTATTGACTCAAATTCAGCGAATGATGAATTTCAGCGAACAGGGTTCGCGATAGAGAAAATCAACGACGGAGCCTGGCTGGAAGTCGGCACGATGCTTTGCCGCATCGCTGACGATTCAGCATATGAAGCAGTGCTGTACTTGAATCAATCCGATGCTGTCTTGCTGTCCCGCAAGAGCTCCGCCTCGATCATCGTCACACAATCGCCCGGAACTGTGCTCACCGGAGAGATCATCGAGATTGCAACCGAGCCCTTAAAGATGCTCCCTCCAATCCTTGTTCGCGAAAACATGATCCCCTTCGCCCCCGACGGTTCCGGACAGCTTCAGCCAGCCTACCCCATTCATGAAGTTCGAGTCCGCATCATCCCCTCTGAGAAGATTAAACTCGCCATCGGCCAAACTGGCAACGCGACCATTCACCTGGCGCCAGAATCCATCCTCACCACAATCAGCCGGATGATTCGGCAAACCTTTACTTTTGAACTGTAATCACCAGGAGAACAAGATCAGCAATCGAACTCAGCAAGACTCAGTATGCATGTCCGCAGAGGAAATGAAGCAAGAACGCGACAGAACCAGTCAGTCCTCAATCCCGGATCGCATTTTTTCCATCAGTCGAGTCAACTCTTTCACTTCTTTGACTGTCAGTTCGCAACTGAGTCGATCGTGAAGCTCCATAAGCGGCGAAGCGATTTCCTCGAGCAACGTTAACGCCGACGCGGTAAGTTCGATGTAGACGATGCGTCGGTCTTCTTTACAGCGTCTGCGGCGGACAAGCTCTTGCTTCTCAAGTCGGTCAATCAACCCTGTCATGGCAGGCACAACTTGAATCATCCTTGCGCCAACTTCCAGCGAGGGGAGCGGATTGCCTTCTTCGCGTAAAATCCGCAAGACATTATACTGTGAAGGTGTGAGCCCAAATTCACGAAAGAAACGACCAAAGCGGTTTTGCAGCAAATCCGTCGTTTTTAACACATTCAAGTTCGCCTCTTGACGAGGGGACTCGAATGGTCTTTTCTTTTTTATCTCTTGTTGTAAACGGCTATTTGCCATCTTGCCATTTCCTATTCCCGCGAGTACATTACCTCAAAATAGATTACACGTCAACTATTATTGCGGGGGTGGCTTGCACCTCGACAAAAAGGAACCGTTTGTCTTGAACGTTTCATCAAAGAAACCATTCCTAGGCCTTGCGGGCATTCTCTGTTTGCATTGTTGCCTGCTAGGTTGCCAAAATTCTGCGCCTGCACCTAAAGACCCGCCTCCACCGACGATGACTGTCGCGCCACCAGTGAAGAAAAAAATCGTTGAGTGGGACGCTTACACCGGTCGGCTCGAAGCTGTTGAATTCGTCGAAATCCGCTCCCGCGTGAGTGGTTATTTAGAGTCGATTCACTTTGAAGAGGGACAGATTGCCCAAAAAGGAGCCCTCCTCTTCGTCATCGATCCTCGCCCTTTTCACGCAGAACTCAATGGGGCAAAGGCTGCATTGAGCCAGGCTGTTTCGATGGTTGAGCAGGCGAAAGCGAAGCTGAATGAAGCAAAAGCAAAGGGCCTGCAGTCTGATGCTCAGTTGCAACTGGCTGAAGCTCGCGTGCAACGGGCTCGCTTACTCAAAGCAAGTAACGCAAGCACTCAGGAAGAACTTGATCAGCGAGAGGCCGAGTTGCTTCAAGCCAAGGCAGACGTGGAAGCCAGCAAAGCTGAGGCAAGTTCAGCTGAGGCAGCGATTGCCTCAGCCAAAGCGGCCATCGACTCCGCCAAAGCGAGTGTGGTCACAGCGGAACTTAACCTCGACTACACTCAAGTCAGAGCTCCGGTGACCGGACGCGTCAGCCGAGAGTATGTCACCGAAGGAAATCTGATCAGTGGTGGCTCGGCGTCTTCTACTTTGCTCACGACGATAGCATCCGTTGACCCGATTTACTGCACTTTTGATGCGAACGAACAACAGGTTCTCAAATACATTCGACTTGCTCAAGCTGGCAGACGACAAAGCTCACGAGATGCAAAGAACCCCGTCTACTTAGGGTTAATCGACGAAGATGGCTTTCCGCATGTCGGACACATGGACTTTGTCGATAACCGCTTCGATTCGAGTACCGCCAGCATGCGTGCTCGTTGCGTGTTCTCGAATGATGATCAAGTTTTGCTGCCGGGTATGTTCGCACGGATTCGAATTCCTGGCAGTGCCGGCTACGAAGCGATACTGATTCCCGACTCTTCTGTCGGTACCGACCAGGCATCGCAGTTTGTCTACGTCGTTGTGGATGGTGTCATTGAACGCCGAGCAGTGAAACTAGGACCGATCGTCGACGGCCTGCGAGTCGTGCGAGAAGGTTTGGAAGGTGGGGAATCACTCGTTATTGAAGGGATGATTCGAGCTCGCCCAGAGCTGAAGGTCAACACACAAGCAGGGGAGATTCAAATCATTGAAGATGGACTCCCTGACGACTACGAGCCACTCCCACGCGAAAAGTGGATCTCTCCAGAACAGAATTCAACCCAAAATCCTTCTTCGCCTCCAAAGCCTGATTCAGCAACACCGACTACGGATGCTGAAGAAGGAGAAAACAAGTCATGAAGTTTCCGCACTTCTTTATTGAACATCCGATTTTCGCAACTGTCCTCTCAACCTTAATTGTGTTGGTGGGGGGAATTTCTTATCTCTCGCTGCCCGTTTCACAGTACCCAGACGTTGCGCCGCCGACAATTTTAGTTCGCGCAAGCTACCCAGGTGCAACTCCGCAGGTGATTGCCGATACAGTGGCAACTCCTATCGAACAGGAAATGAACGGCGTTGATAACATGCTGTACATGGAGTCATCCTCCAGTGCAGATGGCACAATGCAGCTCACGGTCACTTTCAAGCTGGGCACGAACCTTGATGACGCACAGGTGCTGGTTCAGAACAGAGTCGCGGTCGCTGAGTCGCGTCTCCCTGAACAGGTACGTCAGATCGGGATTACGACGAAAAAGCAAATTCCCGACATGCTGATGGTGGTTCACCTGAACTCTCCGGATGAGAGTCGAGACACTCTTTACATCAGTAACTTCGCGTTTCTCAAAGTTCGCGATGCCTTGATGCGCCTCGACGGAGTTGGAGACATTCGTATTGCGGGTGGAAACGAATACTCGATGCGGGTATGGCTCGACATCGAAAAAATGAGACACGTTGACCTGACAGCTGGCGACGTGGTGCAGGCGATTCGTCAACAAAACGTGCAGGTCGCAGCGGGTGTCATCGGCCAGCCTCCGACCAGTGACACAGGTGCGTTCCAACTTAACGTGACAACTCAAGGACGGCTTCAGGACACAGAGGAATTCGGCCAGATTATTGTCAAACGTGGGGAAGATGGGCGGGTCATTCGATTGGCCGATGTGGCTCGGCTGGAACTTGGAGCACAAGATTATTCTCGTCTCAGCTACCTTGATGGCAAGCCTGCCATCGCCGTACTCGTTTATCAGCGACCGGGGACCAATGCTGTTGATACTGCAGCTGAGATCAAGCGTACAATGGCTGAAATGCGACCGAATTTCCCAGAGGGAATGGATTACGAAATCGCATACAACCCAACAAAATTCGTCGAAGATTCAATTGACGAGGTTTTCAAAACACTGTTGATCACGACCGTTTTTGTGGTGCTCACGGTGTTCTTGTTTCTTCATAACTGGCGTCCCACCATCATTCCAGTCGTGGCAATTCCGATCTCACTGATCGGGACCTTCGCAGCGATGCAAGGTCTCGGCGTCACGCTCAACACGCTTTCCCTGTTCGGTTTAGTCTTGGCGATTGGGATCGTGGTGGACGATGCGATTGTTGTGGTTGAGAACGTTGAACGTCTGATCCGCGAAGGAGTCTCACCGCGTAAGGCTGCGCATCAGGCAATGGATGAAGTAGGCTCCGCACTCATCGCGACAACGTTAGTTTTGATCGCGGTGTTTGTGCCAACCATCTTTGTTCCAAGTATCAGTGGAAAATTTTATCAGCAATTTGCATTAACAATTTCGATCTCAACAGCGATCTCGACCTTTGTGTCACTCACCCTGACTCCCGCGTTATGTGCGTTACTCCTGAGACCTCAAGAGGCTCCGAAGAATCGCATGGCGAAGATTGTTGATTTCCTTTTCGGATGGTTCTTCCGACTCTTCAATCGAACCTTTGACCTCACAAGTAATCTTTACGCCGGAATCATTTCTCGTGTAGTACGTGCTTCAGCATTTGCGTTGTTGATTTACGGCGGCTTGCTCGCTTGCACTTGGTACAGCTTCGGGTTGGTCCCCTCTGGATTCATTCCCCAGCAGGACCAAGGTTACCTCATTGTCAGTTTGCGATTGCCTGACGGGGCAGCTTTATCACGAACAGATGCCATCACAAAGCAAATCGCAGAGATTGGAAGTCAAATTGACGGGGTTGCTCACTCCGTAGGGATCGTTGGACTGTCAGGCTCGACGTTCACAATCAGCCCCAATGCCGCTGTGGCATTTTTGCCTCTCGAAGACGCAAAAGAGCGAGCAGCGCGTGGTCGAGGTGCCGATGTCATCGCAGATGATATGCGACAGGCTGTCTCCCAAATTAATGAAGCAGAAGTCTTCATTATTCCACCAGCCCCGGTCCGCGGGATCGGCCGTGGTGGAGGCTACAAGATGTACATCCAGGACCAAAGCGGTGCAGGAGTTGACGCGATGGCTCTCGTCGCGGATGCCATGGTCGAGGAAGCGAATAAACAGGCGGGGCTTTCTCAAGTCTTCACGAACTACCGCATGAGTGTTCCACAAATCTATGCGGATGTGGACCGAACCAAAGCTCAGATGCTCGACATCCCCATGAGCAATGTGTTTGAAGCATTGCAGGTCTACCTTGGTTCGACGTACGTCAACGACTTCAACATGCTGGGAAGAACCTATCGCGTGACCGCCCAGGCTGAGCAAGAATTCCGAGACGAACCAAGCGATATTTTACGCCTGCGAACTCGCAACGCGAGTGGTTCAAGCGTTTCACTCGGAGCGATTGTTGAACTGAAACAGATCGCCGGCCCAGACCGTCTCGTCAGGTTCAACCTCTACCCTTCTGCCGACATCAATGGCAACACAGCGGGTGGATTTAGTACCGGTCAGTCTTTGGAGACTATGGAAAGTCTCTCAGATGACATCCTTCCACCTGGTTTCGGTTATGCCTGGACAGAGATTGCTTATCAAGAAAAACAGGCTGGCAATACCATTCTGTTCCTGTTCCCAGTTGCGGTGTTATTCGTGTTTCTGGCACTGGCTGCTCAGTACGAAAGTTGGCTATTGCCACTTGCGATCATCTTAATTGTGCCGCTGTGCCTGCTATTTGCGATTCTTGGAATTTGGATGCGAGGAATGGATAACAACATCCTGACTCAAATCGGCTTCATCGTGCTGATCGGGCTTGCCTGCAAAAATGCAATTCTGATCGTCGAGTTTGCCAAAGCTGAAGAAGATGCGGGGAAAGACCGCTTTCAGGCAGCCGTTGATGCCTGCCGCATGCGTCTACGACCGATTTTGATGACTGCCCTCTCCTTCATTCTGGGAGTGATTCCGCTCCTGATTGCGACAGGTGCAGGGTTCGAAATGAGACGAGTGCTGGGAACAGCTGTCTTTAGCGGTATGCTCGGCGTGACCTTCTTCGGACTTTTCCTGACACCAGTTTTTTACGTCGTCCTTCGAAAAGTCAGCCGAAAAAAAACGATTGCTGAGAACGGATCCTGAAACTGAATTTGCTCTTTCAAGTACTGATAAAAGAGCAAATCCGACAAGTGCCCGGACTGGTTTCAAGGCTTCGATCTTGCATCGTGTACTGCTCATCGCGACAGGACTGACGAAGACTCAAAGAGTACGTCTTCGTCAGTCCATCGCAGAAGCAGAAAAATTCGGTTGAGAATCTTTAATCGATAAGAGCGACTGGCTTCGCCAAGGCAGCCATCGTCTTTCAGTTCGCCTCTGCAGGTCGTAGCAGTTACACTTTTTGGAAACATCCTTCCAATTCGTGGAGCAGCTATGAAGCCCCTTCTCAGAACAAATCGAATCGTCTCTCTTCTCTGTTTGATTTGGACAGCCAGCGCAGTGGCAGCCGATCCGTTCCCGAGCTTCAAGGAAAAAGTGCTCGACCCGGAGATCGGCAAGGTCTGCTATGCCGTAACGATTGCCGATGTCGATGGAGATTCTAAACGGGACATCGTTGCAGTTACTGAGAACCGAGTGTTGTGGTATCAAAACCCGACTTGGAAAATGCGCGTCATGATCGCGGATCAAACTCCGCTCGACAACGTTTGCATTGCTCCACTCGACATTGATGGAGACGGACAAGTCGACTTCGCGCTTGGAGCGGGCTGGACCAAAACGGGAACGATACACTGGATCAAGCGAGGAAAGTCTCTCGACGCACCATGGTCCGTGCATCAAATTGGAGAAGAACGCTGGACTCACCGGATGCGCTGGGCAGATGTCCTTGGATCGGGAACCCCACAACTGGTCGTCTCTCCTTTAAATTCAACAGTCGGAGACGGAGTCCGTCTGACAGCCTTTTCGATTCCTGAAGATCCTGTTAATGACCGCTGGCCGACCACGATTCTCAACAGCGATCTAAACCGAATGCACAACCATTGGCATCTCGATTTCGACAAAGATGGCATTGTCGACACCCTCACCGCAAGTCGTGAAGGAGTGAACTTGATTCGCCGCACCAAGGACGGCTGGACGAAAACCCACCTGGGGACCGGAGCAACTGCGGACGACCCAAACCAAAACGGCGCTGGTGAAGTCAAAATGGGGAAACTCGCAAATGGCAAGACGTTCATTACGAGTGTCGAACCGATGCACGGGCACTCCCTCGTGGTGTACACGCCACCAAGTCACGGGCAGTCTCTGTGGAATCGACAGGTGATCGAATCGGGTTTCACACGAGGGCACGCCTTGTGGACTGCCGACGTTGATGGCGACGGGTCAGACGAAATTGTGTTCGGACACAGCGACACTCCAGAGACCTTCGGCGTCATTGTTTACGACAGTGTTGATGATGCCCAGGACGGCTCCGGAACAGCCTGGAAAAAGCATGTTGTCGATGCGGGCGGGATGGCAACCGAAGACCTCATCGTGGAGGATCTCACCGGTGATGGACGTCCAGACATCGTTGCAGGCGGACGCGCGACACACAATTTAAAGCTGTATATAAATACCCCTAAAGAATAGTGATCAAGAGATTCGACTCTTGCAGCTCGACGAGATTTTCGTATCTTACAGACATAAGCAAACATTGAGAGCCCGTTCTCATTCCATCGCAGGAGAGCTTGAGTGCCGATCAAAACGAAATGTCGAAAATGTCGTCGTGCCTACACAGTGAAGGATGAACTGGCTGGAAAAAAGTTTCGCTGCAAGGAATGCCAGTCTCCCGTGACCGTTCCTCAACCGGCAGTTCCTCTAGATGAAGAGCCAGACGAAGATGAGGACGAACTCTTTGCTTCAGGAGGTCTTGATTCTTTTGGTGACGACTTTGGAGATGACTTTGACGATGATTTTGACGACGATGCCTACGACACTCCAGTAGTCCCGCGACCGCGAAAAAAGAAGAAGAAATCACCTCCTCCAAAAAAGAAACGGAAACGTCGTAGCTCCTCAAGCTCAAGTGGAGGAGTGAAAATTGGTGCGATTTTTGGAGGCCTTGCCGGTGTTGTCGGTATCCTGATTGTCATCGCAAAAATTTCGATGTTTGCGGGAGCAGCAGGAGGCTTCGACTTCAACGTCCTTTGGCAAACCTACACGACTACCGACGGGAATATCAGCCTCTTAATGCCGGGAACCGCCAAGAGAGTCCCTGTCGCCTCGCTTGGCCCCGGTGGTCAAAGCTACGGTGTCACAAAAAGAAGCTCAGCATATATTATTTCAACGGAACCAATGATCGGTCAGCTTGCCGGGATGAGCGAAAGCGAACTCTTCGACGCTTTTGATTTAGGCTCAGGCTTTATTGGCGCAAAAAACGTTCAACGCATCCAGAAATACGGTCGCAACTGCATCACGTTCGAGAAATCCGCTCCGGGCGGCATCAAGAGCAACAACATTGCATTCCTGTATAAAGACAAGGTTTACACGCTGAACTACGCCTACAAAGGGACGCCGAACTCAAGTGGCAGAAAATTTTTCGATTCAGTGAAGTTCAAGTGAGTTACCCAGTGCAATTGATTCCAGTCCCCTCTTTCAGAGTTAGAGCAGTTTGCTCTACCGTTTGCCCGTGAAGAACGCATTTCTCTAGCAAAAATGCTGTTCGCCACGAGGCAGGACCTGCAAACCAATCCGAAAGATGCTCTAGAGCCTTGTTGCTGGGACAAACATAACCGGGCAAGATCTGATTCACTCCCTTTTCTTTCCTCCCGAATCCTCGATTGCATTTTTTGAATCGATCTTCGGGTTCTGCCTCGTGGCGTACAGTCATTTTACTGATAAAACGCATTCTCCCCGGGCACAAGAAATCAAAGTGTGTAATGAGACCTGATACATTGCCGCAGGAAAAGCCAAGGTTACAGGGGCTCTGTACATGTGGACTGTTTCGCCAAAAACAGAAAAAATGAATGTCCGGATGAGGCAGAAGGGAAAATACCCAAATATCCCAAATTGCCCTTGCTATTTTCTTGACACGACCCGTAGAACGAGTAATCTTCATGCATGCATCGAGTGATGTGGATGCAAAAAGACTGCACTCACCCGATGCTGCGTGATCTCTTCGCGGGAAATTTAACTAAGTTCTATGTTTAAGGGTAAAAAGATGAAGAAACTTCGTGGTGTAGCTGTTTGTGGCGTGATTTTCGGTCTGATGCTTTCTGTGGCAGCTGCCGCAAAACTGACTGGCTCTTTCGCAGTGCCACTTCCAAGTATTAAAAAGAACGGCAACCTGAACTTCAACAACCTTGGTGTTGGCACACTGACAATCAAAATCAACACTCGTTCAGGACGTATTGTTGCTCGTGCAAATGGATCAGTTGAAAACAAAAGCGGCAAGAAGCAAGTCTTCAAAAATGACGACATTCTTGGCCCAGTGATCAAAAAAGGCCTCGGCGGTCCTGGTGGAGTGACTGTTGATGAAGTCAACGAACTCATCAAAGATTTCGCAAAGATTCGTCGCTTGCGTTACACCGTTGCTGCTTCAGATTTCGGTGACGCAAAAGCAACTGGCGTTGGCGTTGTCAAAGTTAAACGAAGCGTCATCCAACAAATCTTCTAATTTGATTTGATTGCTTTGCTCGATTTCAGTATCACGTCAACTTATTATTTGATTACTGAAAATTGACAATTATGATTTAGCGGAAGGATCGTGGGACTCCCATGGTCCCTCCGCTTTTTTTTGTAACGAGGGCAAGATCTCATGAGTGCTCGATATATTGTCAAACGAAAACATGGCTTCACCCTGATTGAACTTCTCGTAGTCATGGCCGTGATTGGAATTCTTGTCGCACTGCTTCTGCCTGCGGTCCAGTCAACGCGTGAAGCTGCGCGACGCACACGCTGCCAGTCGCGATTGCGGCAGATTGCCCTCTCTTTGCACAACTACCATGAAGCTCACAGCACTCTTCCGATCGGAAGTATGACGGTTGGACCTTCATTCATCCCATTTTCCGGTTGGGGTTGGGCCGCCATGGCACTCCCCTATTTTGATCAGGCCCCGCTGTACAACAAGATCGACTTTTCTACCAACAACGCCGTCGGTCCGAACGCGCCTCTCGGAAAGACTATTCTTCCATTCTTGATTTGCCCTTCTGACCCGTCTCCAAGCCAGGTGTATGTGCGGAACCCGCTTGGTGGAGGGATCGACATTGCGACGGGGAATTACCTGGGCGTCGAATCGATGCTTCGTGAGCTGGAATCAGTAAAATTTGCACAAGTCACAGATGGACTTTCCAGCACTTTTTTCCTTAGCGAGCACGCTTACCAATACCAGGAAATCTTCGATTTCCATGTCACCTCATCCTGGGTCGGCACTGTTTCGTTCGCTAACGAGTGGGTGTCCAATTCTGTACCGCATCAAGAAGCGGTCTTCGTCAAGCCAATCAACGATTCTGTTTTTTCCAGCCACCATTTCGGTGGAGCCTACTTCGCCTTGGGCGACGGTCATGTTCGCTTCTTTTCGGAGAATATGGACCTCGGAGTTTACTCCGCGTTAGGAACTGAAAACGGTGGAGAAGCGGTCTCTTTCTAATTCAAGTCTGCTTACCAGACACCAATTTCTGATCACAACATCGAACAGGTCGACTTCAGCCGATTGAACACCTTCGACCTCGCGAATCATCCTACGGGAACCAAAGGCCTACCCATGCGTTTTTATTCACTGTCACAAATTCTGACTCTCTGCTTTGCACTGTCTCTGCTCTCTGGATGCTCGAAAGAGGAACCGTTTGATTTGCCGACTGTGACCGATCAACAGATCGACGAGGGATTCCTGGAGATGTACGAGCAAAACGATCTGGACAATTTCATGAAGCAGGGAGGGCGAATCGTTGATATCGATCCCTCCGCAGAAGTGAAAATCGACAAGTCCCACATCCTCCCGCTTTTGAAAGAGATGGAAGAAAAGTATGGCTTCAAATGGATCGTCCTGACTGACCCATCGTTGAAGAAAGATGCCATGCAAATCATTTCGAGAATTCCACCTGGAACTTCGCCGAAAGCTGTGAATGCCTATCTCCTTGAAAATCTGGACACGTTCCCCGGAGAGATCCTTCAAGGCTGGGGGAATGTCTGGTTTTCAATTGAATTCCTTGGCCCCGAAGAAGCTGAAATGCTTCGAGAACTGGAAGCCGAGATTCCGGAGTAGCCATCCTTCATGTCCACGGGCACAGACAACACGGAACTGCTCTCTCGATAATATGATCGAAGCCTTCCGTGCTGCCCACTATGCTCTTGCACTCCTGCACAAAAGTAAATCTTCCACGCTGAAAGATGCCTGCAAAGACACTCACATATCAAGTGCAGGATCTCTTCAATTCGGCCAAGCTTCAACACTCTGAAGCCAAGGCGGAGCTGGTTACCTGGCTGTGAAAACCTGCTTAAAAACCAGCTAAAAATGACAAATCCGCTCTTTCTTTTTGTGCTCTGCACCACGTAATCTGAAGTCTTCAGAAAACATCGCCCCAACTGAGGTGAGGTTGATGAAGGTTGTGACTGCATCTGCATGGCGTGAAATTTTCGCCTCGCGAACGACTAGAGCATCTTTCGAATTGGTTTGCAGGATCTGCTTCGTGGCGAACAGATTTTTTCTGGAGAAATGCGTTCTTCACGGGCACACGGTTGAGCAAACTGCTCTAGTCGAGTTTAAAAATAGATGCAGGTAACCGTCTCGTGGACTTGAGTGATTAATTATGTGAAAATCTCAACATGCAGACTCAAGAAATACATATGTGTTTTAGGGAAGAGTGAACTATGGGGTTTTTAAAGTGGATGATCGCTGGGTTGGTCGGAGCACTCGTTGGAGCTGGGATCTGGTACTGGACCGCGAGCTTAAATGAAGCAACCTACAACTGGATGGCATGTCTCGTTGGCATCACAACCGGGTTTGCTGTACGCCTGGCGACAGAAGAGGCAGACCGAGGGATCAAACCAGGTCTGGTTGCGATCTTTATTGCCCTCCCCTTGCTCATCTACACCAAGCACGAAATTGCCTTGATGACTGCTGCAAATGATCCGGAAATTGAGAACTTTCTTGATGCTGCATTCGACGGGAGCATGGATGAAGAATCGATGATCTGCACAGTTGCCGATGAGATTGCGCTGGAGCGGATGGACGCCGGTATTCCGATCGAATGGCCTGAGGAGATGACATACGAAGATGCCAGCTGGGAAGAGGACTACCCGGCAGATATCTGGGCAGAGGCAAAAAAGAAGTGGCAAAGCCTCTCAGACGAAGAACAGGCAAAGCGAGTCCGTGCGAACGAAAAGAAGGTTCGTGCCGTCCTTGTAGATCAGGAACGCGAAATCGGCAGTCGGCAAATCCAGGGAACCTTCTCCCCTTGGGATATCGTCTGGTTTCTCTTTGCAGCGATTGCCGCTTTCCGATTGCCTGCTGGTCCACTCTCTGATATTTGAGCCAACGATAAAACTTTGGTGTCTCACCTGGAGCATCTTTCGAATTGGTTTGCAGGTTCTGGCTAGTGGCGAACAGCATTTTCACTAGAAGCAGTCTCAAAACCTATGGAATTGCGACTTTTCTCTGTACCAGAGAAGTGAACAGCAAGTTTTGAGTCCAGTTCTAGAAAAATGCGTTCTTCACGGGCAAACGGTAGAGCAAACTGCTCTAGAATGGCGAGCTGAAGGCCTCACTTCCTTTCGGGGTATAAAGCGAGTAGTAAACTCCTGAATCCATCGATTCGCTCAAGAATTGAACCGAAGCATCCCCCAACAGTACCTGCACTCCTCCAGGATGACTGCTATTGAACCCGACCGAAGAGTTAACTTTAACTCCCGGCATGATGCGAACATATGGGATTGACGCACTGAATTTGTAGCTGACTCCATCCGAGATGACGCCACACCAGGAAGCTGTCAACTCTCCGGTAGAAGTCGAAACGTATTTCCATTCACCAGCAACGATTGTTTGAGAGAGACCATCCTGAATTGTGGAAAAACGTGTCCTTGAGAGTGGGTAAAAAACTTCCTCGGATCCGACAAAGTTTCCATGAGCGATTCTTGTTGTCACCCCTCCTGCCAGAACAGCGAGAATCGTCGCCGGGGCTGGATCTGATGGGCAGCGGTACACCGCTAAAGGAGTTTCCAAAAGTGGCAGGTTTGTCGCCTGAGCATTTCCGGTATTGAAATCGAGCTGATTGTAGAGTGGCGCCTGCTCCATGTAAGGGAGCAGAAATGTCCCCCAGCCCCAGCCAGTCTGAAGAGGAAATGTTGGGCCCATCACCATACTACCAGGAGGTAGCGTCTGATGAACACCATGGTAATTGTGCATCGCAATCCCTACCTGATGTAAATGGCTTTTGCACTGAGTCCGCCTCGCTGATTCGCGCGCCTGTTGCACAGCCGGAAGTAGCAGAGCGACAAGGATCGCAATTATGGAAATCACCACCAGCAACTCAATCAGGGTAAATCCGCGTTTGCCAAGAGTGCACAAGGAATAAGAACCTGCCATATTTTGTGAATCGGTCTTCGCGTTATGTATCGTGGAGATATGCGATTCTACACACGCAAGGCATTTTCCACGGGCGCAGCCAACACAAAAGTGTTCAAAAGGTCGCTGCGTTTTTCTGGTATATTGATCTTGGATCGCAGGCATGATGAAGAGCAACCTTGGGCAACAGGAACAGAAGTGCATTTCCATGTAGGTTACTAAGCAATCCATGCTTAGGATGGCATTTTGGTAGCTCAGAGCCAAGAAAACGTTTCGCCCCTGAAACTGCCAAAATTAAAAAATAGGCCGTGCACTACCAAAAGTGAACGGCCTATCGATTTTACCAAGACTCTGAAGAGCCTCATCAGCAAAGACTAGTTTCTGCCTCTGATTTTTGCGTCTTCGTCGTGTTGATTGTCTTTGTCATCAGCACTGACTTTGTAGTGAACGCGAATACCAGCAGCTGGTGGAAAGCCGAAGGTTGTTCCAGGCAGATTCCGTGCGTTGTATCTGCCGCGAGAACTGTTTCGGATATTCCCTCGCTTCCCTTTAACTACAACCTTTCCCCTCTTTGTGTTGATTTTCGCATCGACACTGCCACCGTGACCCGTTGACAAGTTCCCATTACTGGCGATGTCTCGATAAGTGGCCGGCACGGTAACTCGCACGATATGCCCTGCAGATGCGGTTGAGTCCAACATTGCCACGCATGCCATCACAGCGAAAGCACAACCAATTCCCTTGACCAACTTCATAAGAACCTCCTTTTGTTTCCAAAACGGATATTCTGTCACCAAGAAGAAAAACGAACACACCCTTTTGCCCTCGCCCCTGATGACCCCTTCAACTATCACAAAACTACCATCCCCCCCAGCCCACGTCAAACATTCACTTCAACTAATATGTAATTCTGACATAAAAAATCACAAATTTGTTTATTTTCCCGCCAAACCCTTGAAATTTTACTTACGTCGAGCATGGAAATAACCATTTTTTCACGAAAGCTCACGCAAGACGCGACAAAATGGCAAGTTTTAAGCGATCTGGACCGCACAACTAAAGGACCACTGGAACGTGGGCCCTTCCCCCGAACCCAACTACATTGAACTAGAGCATCTTTCGAATTGGTTTGCAGATTCTGCCTCATGGAGAACAGCATTTTTACTAGAAAAATGCGTTCTTCATGGGCAAACGGTAGAGCAAACTGCTCTAGTCGAGTTTCTCCCCTCATTGTTTGCCCTATCTTCACCGCATCAACTCGAACCTGATTCATTCGTCGCGCTGATTCGCTAATTTTGCAGCCAAGCTACTCACTTCACAATTTCAAAGCGCCGAAATCAAGTACTGATCAGACGAAGGCTCCTGAGCAGGAATCAATTGCGGAGAGATTGCAATACGATTCAACAGTACGATTTAACGGTGGCAAAAAAGCCGCCAGATTCGCCATCGATCCAGAAAAACCCGAGAGGAAACTTGAATCACGGAGCAATGTCATTCCAACCTCGACCTACAATGACCTGCAACCGGTTTCAATTCGTCGAGTTAAAACTCAATAAACAATCCTCGACGATTAACCTGCAGTTAACCGCACTAAAAGACAAGTGCAATAAACACCTTTACACCTTATAAAAAACAACCACAACTAATCCGGCAGATAACACTCCGTGCAAATCACAAACAACCATGTTGTTAACATTGACTCAACACTAAACGAGCAAAAAACGAAAAATCAAATCAAAACAAACAATACGTTAAACAACAACAAAGCAAACAGCCCGCCGCAATACAAAAAAACTACCACATGAACCAACAGAGAATGAACAGCTAGAGACATTAAAAAAACAAAGACGCAACTTAAAAAAGCCGTACACTTCTAGAAGTGTACGGCCCAACGATTTCAACAAGACCCTGAAGAGCCTCATCGACGAAAACTAGTTATCGCCTCTAATTTCGGCCTCTTCGTCGTGCTGGTTGTCTTTGTCACGAGCGGAGACTTTGTAGTGAACTCGGATTCCAGTAGCCGGAGGGAACCCAAAAGCTCCTCCAGGAAGATTCTTGGCATTATACTTCCCACCAGAGCTGTTTCGGATATTTCCTCGCTTACCCTTAACGTTCACTTTTCCTCTTTTGGTGTTGACTTTCACATCAACTTCTCCGGGGTGAGGATCATCCAAGTTCCCACCATTGCTAATGTCACGATAAAATGCTGGGGCGGTAAACCGCTCAATATGCCCTGCAGATGCAGTCGAATCCAACATTGCCACACATGCCAGTACGGCAAAAGCACAACCAATTCTCTTGACCAACTTCATAAGAACCCCCTAATCGTAAAAAAAGGACATCCTAATCATCAAGAAAAAAAACGAATGACACCCTAATGCCCTCGCCCTCGATGACCCTCATAACTGTTATAAATCTACTACCGCCTACACCCTCATGTCAAACATTCAACCTACCCGAAACAAAAAAAATAAAAAAATATTAAAAAGTTTTCACCACCTCATATTAACCCCTCCACCTTATCATTAACACCTATCCATGCAAGTAAGCTCATTTTCGAAATCACCCCACAAAAATCTCTAATAAATTGACCGCTTCGGGAGTGCTGGACTTCACTTTTGAAGAACCTCGGAATCTCGCATTTCTCTCGGGAACGCCTGAACCTATTGGGCTCCCTCTCTCTCATGACTTTTTCTTCATCAAACCTGATTCATTCGCCTTGCTTCTGGTTGTGTGCGAATTTTTCTCGTCGATCCGCTAAACTCCCGCTCAAATGAAGCAATTAAACAGCCAAAACCTCGAAGAACTGCAGACCCGCATCAAAAAAACGATGATCCGGGACCGTTTTCGCTTGCGCAGAAGTTGTGAAACGATTCAACAACGGCAAAAAGAGAACAAGCCGGTTGACCAAAGTCTCGCCAAGCTCGTCAGCGACCTGGAAAAGTCCGAGAGGAAAGTCGAATCACGCCGCAAGGCCATTCCCGTGCCGATCTACGACGACCAGTTGCCGATTTCGGCTCGTCGAGATGAAATCCGGAAAATGATTCTCGACAATCAGGTTGTTGTCATCTGTGGTGAAACAGGTTCAGGAAAGTCGACACAACTCCCCAAGATCTGCCTGGAAGCAGGAAGAGGTCTCTACGGCATCATTGGACATACTCAACCTCGCCGGATCGCAGCGAGATCTGTGGCGGCAAGAGTCGCTGAGGAATTGAAGAGCCCCGTTGGCGAACTTGTTGGTTTCAAAATTCGTTTTACCGATTCCACTTCGCCAAAGACCTCCATCAAATTGATGACCGACGGAATTCTGCTAGCGGAAACCCAAACGGATCGATTTCTCGATCAGTACGATACAATTATCATCGACGAGGCTCATGAGCGGTCGCTGAATATCGATTTTTTGATGGGCTACTTAAAGCGAATCCTCCATCGTCGCCCCGATCTGAAGATGATCATCACTTCTGCGACGATCGACGCTGAACGTTTTGCAGAGTTCTTTGGAACGAAGGGCTCCCCTGCTCCGGTCATTGAAGTTTCCGGTCGGACATTTCCCGTTGAATTGAGGTATCGCCCACCCGTTGAAGAGGATGATGAAGTCGACTGGCAACGTGCAGCTGCCGATGCCTGTGAAGAACTTGCCGAAGAAGGGACTGGAGACATTCTCGTCTTCATGCCGACCGAACGTGATATTCGCGAGACCGCCAAAGTGCTCGGAGGTCGGAAGTTCGCTGGAGATTTCAACAATCGTAAAACCGATATCGTCCCCCTCTTCGGACGACTCTCGGAGAAAGAACAAAACAAGGTCTTCGCAGCCCACGACCATCGTCGTATTGTCATTGCAACCAATGTTGCAGAATCTTCGCTGACGGTTCCGGGGATTGTTTACGTTGTCGATCCCGGAACGGCCCGCATCAGCCGCTTCTCGGCGACCTCACAAGTTCAGCGACTTCCAATAGAAGCGATCTCACAAGCATCAGCGAATCAACGCAAAGGTCGCTGTGGGCGTGTGGCTCCGGGAGTTTGTGTCCGGTTGTATTCCGAAGCCGACTTCAAGAACCGAGACGAATACACTCAACCAGAGATTCAGCGAACAAATCTGGCAAATGTCATCCTCCAGATGAAAGCCTTGAAGCTGGGCAAGCTCGAAGACTTCCCTTTCATCGACCCACCTGCTCCCTCAGCGATTCGAACAGGCTTGAAGACTCTTTTTGAACTGGGAGCCATCGATGAGAATGAAAACCTCACCAAGGTCGGATCGACCATGGGGCGATTGCCGGTCGATCCGCGAATCGCCCGCATGATTCTCGGGGCTGAAGATGAACAATGTGTTGAAGAAGTCCTCATCATTACTTCAGCTCTGGAGCTTCGCGATCCACGCGATCGCCCGATCGAGAAACAAAAGGCTGCAGACGAGGCCCACGAAAAGTTTCAACACGAATCGTCTGACTTCCTCTCATACCTGAAGCTATGGGACTTTTACACCGATCTGGACAACAAGCTTTCACAGAGCAAGTTAAGGAAAGCTTGTGCGCAAAACTTTCTGTCGTTCAATCGGATGCGAGAATGGAAAGACTTACACCGCCAGTTGCGACAAATGGTCATCGATCATGGGATCAAACCGACCGACCGACGCAACAATGAGGATTCCATTCACCGAGCCATCCTCGCCGGCTTACTCCACAACGTCGCGATGCGGGGTGACTCGCACGAATACACCGGAGCTGGTGGTCAAAAAATCTTCGTCTGGCCCGGATCGGTCGCTTTCGGAAATAAACCGAAGTGGATCATGGCAGCTGAGCTTGTGGAAACTTCGAAACGGTATGCCCGGTGTGTTGCACCTGTTCAAGTCGGCTGGATTGAACGCATCGCCGAACATGTTGTCAAACGCAATTACAACGAACCGCACTGGCATGAGAAAAGTGCATGTATCATGGCTTGGGAAAAGGTCATGCTCTTCGGACTGCCTATCGTCCCCAGACGCCGCGCACGCTACGGGCACATCGACCCGAAATATTGCCGTGACGAATTCATTCAGCAAGGGCTCATCGAAGGGAAGTATGAATCACCCGGAGAGTTTGCAAAACACAACACGAATCTAAAAAACGAACTCGAAGAGTGGCAGGCCAAGTTGCGTCATGGACACCATTTCGCAGGCGAAGAAGCGGAAGTCGAATTTTATGATCAGCGGCTTCCTGCCGATGCGTTTGATGGTCCTCGTTTTGAAAAATGGCGGAAGAAGGCTGAAGCCAAACAGCCTCGGATTTTGTTTCTTTCGAAAGAAGACCTCTTACAAGAAAACCAATCCGCTCCAGAGCAATCTGAGTTCCCTGACAAGTTGAAGATCGGGACCATGCAGGTTTCTGTCGAATACAATCTTCAACCGGGAACCGAAAACGATGGTGTGACCATTGCCATCCCCCCTGAAGGCTTAAATCAGCTTTCGCCTGAAAGTCTCGCCTGGCTTGTTCCGGGGCTTCTGGAAGAGAAAATTGCTGCCCTGATTAAAACTCTCCCGAAGTCGCTGCGAATTTTGTTTGTCCCTGCACCAGAGACCGCTAAGGATGTCGTGAAGAAAATCACGTACGGTCAAGGAAATTTGATCAATCAACTGGCCGCTCAGCTGCGAGAAATTTCCGGCGAACATGTCCCGGTGACCTCATTCGAGACAACCCGGCTACCTTCACATTTGCAGATGAACGTCCGGGTTGTCGACCAGAATGGAAAGACGATTGCATCTGGGCGGGACCTGGCACAATTACGAGTCGAATCGCAGCGAACGGCGTCGAGTGTCGTCCAGGGAGTCAGCGATGACCGCTGGAAGAAAGAGGGGCTCACGTCGTGGAATTTTGGCACGCTTCCGCAGCAAGTCGAACTGGAACGTGGCGGCATCACAGTGGTTGCGTTCCCCATGCTGGTCGACGAAGGGACTTCTGTCTCGCTACGATTGTCGGAATCTCTCGCTGATGCACATGCGAAAACAAAGCGAGGACTTGTCCGCTTGTTTCTCCTCTCTGACAAGAAAATCCTTACCGACCAGGTTCGACACTTCCCGCGGATCAATCAGTTAACAATGCAGATGGGGGCACTCCCTGATGGCAAACATTTCCAAAGCCACCTCGGCTGGATGATTGCACAGGCTGCACTTTGGAAAGAGACGTCGATGCCCCGCTCAGAGGCTCAATGGAAACAGAAGCTGGAACTGGCCCGAAATCAACTCTCTGTCGCAGTTCAGGATTCGACTCGCTTCCTTGAACCACTCTTTGCTCGATATCACGCAGTCCGCCGGATCACAGAATCGAACGGTACTCCGGCACTGACTCCTCTGGCAAACGATCTGCGTGACCAGTTGAATGAACTTGTCGCTCCTGGATTTCTGGTCGACCCTCCGATGGGCTGGCTCGCTCAGTACCCTCGGTATTTCGAAGCGATGCAAATCCGCTGGGACAAATCAACCGCTGGCGGCTTCCAGAAAGATCGCATGCACCAGAAGAAAATCAATCTGCACTGGCAACGCTGGAAACAAGCTTGTCAACAATTTGGAAATGCTGCGAAAACACACCCCCAACTTGTCCAGTACCGCTTCCTCATCGAAGAATTCCGGGTTTCCCTGTTTGCCCAACAACTGGGAACAGCGATGACAGTTTCCGAAAAGCGATTAAACGAAGTCTGGCAGGAAATTGCTTCGTCCGGACAATAGAGCATCTTTCGAATTGGTTTGCAGGCTCTGCCTCGTGGCGAACAGCATTTTTACTAGAACTGGTCCTGAAACGTGAAATTGCTCTCTCAAACGTTGAGGAAAGCACCTATTTCAGAGGTTTTCGGACTGGTTCTAGAGAAATGCGTTCTTCACGGGCACACGGTAGAGCAAACGGCTCTACCGTTCTCCGGCCTTTCCGGAGGGCTTGACTGACCACCTGAAACACAAAAAACGGCATAGTTGAATAAATTCAGCTATGCCGTTGAAAAGTCGTATAGAGCATTTCCAATGCTTGTCGTGCCCGTGAAGTTCACCTTCATGACTTCATAGACTGCTCGCCACGAGGCAGAACGTAAAGATCAAGATTGGATTTTCCCTAAATCTATTCAAGCTCTTTTTCTGCTTCCAATTCTGCATCGTCAACGACTTCCGTACTGTCGACACCACCAGCATCAACATCTTCGGACGGAGCTCCTCCTCCACAGCCAGCGACGAGAGTCACCAGAGCACAAGAGAACAGAAATGGCCTAAAAAACTTCAACATCTTTAACCCTTCTTTTTTACAAAACCATGTCAAAAAAATACGGCTCAGGTTTTGTAAACTCAACCTGAACCGTAAATAGGAAGTGAGAACTACTATTGCGTAGTGATTGAAACTGCTTCACCCCGACTCATCGTTCCGGAGCCGACCCAAACGCCGTGATCGATACTGTCTGAAGCAAACACGACCGAACCGTCCATCATCAAGACAAGAACTCCGCCTGTGTGGTAGCTGGAAGCATTCTTGATTGTCATCGTTGTGACTGACGTGTCGTTATCACAGTTATACTTCGTGTTCGGAGGCATCATCGTATTGAACCATGGTCCCCAGTGAACTCGACCAGAAGCCCAGAACCTGTTGGCACGATCATCTTCACCATTGATACGAGTTGTCAGACCTTCACCGATGTTTCTGCAAGCATCGTGGTAAGTCCTGATTCGATCAAGATTCACCTGCTGCGTGTCGTAGGCTCGACTATTCTGCGTCCCAGTCGCGTTGGCCAGATCTCCAGCAGTTGGAACTCGGAGTGACGGCTCTTTCACATCATTGTTCCATCGTCCAATGCGTGTTTCGGAAGCCATGATGGTATTACTTGTCCCATCAACGACATCACGAAATCTGACGGAAGACTCTCTCGAAAACGGTCCGACAGGTGGTTTAATTGACCAGGTCGTGACGGGTCCGGCAGAGAGAGAATAGCTCGATGCGGACATTGATGAATTCGCTTTCGACCCGGCTCCTGGATCAGAGGGACAGAGGAACGCAGGGATTTGCGAGTTTCGGACCCAGTACTCACTTCGGCTTTGATCAGTGGAAGACCCGTTATACCAGTAGTGATTGAAGTCCAGCTTATTGTACAGCGGTGCTTGATCGATAAATGGCAAAATCATTGCCAATCCGCTCCAGCCTTCCCAGCAGTTACGTGCTCCTCCACCTTCGGTGAGAATACACCCAACTTCGTTTCCGGGGAGGGCACCATGAGTTTCATGATAATTGTGCAAGGCAATCCCAAGTTGTTTCAGATTGTTCCGGCACTGTGTCCTGCGGGCAGCTTCTCGGGCTTGCTGAACAGCCGGAAGCAGTAAGGCGACCAGGATTGCGATGATTGCAATCACGACAAGAAGTTCAATCAGTGTGAACCCCTTGGATCTTTTACGAATGGATAGAAAATTTGTCATAGAGACCTCCAAGAAGGGAAGAAATAAAAATCAATACTCCTAGATATGACGGGTAGAAGCATGACGAGAATTGATATGTCGAATGAATAGTCGTTTCGAATGAACTGACTGATAAACATCTTTTTATGCCAATCTGGGGACACTTTCAACACAATATTGAAGAATCTGCTACATACCACCAGAAAAAACCCGGAACAATGAACGCTTGGCCACTACTTCTGTCCCAGTTGCTGGAGATAGATCATCCGAATTTCGCGGAATGCTGAACTCGGAGCGATCTCCTGGCTTTTCTGAAATGCTGCCGCTGCTGAAACCGTTTCGCCAGTTTCTAATGCCAGACAGCCCAAATAGAACCAGGCATCCCCTGCGATCTCGGCGGGGAAATCCGGTTCTTCGAGAAGAATTCGATTCAGGCAGGTCAACGTCTCCTCCACATCCATGGCGGGAGAGTCGACCAAACAGGAAAAGTAAGATTTCACCGGCTCTTCCAGCTTCTCGAGCAGGCTGGTGCAAAGCTGCTCATCGCCGGCACGCATCGCAAGTTGAATCTGTTCGATGAAATCGGCCTCTTCTGAAACGACAGCCGCTTCTTCCTGCAAGGTGACGCCGAGCCCTTCCAGAGATTGCTCAATCTGAGCGAGTTCTGCGGGCGACCAAATTCCGTTCTTTTCTCCAATTCGAAATCTGACCAGTGCTCGATACTGGTCGAGACACGAGCCGACTCCGGAATGGCGATAGACTCGATGAGCCAATTCCAAAAAGCAGCGAGTTCTCACCTTCTCTGCGGAAGCAGAGTGGTCGTCCCGAATAAAACGCAGGCCTGCGTACGGCAAGCGAGTAAGACACAACACATTAGCGACGATTCGGGCATCGTGATCAGTGTTGGCGACGATCGTCTTATCGAGCTGTATCTCTGCCCCAGGCTTGGGCCATTCCAGAAACAGAATTGTTTCAACCGCTCGCTTGAGTTGCGGGATGTTCGCAGGAATTTCCTGGTTGCCAAAAATCGTTCGCTTTCCGTCGATCCCCATCAGTTTCCAATGAGGACTATTACTGAGCCCGCGAATTGCCAGAAGCTCTTGAGATTCGACAACAAGGATCGATGCGTTCCAATCATCAATGACAAGCTTGTACCCCCCCCACTCCAAATCTGTCCTTAAGTAGCTGTTGATGCGGACCTCTTTGAGATCTCGACAGACTGCGAGATAGTCGTGATATTTTCCTCCGAAGAGATCCCAGCGTTCGTCGAGAACAAGTTGAAACTGATCGGAGGCAGGTCCCTCGTTCCAGTCTGAAGAATGGTCGAGATTCATCAGAATGACATTCCCGCCGGTCTGCCATTGCGTTGGATCGACGAGTTTCGGGGCAGGTTCCCCAGCAAGCAGGCTCAGTTTATCTGTCTGCCAAATCGCAAATCCGAAGACCCCGATCAGCGTACATGCAACAACTCCACGCAGCGGAAATTGAAAACTGAGCTTGTCGACATATGGCCGTGTCAGCAACACCAAACAACTCAAGGCGAGGACGAAGTAATGCACACTTGCCAGCGAGACCAAAGCGAAGCACAGGAGTATCAGGAATTGGGTCAGATGATTTTTTGACTGAGTAGATCGGGCAGACCACAGCAACCCACCAGCGAATACCATGGTCACCACAGAAAACCAGTGGGAGCGAACAACAACCGGCGACTGAAGTCGCGGAATCAATTCTGTCGGAACTTGCATCCACATCCAGCTGACAGGTCGCAATCCAACATGAAAAAATGACGGATGAACGAAGTACGCAAGACCGAACCCCGCAGCCAGAACAATCGAAGCGAGAATTATCGCTCCCGCTCGACTCACGCCGCGAACAGTGACATCCTCTTCGTTCCAGAGGATCAGGATTAGAAAGAGAAGCACGAGGCTGAACTCTAAAGTCACCAAAATCGCAAAGAATCCCACGCAAAGTAAGGCTGTCAGTCGTAGTGCCGAGCGACTCTTGAGCCAAGCGGAATCTCTGATAGCACAAACCAAACTCAGACAGCAAATGGGCAACAGATCGAGCGGGGAGATGGCTGCGCTGAGGCTTGCCAAAATCAAGATCGCGATCAGGTCAACACTCGAAGAAAATCGCACGACCAAAGAGACCAGCACGACCGCACTCAACGCTGCGAAGAGCAGATAGGGAACATGGTTCAAAAAATCCGCCACTCCGGCAGATGCGAGTGGAACTTGCCATACGTTTTCTGGTGAGAGAAGACAATCTGAAACAGGTGGAATCAGACTGACTGATTCGGTGCCCCAATCAGGTTCTCGCCCGAGGAGAATCAAAAAGCAGATCAATGCGAGTTTCAGAAAACGATACCGACTCGACGAGTTCGATTTCATGGTGATGACTCGCTTTCTTTTCGAATGCGAATCCAGTGATCGGTAAACTTCAGGGGACTATCCATCTTGACTTTCGGCATGTGACAGTCGATGCAGCCAGTTTCGTGGCCCGCCGAACAGAGAACGTGCTTCGACTCTGTCCCATCATGACATTGCGTGCACTGCCAAATGCCCAGGGAATCTTGTGCCTTCAACGTGAGGTGTGGGTCATGGCAAGTCAGACAGGTCATTTGAGAACCTTGAAAGCATGGAGATTGCACCAGTCCGACAGGTTGAAAACGAGCTATGTTGTCGTTGTCTTTGTGAACATCAGCCTCCGGTTGCTCCTCAGCCCGGCGATGACACTCGGCACAGCGATGTATCGATTCGAGTTGAGTTGCATTCTTCCAGAATGGGTCAGTCACTTCACCTTCAGATTCAACATGTGCCTGGCGAGGACCATGACAGCGCTGGCATGTTACTCCTGCGTGCAACTTAGAAGTCTGGATTTTGCCTGATTCAACAGGAAGGTAGCTGCTGTGACAAGCAAAACACTTTCGCGCCTTAGGAGCATCAAACAGAAGCCCCAGTCCGCCGAAATATCCTGAACCTGCTTGCTTCTGTTGTCCTGGAGTGATGTCGAAGCCATCAATGTCATGATACCAGGACCAGCGAAATTCAACCTCATCCGTTGCTCCATTACTGTCGGTTAATGTTCCGACCCAGGTCCGGGCATGTTCACCTGAACCGAAACACCAGTCGAGCCGAATCTGGCTGGTACTCCCATCCCGCTCATGCACAGCTAACACTGTCTCGTCATCGAAGTGCAGCGACGTCGGCGTTCCCTGTGACTCAAGAAATGAATTCATCTGCTTCAGAAGATTTAGCGAATCTGCATCAGTGACCGGAAGTAGCGTTCGAGCATGTCCGGTCTCCCAGAAAGTTTCAGCCTGTTCGTGACACTCCGCACAACGTTTTTCATCAACCCACCCTTGGTTCAGGGACTGCAGGCGATCGGCCGGAAGTTGTGACAGTTGCGATGGACGACTCAGCCAGAAAGCGAGAAAGAAACCGAGAATCAACACAAACACAAAAGCGGTGATGTGCTGCCCCCACGCACGCTGACGCATGCCTGCTTCAACATCATTCGCTTGATCGAGGTTCGTGTCAGGTGTCTCCATCGAAGTGGATCATCTTCAAGCTGGGAGTTGTTTGAATGTGAACAGACGAAGTGTAGGCAAAACACAAGCGTGTTCGAGACAGTCGCTTCGTTTTCAAGAGCCAGTATCTTCCAGAACCGGCGTCATCAACACGTCGAGGCCGATGGTGGTGGTTTCGATTTTCCATTCATTGCGATGCCAGTCAGTAATGATTCGCTTGGCTTCCAACCGGTCCAGCGTCTGTTCAACGTAGTGCGGGACCTTGTCCTCAAACTCTTGTAATAAGTCGAGTTTGCGTCCGACAAGATTGATGATACCGCTGAGGCTGGACTCTCCATGCTTGGCGATCCATTCTTCCCCTTCAAGCGATCCAGCATCGGGACCTTTGACAGTGAGCCTGAACGACCGGATCGTTTTCCCGACCGACGCAAACAGTCCGTCGCCCAAGCCAATATAGTCTTTGTGAATCAAATTCAGTTGCCCCTTGTGCACGCGAGCAACCTTATAAATCCGATCCAGTTCGGTCTCAATGAAGTCAACTTTCAATGCAATGTTCATCGCTTTGGCAAGGTTGCGCAACGCAATCGCGGGCGTGTTCGATCTGGGAGAGATCGACATGTCGAGATCGGTCAGGCCGCCAGCTTTCCTTGCAGTGATGACTTCCTTATCCATCTCAGCAGGGAGCCCAATTGAAAATTCCATCTCGTCGTCTGAAGTGGAAGCAGTTTTTTTCTTCGCCATCATCTCGGCCTCTGGAAAGTCATTGAACATCAAAAAAAGGATATCGAATCTCTCCCTCCTTGTCACAGCTGATGAAATTTCCTCAATTTTGCCGAACTGGTGAATTTCACTTCGACGAAATAGAATTTATTACGTAGACAGGATACCACGCTCGTTTCCATAAGACCTGAAGGCCCAGCTCCTATGCGTATTCTTTTTACCTCGCTGCTGTTTTTCGCTCTTTCATACAGAGCGGCACTTGCTGACAAACCGTTGATCACAGTTTCAAAAGAGACGACATTCGTCACCGAACCAGTGAACGATGACGGCTTTGTCGACTTGATCTCAGCCATCGACATGAAAATGTCGAAAGGGATCACCACCGAAACCAACGCTGCAGCTCTCATCTATCCGGCACTGGGCCCCAAGCCGGATGGCACTCAAATGAGCAAGCGCTTCTACAAAGAACTGGGCGTTCCATATCCCCCCGAAGAAGGGAACTACTTCGAGACACTCCCCACCTACCTGCGTGAAAATGGTTATTCGGATCGCCCTGATGATGTGTATCCCATAATCGACGAGCAAGGTCTCGCAACAGATCGCCCCTGGACCCGTGACGAGTTCCCGGAAATCGCCGCCTGGATCGATGCTCAGGAAGAACCGTTACAGCAGATTCTCAAAGGGATTGAGCGAGAGCATTACTATTGCCCGTTGAACTCCGACCTCGAAAAGGGGACAACGGGACAAATGCTGATTGCCACACTTCTCCCGCACATCCAGACACTCCGCAGCATCACGCGTGTTCTTGCGTGTCGTGCAATGCTGCATGCAGGAGAAGACAGAATTGAAGAAGGTTGGAGCGACCTCATGGCCTCTTACCGATTGGGTCGTCACGCGAGTCGCGATTCATTTCTGATCGGTCGTCTGGTCGGCTTCGCAATGGAGGCCATCACAAGCCAGTCGATGCTCAAGTTCATTGAGTCGACTCAGCCCAGCGAGGAAGTCTGTCTTCAATATTTGAAAGACCTGGAATCACTTCCCGAGCAATCTCCGATTGTGGAATCCATTGATCTCGGTGAGCGATTGATGTTTGTCGATGTCGTCGCAACACTCGCCTACAATCAGGGCAAAGAGAATTTCGACATCGAAGCAGTTCTTCCGGAACTAGGGCGAGTTGTCAAAAAGAATTCCAAGATCAATGCAGATTGGGACACCCTACTCAAAAACGCCAATCAATGGTACGACCGAATGGTCGCTGCAATGAAGCAAGATTCCTATTCAAAACAATTGACAGCCTTCGAAGAAATCGACGAGTCACTCGCTGCATTGAACAAGAATCGCACGACAGTCTCAAGAATCTTTCAGGGCTTGGCCTTGGCAGCTAAAGACAAGACTGCGACCACAAATTACATCAGCGATATGCTCGTGTCACTTTTCCTCCCTGCAGTGAACCAAGTCACGATAGCAGAAATCCGTTGCCATCAGCGATTTTCGAATCTGCAACTTGCTCTCGCATTGGCTGCCTACCATGACAAACATCAGGAATACCCTGAGCGACTCAAGCAGCTGACACCGAACTGGCTCGATCCCATTCCGCTGGATCATTTCACAGATCAACCTCTGAAGTATTCAAGATCAGACGAGGGCTACCTCCTCTACAGTGTTGGAAGCAATCAAGTTGACGACCACGGCAAAAGCTTCGACGAACAGAAAGATGACCTCGTCGTGCGGGTTCCGTCAAAGATGAGCGAATAACCCGCCCCCTTCGGATCACGATTGCTCCACCCTGCCCCCAATCATGTAGAAACTATCTCACCATCAACACTGCTTCGCCTCAAGGGAGAATCCCGCGACTCAATACTGATGCCCCAAGCGTCTGAAATGAATTCGTCGAAACTCGACCTGCAGCCAAAGGCAACCTTGAATCTCAATGAGAGATTGATATGTTTAGCGACTGCATGCATGGTCGGCGATAGCCTGTGGGTTGAAAAAACCCACAATTACGGCAATTTCATTGATGTGTGTGAAAACATTTCACCTCGCGCGATACCAGCCAGGCAAAAGGAGTTGCAGTGTCCAAGCGAAAGAAACATCAACGAAATTCTGACCTCCCTTCAGCCACCCTGCCACTCCTGATGAGTCAGCATCCAGGCATCAGAAAACTGCTTCTTGAAGATGAAGAATTTCGGAATCTCCTCACCGATTCGAACTCCGACTCAAATCCAGGTACTCTCCCGACAAACGGATTGGAATGGATCGACGCATGGAATGAGGTCTTAGACGTCTTCATCCGCGAACATCACTACGCCGACAGGCTGAGATCGAAAAGATTAAAACATAAAATCGAGATTCAAGAATTGGTCCCCACAGGTGAGGTGAGGGCAACCGATTACGTCAGCAAGAAAAATCGTCAACTCAAGCTCTCCTTCAACCCTCTTCGACTTGCATACGATTGCACATGCACCTGTCCTTCTAAAGGATTCTGCGAGCACACTTACGCACTGGTCGAACATCTTAAAAAGGAACTTTTCGACTCAGACTCAAAGATATTTTTGCAAATCGTCGGCCCCGATTATTCTGATTTACTACGGAAAGAAAAACAAAAAGAACTCCTGCAATCAATCAATCGTGTCTCTCAAGACTCACCATCGCATCTCACGATTTCGAGCGAGGAAGATCTCTCGCAGCCTGAAGAACGAGTTCTCTGGAACTTAAAGACAGCTGTAGAGTACGGCAAGCACACGATGGAATTACGTCCGGTCATCCAAAAAGAGACGAAGCGAGGTGGTTGGTCAAAAGGTCGTGAAATCAAGCTGTCGACATTTCTAAGCACGTCACACCGGAACTGGTCCGCTGTTGACCGTGCCGTCGTCGACTCGATTGAACAAGATAAATATGAATTCTACGACCCTCAAGTAGATTTCCCACCCGTATTCCGCGCCCTTGCGGGAACCGACGTGTTTCTTGTCAACCGCCAGCCATCAGAGTTAAGAATCCAGGAACTCGAAATCATTGTCATTGAAGATGGCGACAACTACCGCCTCTCAACAAACGCCTTGGAACAACGCTCACAACTCAAAAGCCCCGAGAGCTGCTACTCGTTCAGTGGTGGGTTTATCATCCTGGATCAGGAGTCGCAAATTGCGACATTCATTCCTGCTTCAGACGCCGCAATCGATCTTTCCGATTCGATTGAAGTCAACAATGTCTCCTTCGGCAAAGATGAAAAGGAACTGTTCTTCGAGCAATTAAAAATCCTTCAGCAAGCGTTTTCGGTTCGCCTGCCCGAGGGAATGATTGATGAAGAACGAGCCATTCAACTTGAGCTGACACTCTTGCTGCAAATGCAAAAATCCGGACAACTCGGTGTCACGATTTGCTTTACAAAACCTGACGGTTCATTGATCTACCCAGGCGATGGTTTGGGCCGTGAAACGATTCAGGAAGATGGAAAAACAATCCAACTCATCCGGAATCTCGACGCCGAGCGACAACAGGCTCTTGAACTCGAGCGGGAACTAGGACTCTCCCACTTCGAAAAACCTGCTGATTCACGTTTTCGAATCGAAGATCAGGATGCCATCTTCAAATTATTGACGGACATCGGCGACCTTGTTGGTCAGGAGGAGATCAAAGTTGTTTGGCATCGAGCTTCTGTGAAGCGTTTTGATATCTTGGGGCACCTGACTGCAAGTAACGTGCGCGTTCAGGTCAAAAAGAATCGGGACTGGTTCGGGCTCCAGGGAAGCTGCCGGATCGGGAATCAGGAAATCGCACTGAAAGACTTACTCGCTGGTCTGCGGGGAGAGTCACTCAATGGACTCGTAGAGATCCAGCCAGGAAAGTGGGCTGCCATCACAGAAGAGCTTAGAAAATCGCTCCAGCGACTCGCGGACGTCAGTCTGGAAACGCGAGGATCGTTGCGTCTCGATCAGTCCGCAGCGATGGCAGTAGCGGCCCTTGAAGATGTTCAAATTCAAATGGAAGCTGATAAAGCGTGGAACAAAAACCTCGCTCGTCTCCGAAATGCTTCTGAGCTCAGCTTTGACCCACCGGCTGCCCTCAACTGCGATTTGCGAGATTATCAGGTGGAAGGTTTTCGCTGGATGGCGAGACTTTCGGAATGGGGGATGGGCGGGATTCTGGCCGACGACATGGGATTGGGAAAGACGGTCCAAACTCTTGCGATGTTACTACAGCGAGTTGAGACGGGGCCAGCGCTGGTCATCGCACCAACTTCACTCGGCTTCAACTGGCAAGCTGAGTGTGAACGGTTCGCTCCATCTCTTAATCCAATCCAGTTCCGCGAGTCCAACCGAGAGGAGTTGATAAACTCTGCCTCCGAAGGGGATGTGATCATTTGCAGTTACGGTCTCGCATTGCGTGAAGCCGAATTGTTGAAGTCCCAGAAATGGGGATCACTCGTTCTTGATGAAGCCCAAAACATCAAAAACGGAAACAGCAAAACCTCTCGCGAAATCCGTAAGCTGAAAGCAGATTGGAAAATCGCCCTCACCGGAACTCCTATCGAAAACCACTTGGGAGAACTCTGGAGCATCCTTCAAGCGGTGGCACCGGGAGTACTCGGCGGTTGGGAGCAGTTTCGCAAACGCTTTGCTACCCCTATCGAAAAAGACCAGGACGAAGAACGCCGACACGCACTCGCCCGAGTCATCTCTCCATTTGTCCTTCGACGTACTAAAAAAGCAGTTCTCAAAGACCTGCCGGACCGTGACGAATCGAATCTCTTTGTAGAGCTCTCAGATGTAGAACGAAAGCGTTACGACCAGATGCGTCTCGCTGCGATTGGCGAACTGGACGAGTTGAGCAGCGTAGAATTTTCCCAGGATCAACGATTTCGCGTGCTGCAAATTCTCACTCGCTTACGTCAGCTTTCCTGCCACCTCGGACTTGTCGATGCAACCTGGACCGGTTCCTCTGCCAAACTCGATTTGCTCATGGAGAAACTGGAAGAGCTCAAAGAAAACGGCCATCGTCCGCTTATCTTCAGCCAGTTCACTTCGCATCTCGGCCTCATTCGACAGGCCTGTGATGAGAAAGGATTCTCTTACCAGTACCTTGATGGTCAAACAACGCCCAAGACCCGAAAGAACAGAGTCGAGAAGTTCCAGAGCGGAGAAGGTGATGCTTTCCTGATCTCCTTGAAAGCAGGAGGAACGGGATTGAACCTCACTGCTGCCGATTATGTGATTCACATGGACCCCTGGTGGAATCCCGCTGTCGAAGATCAGGCAACCGACCGCGCACACCGCATCGGGCAAACAAGAAATGTCATGGTCTATCGCATCATCGCCAAAGGCACGATCGAAGAACAAATTCTGAAACTCCACGAAGAAAAACGTGATCTGGTCGAGGGGATTCTCGCCGGTGCGGAAGCTGCTGGAAAACTGTCAACCCAGCAACTCGCCGGACTCATCCGTGGCGAAACTGACGAAATGAGCGTTACCAAAACACAATGAACCTTCTCGATCGACTCGACAGCTACGATTACGAACTTCCAGAAGAACTGATTGCGCAGGTCCCGGCAGACCGGCGAGACCAGTCGCGGATGCTGGTGGTGAATCGGCAAACAGGCGAGATCAGCCACCACACGTTTTCAGAACTCCCCGAATTTCTCAATCGCAACGACTTACTTGTGGTGAACAACACACGTGTTGTTCCAGCCAAATTAATCGGCATCCGGGCAAGCACTGGCGGGAAATGGGAAGGTCTTTATTTACGGGATGAAATCGAGGGCTGCTGGCGAATCATTGGGAAAACTCGCGGAAAGTTGGCGGCCAATGAGGAAATCATTCTGAGCCCCGCGTCAGGAGAGTCAGCCAAGGATCATCTGAAACTCACTCTATTGAAAAAATGCGAAGGGGGAGAATGGATTGTTCGACCACAATCGAATCGCTCAACGCTTGAGTCACTTGCGCTGTTCGGAACGATGCCCCTGCCTCACTACATGCAAAGAGAAGCTGAAGCGAAAGACTTTGAACGCTACCAAACAATGTACGCCGAGCATCCCGGAGCGGTCGCTGCCCCGACAGCGGGACTCCATTTTACCCCGGAAGTTTTAGACGAATGTCATCACCGAGGCGTTGCTCGAGCGGGAGTGACGCTACACGTGGGACTTGGAACCTTTCGCCCCGTCAAAGTCGATGAACTTGCCAAACATCAAATGCACTTTGAATGGTGCGACCTGCCGGCAGAAACCGTCGAGAGCATTCAAGCGGCAAAAGCAAATGGAGGCCGCGTGGTCGCCGTCGGAACAACATCTGTGCGAACCTTGGAGTCCGTCGCCAGCCGGGGGGAACTCGCAGCTTGGCAGGGAGAAACCAACCTCTTTATTCGCCCCCCTTACAAATTCAAAGTTGTTGACGCCTTACTGACAAACTTTCATCTCCCGAAGTCAACGCTTCTGGTTCTAGTCTCCACGTTTGCTAATCGAGAACTGATCCTCAAAGCGTATCAAGAGGCCATCGATCACCGCTATCGATTCTTTAGTTACGGCGACGCAATGCTGATCTTGTAAGAATGAGTGCCAGATCGGTTTGACCGTGCACAGACGAATTCGAGGAAAGCGAGTTGCTTTTCGATCATTCCTTCAGCAAAATGAGAACGTTTGTGAGTTCTCTTTCCTCCGACAAGGATTGATCATACTGCCCTGACTATGCTTCGCTTTGTCTTCGTTCTTTTTGCTCTGGATCGAGCGTTGATCCCCATCGAGCAAAAGAAGTCACCAGCCGATCTGAAATTGATCTGACGAGACGATACGGAATGCAAACTCTTTGCAAAAATCCGAAGCCGCCGGAACTCGCTTGAATTTCGATCGCCCGTTCAACAATCTATGAGAACTCATAAAATCGGGCATGAAGAAGTCATACCGATTGACCTGAAAATTGACCGTTCAAAGAGAATTGAATCTTGATGACAACTCACAAGCTGACACTTTCTCGTCTTCCAAAGAGCCTCCCTCTCTGCCTGCTCTGCATCTTATATTTCGCAAGTGCATCGGGGATCGCGCAAGCTGAGAAAACAAACATTGTTTTTATTCTTGCCGATGATCTGGGATATGGAGAACTCGGGAGTTACGGACAAAAGAAGATTCGCACACCGAACCTGGATCGACTGGCAAAAGAGGGAATTCGATTCACGCAACATTACACCGGAGCCCCGGTCTGTGCCCCGGCCCGCTGCACATTGATGACCGGACAAAACCTCGCCCATGCTCAGGTTCGCGGAAACAAAGATTCTGGAAACGGTCGTATCTATCCCGGACAATGGCCGCTCACTGCCGATGTGGTCACTATCGCTGAAGTCCTGAAGCAAGCTGGCTATACGACAGGAGCCTTCGGAAAATGGGGACTGGGGCCATCAAACACATCCGGCTCTCCGATCAAACAAGGTTTTGATCGCTACTTCGGTTACAACTGCCAACGCAACGCTCACAGCTATTACCCACCATTTCTCGACAGCAACGAGCGCGAAGTCCTCATCAACAAATATCCGATCCCGGGGCATGACAGAAAGCCCGAAGGAGAGATCAAAGCTGAAGATTACCGGGCTGAAAATTACGCTCCCGATCTGATTCTCGATGAAGCAGTCAAATTTCTTGACAAGAATAAAGCAAAGCCATTCTTCCTCTACCTGCCATTTGTCGAGCCACATGTTTCCATGCAACCACCGCAGGAATGGCTCGACCAGTACCCGGAAGAATGGGACAAAGAGAATGGAGTCTACCGGGGCCAAAATGGCTATCTTCCTCACCCCCGTCCACGTGCAGCTTACGCCTCCATGATTTCTGATTTAGACGAGCATGTCGGGACCATCCTTGAACAATTGGACAAGCACGGTCTCACGGACAAGACTCTCGTCGTTTTCACATCAGACAATGGACCCACACACGGTAGCCGAGGCCCGAAATTTCATGTCGGTGGTGCAGCTTGTACCTTTTTCGATTCTGCCGGTGGCCTCAACGGCTTCAAGGGAAGTTGCTATGAAGGTGGAATTCGTATTCCCTGCATCGTGAAATGGCCTGGAAAAATTCAGGCTGACAGCCAGACGGACACTCCTTCATACTTTCCCGACTGGTTTCCGACTCTCTGCTCAGTCGCTGGAGCAGAATTACCGAACGGTCAAAAGCTCGACGGAATCGACCTGACCTCAGTCCTGAAAGGTGGGGAAGCACCACCTCGCGACGAACTCATGATCTGGGAATTCCACGGCTATCGCGGAATCGTGGCGATCCGCGACGGAAAATGGAAAGCTCTTCGACGAAACCTTCTCAATAAAACACCCGCAGACTGGGAACTCTACGATCTAGAAAAAGACCGAAACGAAACAACCGATCTCGCCACCGAGCACCCAGAGATTGTCGCACGACTGGAGCAGGAATACATTAAGACCCGTATCCCGGAAAAGGACTTCCCGATCCCCCTGTACGACAAACTCAGCACTGTCGACTCGCAGTAAATCAGATTCAGTTTTTTGTCGAAAGACACAGTAAATTCGATAAGGATGAAACTTCAGATGTTTAACAAACAGTTCAAAATGAATTCGAGTTTAACCGGCTTCGCTGCCGGAATTTTGATGGTGAGTCATGTCTTCTCCGCCTGTTCTGCTGAAGATTCCAAACGGGAATCGGCGATTAAACCGGAGAAAAAAATCGAACTCTTCGATGGAAAATCGTTCGACAAGTTTTACTCCTACATGCAGGACACACAGTACGAAGACCCGCGAAAAATCTTCCAGGTGAACGATGGCTTGTTGCACATCAGTGGTGACGGTTTCGGCTCACTCGTTTCAAGAGAAGAGTACCGCGACTACCACTGCGTCCTTGAATACAAATGGGGACCACGCACCTGGCAAACACGAAAAGACCGCACCAAGGATTCAGGATTGCTCGTCCACAGCCAGGGCCCAGATGGTGGATACAACGGAATCTGGATGCACTCAATCGAAGTCCAGATTATCGAAGGGGGAGTCGGTGATTTCCTACTTGTAGCCGGTAAGGACAAAGATGGAAACGCTCTCCCAATGTCAATGACGTGTGAAGTCGACCGGGATCGTGACGGCGAAGTCATCTGGAAAAAAGGTGGAGAGAAAGAAGTTTTTAACCTTAAAAACCGTCGACGAATCAACTGGTATGGCCGTGACCCGGACTGGAAAGATGTCATCGGATTTCGTGGGAAAGAGGATGTCGATAGCCCCGGCGAAGAGTGGACACGCATCGACACCATCTGCGACGGTGGACACATCAGCGTCTACGTCAACGGCGTTCAAGTGAATGAAGCCTTCGATGTTGAACCATCGTACGGACGACTGCAAATTCAAACCGAACTCGCAGAACTCTTCGTCCGCCGCTGGGAACTGTATCCAGTTGGCAAAGGTCCAAAGCCAGAAGCGGCAAAACAAGATTAGAACCAGTCCGAAAACCGCTGAATAGTCGCTTTTCTCAACATTTGAGCGAGCTATTTCAAGTTCCAGGCTCGCTTCTGAACGAGAAACTTCTCGGAAAGAAGCACGCAGCATGTCTCACAGAGTCTGGCCGGACACTTGAAGTGTCCGGCCAGAACAATGTCATTATCGATCATTACGTTCCGCCATCTGGCAATTTCTCCCTGAACTCATGAAAATGAGCTCCGTGGGCACGATAAACATTGAAGATCAAAGTGCATGTTTTTCAGCAATGGCTGATTCATATCAACAAAGTAAGACGATGCTTAAAATCAAAGTGAATGGAGAAGAGTACACTGTCGACAACGGAGCGAGTGTGGCGGATTTGCTGAAACAACTGGAAAAGAATCCGAAATTCCTGGCAGTCGAAAACAACCGCGAACTCATCCCCAGAACTGAACATGCCAACTGCAAACTAAAGAACGGTGATGAGATCGAAATCGTCACCTTAGTCGGCGGAGGCTAGAGCATCTTTCGAATTGGTTTGCAGGGTCTGCCTCGTGGCGAACAGCATTTTCACTAGGGAAATGCGTTCTTCACGGGCAAACGGTAGAGCAAACTGCTCTAGAGCAGTTTGCTCGCTCGCGTGCCCGTACAGAACGTGTTCAACCACTAAAATTGCTGTTCACCACGAAGCAGAGTGAGAACATCAATTCAGAACTGTGATAACGCTCTGGTGAGCTAAAACTCCCACGCTGTAAGCTGCGAACGCCGCTACGTCGTCGCCCCATGTCACCATTGCCTCAGCGATCATGTTGAGAGCCGACGGTACTCTGCTCTTCCAAGCAGCCAAGCACCACGACTGCTGAACGAATCATCTTCGCCTGTATTCGATCCCTTTGACTGAAAACTCAAAAGGGGTGGTCGTGAGGAATTCTGGATAGAGATATTGAAAATCGGTTTGCTCCAAGTCCGATTCTGGTTTAGGAAATGTGAATTGAAGTGAATGCTTGAGCCCTTCAATTCTGAGTACCTCTTTTCGAATCGGCTTGACGCGCTGTTGATCTTCAGACACCAGCCAGACATTCCGGTGGAGCAGTGCTAGTTGATGAGAGTCTAATTGCTGGATCCCTTCGTCCATCAGGAGCGTCATATCCACAACAAGGGAATCGTTCTTTTCTTGAACTGAGAAACCTTGCATTGGCTCAACAATTTCAGATTGCGAATTCAGAGAGCGTCTAAGAAGTTGTTGCCGAGCTGAGCAGAAGAGTTGTCCCTTTCCAGCGACATCAACAAGTTCGCTTGTAATGGGGTCGTCGTTAAGAAAACTGATTGAGAATTCGAACCAGGGATTTGAGCTACGCTCGACAACGCGCTTCGCATCGGGATTGAACGGGAGTAACTCCTCTTGATTCGACGAAGTTAACCGAAAATCTTGGTCGTGGATTTTGATAAAGAAAGGCTCGATGTGCGGCTCGACATCGATACGAAATCCAATATTGCTTAGCGTATCCCGGTTTCTTCCACGGAAGAATTGTCGCGGAAGATGATGAACGGCTGCCACACGAAAACAGGTTGGATAGTCCGTTGCTCCATGTTTCAAAAGCGCTCGGGGAGAAAACAACAGCGAATGGTCCTCGTGAAACCAGCCGAGATCACCACTTTTACTAAGACTGTCGACCGCACTCCAGAAAGACTGCTTTTCATCTTTCACTTGCACAATCACCTCCTCGACGGATGGTGCAACGCTGACATCGATTTCAGATTGAGCACGAATCTGCTGAACAGCCTCCCTCAACTTGACAGGCGTCGCTGAAGGGAGCGAAATCATAGTTCCTTCCAATGAGCTGGCAGCCGTCTCAGCTTGTATCTTTCGCTTAAGAGTTTGAAGTTGAAAATCCAGTTCTGGATTGGTTTCCCGAAACTGTTTAATCAGCGGCAGAATCTCTTCACCTAAATCGATGAGTTGCCGCTCCGCCTGGACCCGTTCAGACCGCGTACTGGCATTGAGTTGAAGAATCAGCAGCGAGACATCTTCCCGGTCGATGGCACTCGCTGGAAAGGGAGCAAACGACAACAGCAAGAGCGTGATCACGACAAACCAGCAGCGATTCAGACCAAGGCAAATTCGGCCAAGCTGATCGCATCTCAATCTGATGAGGTCGCTATGTTGTGTGGGTAAGCTCATTGGGGACATCATAACAGTTAAAACCGGTAGATTCATCAGAACGGTTTCTTACTGCTCTTCGAATTGCCCGGCACTCTCGCCCGGGGCGTTCTACAGTTGAACATCAGTCAACTCCTACAAAATCACAACCGGTTGGGTTATGAGTCGAATCAGTCAACATCTGTTGATCGGCATTATTGTTCTAGCTTCGATCGCAGCCAGTGCGAACGCTCAATCTCAGGTTGAGCTGCATATTGGTGAGGCACGTCACATCGGGAAGCCTGTCGCACATAACAAGCAGGTCTGCTGGCTGGCCTCAACAGATGGTCAGTATTCACAGGTTCTATTCAGTCGCGTCACCGAGTTTGCAAAATACCCAAAACCGTTTCGAGCACAATCATTGGTTGAAGCGAAGAATGAACTGAAGTCGGAACTTGGAAAGTCCTTCGAGGTTCAAATTCGCGGTTCGTTCGTCATCGCAGGACCAGCAAGACGAATTGGTAAATATGCGGACGCTTTAGAGGAAATGTCTCGCTCGTTCTCCCGTTACATTTCTGTTCGGAGACTCCCCATTGTTCAGCCTGAGTTCCCTCTTATCGTGGTCATCTTCCCGGACGAAAACAGCTTCGCTGAATATTGCCGGAAAGATGGAATGTTCTTCACTCCCTATTTGAAGGGCTATTATCATCCGATGACAAACCGGGTTGCCCTGTTTGAATCTCCAGATCCTCGCCAAAGGTCCAGTGCCCGAGGTTCTTCACGAAGTGAAGCGACTGACCTTTCGAATCAAACAGTCTCCACATTAATCCATGAAGGGATTCATCAACTTGCGTTCAACAACGGGCTTCATTCACGAATTGGACAAAATCCACGTTGGGTTGTTGAAGGATTGGCAACAATGCTGGAAGCGGACGGAATTCTGAACGTATCGAGAGTGACTTCACGCGAGCCAATCAACCGCAGTCGACTGCTCAGATTTCAGGAATATTGCAAAGAACAACGCAGCGAAACCATCGCAGACTTCATCGCTGGCGATGAACGCTACTTTCAGAAAAGTGCCTTAGACGCCTACTCTCAGGCATGGGCACTCACGTATTTCCTGGCTGAGGAATATTCATCGAACTACGCCAGGTACCTTAAAACAATTGCCCAGCGAGATCCTTTGAAAGGTCCATATCAGGCCGAAGAACGACTGGCAGATTTCCAGTCTGCATTTGGCAAAGACCTTCAGTGGCTCGAGGTCAAATTCATCAGATTCATTGATGGCCTCAACGCAAATGAGCGGTAACCGGACTGATTCCGATTACCGCTGACAGTTGCAATAAAACGAACACTGAAACCCGTTGCCTCTGTTCATTGACAACAGGCGAAATGAGCACCGAATCCAACAAGGATTGGAGCAAATTGAACTTTGGTTTTCATGTTCTACCTCGTGAAGAACATTCTACGAATGACGCAAGAATGATCTTCACGGGCACGAAAAGTACTGAAAACGCTTAAGCGAGATCGTCCAGCGGACCACCTTTGCACAAGCTTGGGTTCCCGAAAGTTTCGATGTTGTGTCCGACACTATGGGCGAGTGCCATGTGGAGACGGTTGTGAGGGGTGTTGTTGTACTTGAGTGAGCGACCGGTTTTGAAATTGCTGCCGCCTCCAAGAAGCACCCATGGAATATTATCCAGAGTGTGCGAGTTCCCCTTCCCGAGTTCGTTGGTCCACACGATTTGTGTGTTGTCGAGTAACGAACCTTCTCCGCCCGGTTCTGGAGTCTCTGCCAATCGAGTGACCAGATAGGCGAGTTGCTCAGCAAACCAGACATTGATCTTTGTGAGTTTCTCTTGAGCCTCAGCGTTGGCATCGGGTTCGTGAGAGAGCGTGTGGTGCCCTTCTTCAATTCCGAGCCATTTCATTTTGGCGTTGCCGACAGACTTGGTGTACTGCAATGTCGCGACGCGGGCCATATCGTTGGCGAACGAATTGACGAGCAAGTCCGTTTGCATCTTGCTGATTTCCGGCATGTGATCGTTGGCAATCGGGACACCGACTTCGAACTCAGGGGGATCATGTGCCAGTTTTTGTTCGGCAGCCGCTTTCATATCCCGTTCCATATCGCGAACAAGATCGGCATGATCATCGATCAGGTGACGATCTTCGTTACTTACCAGCGAGCGGACCTTGTTGAGGTCAGTCGAGAGGTCGTCGAGGATACTTTGAACGGCAGCTTGATCACGGACATTTCCGTACATTCTATTGAACATCTGATAAGGATCTTCAATCGGGGCGACCGGTTTGTTTGGACCGTCGTAAGACATGCGAGTCCATGGGTCGGCACGTTCTGTGACGCACACTCCGAATTCGAGTGAGCCGAAGCGAGTACGTGTTGCCTCATGCTGTTGGAAGAAGTTTGTGATTTCCTGATCGATTGAAATTCCACTTGCCCAACCGGCCGGGGTATGTGAACCACCCTGAATGTTTCCGGGGAAGAGTTCTTTTCCTGTCAGAACGCAACTCATTCCGCGCATGTGGGAGTCACCATCACCACGCACTTTATTCGAGACCCCTTTAAGAACCAGCATCTGGTCTTTCCAGGGTTCGAGCGGTTTGAGAATCCGTTTGAAGTCGAAATCCTTCCCGAGTTTCTCAGGCCAAAATTCGTTGAGAACTGTCCCGTTCGGGCTGAACATGAACAGCACTCGCTGCTTCCGCTGAGCTGAATTGGCAAACGCAAGACTGGGGAGATTAAGGATAAAAGGCAAAGCGGCGGCGGAGATCCCGGTTTGCTTCAAAAATTCTCTTCGTGAGTGGTTTAACATGGCTACTTCTTTCCTTTCGTCTCTGAAGCCCCGTGAAGGACTGTCTGGACATTCATCTCTATGAGAAGTTTCTGGATATTATAGTCGGATTTCACGAATCCGACGCGGAGTTCTTCAAGAGTTTCATCACCGTAGGCTCGTGCAGCCTGTTTGACTTGGTGGTGAAACAGATGTTCAATGAATCCACGCTGTGCCTGTTCATCGCTGACTGCGTATTCCGCGACATCACGCGGCCCGGTCAAAGTGATCGTTCTATCGCTGGAGACGACGAGGTCACTTTTCGCATTGATTGGTTTTTTATTGTCTACTGTTCGGTATCGACCAACGGCATCGTAGTTCTCCAAGCTGAAGCCAAGCGGATTGATCGTGCTATGGCAGGTCATGCAAGCTTTAGATTTCGTGAGTTCAGCGACCTTCTCCCGCATTGTCAGTGAAGGGTCGAATGTGCTGTCTTTGAATTCCGTCGCAATTGGCGGCGGCTTGAGCGATCGATTCAAAATCTTCCGCGTCATAAAGACTCCGCGATGGATCGGAGAGGTCGTTTGATGGTAGGACAACGCTGAAAGTAAAAATGGATGAGTCACCACTCCCGAACGTTGCTGAGGATCAAATGAGACCTTTTCGAACTCTTCTCCACTTTGGATTTCAGCATCGTAGAATTTCGCCAATCGCGGGTTCATAAACATTTCGTTCGAGAGCAGCAGCTCACGGTAATCCGATGCCTCACTCCACACGACATCGTCAATGAACAAATCGAGGGAAGTTTTCAAGTCGGAAAGCAGCTTCGCATCGAATTCAGGGAACGCTTCGGAATCCTTCGTCAGGTCCGTTGCTTCGTGATACGGAAGCAAGTCGTGAAAGAACCCTCGCATCTTGTAACGGGCGCGATCATCCTTCAGCATTCGTGCAGCGTGCTGGCGAACTGAATTTTCATTCAACAATTCGCCTCGGCTGGCTGCTTGCAACAAGGCTTGATCTGGAAGTGAATCCCAGAGGTTGAACGAAAGTCGGCTGGCGACATTGTATGAGTCGACCTGTTTCGTGCTCAGTTCCGGGTAAAGAAAATGGGGTGATTGCAGTGCCAGAATCACAACCCTTTTCACAGCTTCTTCCAAGTCCTCTACTTTGGCGAACTGGCTTTCGACAAAGAGTTCTTTTTGCTCATCGGTCAGAGGCCGGCGGAATGCGTACTCGACAAAACGGTAAGCGAAGTTTTTGATTTTCTCGGCTCGCTTCTCGTCTTCTCGTTTTGCTCCAGACAAGCGATCGATTCGCGACACAACTCCGTTCGCCACTTCAATCGCCGCTTGAGTCGTCGCAGATCTCCAAGCTGCTGAGATCGAAGAGCCTCGTTCGTAGCCCAGGCTTGCATCGTCAGGTGGGAACGGTGTTGAGATGACAAAACTTTCGGGAACAGATTTTTTCGTCAGGAACCGAGAGGAAATCACATCGTCGAATCCTCCCGGAGGAGTCCAACGCAGTTCCACAGATGCAGTCTTATCTTTGAATTTGAAGTACTCCAATCGAATCGGGTAAGAACGTCCACCGAGAAGGTGAATCTTTTGCCGATGCTCGCTGACCTCTCCCCCCGAAGCAACCCAGCCATCGATCAGTGCGATGCTATTATTGTTGACCCACAGTCGAAAACCGTTTTCTGTTTTCACACAGAATTCATATTCGCCTGTTTCAGGTGCAGTAATAGCCCCGACCCAGCGCATCGAGAATTCCTCTTTCTCGATCCCTTCACCGGGACTTTCCTCTTTGAAGTCAAACGAGACTACCGGATCGACACGTTCGATTTTGCGTTTATCCCGCTGCATTCTCCGCGAGTCAAAATATTCAGCGGAGAGCCCATGCGTTTGATCGGTGGTTCCACGCCCCAAGAAGTTGGACATCAAATCTGTAATGGAGTTGGAGAACTGGTCATTCGTCAGGCGGACCAGATCAACTCTTGGAGGCTGATTCTTAGCACGTCCTTCGGCTGTGTAGAAGGTGCCGTATAAATACTCTGCAACAGCTTTGGCATCCTCGTCGACAACAATTTCAGGATCTTCGATCGGCATCGTGTCCTGAATAATTTCAGTCAACTCGATGAGAGACTTATCACCATAGAGTGCTTCATCGTATTTGTCTGTGACACCCTGCCCCGATGTCCCATGACAACTCGCGCAATGTTTTACGTAAAGCGTCAGCCCATGACGAAGATTCTCTGGAACTGGAGATTCAGGAACTACAGAAGAATGTTCATCTTCCGCCGCAAGAAAAGTACACGCGGACAATACGATGAGCGCAGCGAAAAGAGTTCGAATTGGCATCATTAAGGAATTCATTGGACTTCAATCGGTGTCGGGGGACGACAATAGGCAGGCAATTGAGTGAAATGAAGTATACGCTGTTTGATCGCACTCTTGTAGTCTATTCTTGTCTAGAAGAGAACGAATCAACACCCTTCAATACGAAACCAGATAGGGCACAATTGTAGCTAAGATTTGTGCATCGTCGTAGTAATCGGGCCAGTAGTGAGCGCCGCCGAGACGATTGGTGACATCAATCTGGCGGACCTTCGCAGCGTTGTAGCCCAGCGTAGCGGTGTCACGGGAAGTGATCCCTGCTCTTGCAATAGATCTGCGAGCGAATGGTCGATGGAAAGGGTAGAACGCCAGCGGCAAGTCATTCTGGTTAATCAGATTCAGAAGACATTCCGCCCGATTGAGTGCAAGCCCGTATCGTTGCCCGGGGTTTAACCAGTTGTGATCGATTGCCCCCGCCGCAAGAACGATTCGCATGCGACGCTGTGTTCCGATGGCTCCAGTGAAAGTGTGCCCCTGAACTGTTCCTCCCGCAGCGAGTTGCATCGCTGAAAGAGTGACACGAGTTCCGTGACTATGACCAACGACGGTTACAGGACACGATTCCGGAACGCAGGAAATGAGCGTTGCCAAGTGAAACCCGTTGAACTCTGCACGCTTCCCACGGACAGAAACATCCAACTGTGGAACATAGGTGTATGGACCATCACTGGGCCAACTGAAAAAGATCATTTGAAGCGGAGCGTCACCAGAGGCACGACGGATTCGCTGAAACGCCTGGCACGCTTGACGGGCGTTGCTTTCCCAGGTCACAAAACTTCCGTGAGAAAAGACACAAACAGGAACACCGGGTGTGAGTTGTGACTTCAGAAGATCCACATTCGAAGCCTGTGAGACTCCGCTCGTTTCAACACGATGGACATCTAAATGCCAGGGGCCACTGTTCTTGCTATGAATCGTTTGAACCGCCCTTCGCGAACTCACTAACCAATACTGCTGATGCTCGTAACCTGCGACGTCGCCATCATGGAGATCTGTAGTCGAAACAAGTTCCGGTTCAATTTCCGATTCCAGCCCAGAGGACAACGCCGCCGGAGGCACGAACTCTAAAGAATCGTCTTCAACCTCGAGGAGCGATTGTTCAGATTCTATAGTTGGTGAGAATTCTACAGAAGAATTCGAGAGTGTCGGCTCGCTTGCTTGCGCAAAAATGGGGCTGGCAACAGTCGCGAAAAAGAGGACGCGAATGCAGAAGTAGAAATAAGGGATGGAACGATTCAGGAATACCATATCCGCAATCACGGTGAGTCAGTTCAACATGCGAGTTTCTTCAACGAATTAATATCGTGTCCATCCAAGCTGACTTAACACGTAGTCGACATTCAACAAATACGCCAAAGAGCGCATCGTCTTGCTGTTGCGACGTATCATTCTAAGTCTGACAAGACACGATTGTGTGACATTCTTTTGGCAAGGTATCTCTGTTTAAGGCCCATCCTGTTTGCCTCAAACTTTCGACAATGCCGTTTGTCAGTAGTTCACATTCGTCCGTGAGAAATCTGGAACTGTCTTTGGCTCCAAATAGAAATTTGCCCACCCTTGGCGTCTTCGTGATGTTCTGATCGTCTTTGTACTACCGGTTGCAAAAGATTGAGTCATGAATTCCTTGCAACTCAGCGAATGTGATGTCCCTGAAAACACTCGACAAGGATCTGCGGAATCTGCCGCTTGCTCTGTCTGGATTGCCTCCGTCGCCCTTTTGCCCAGTCATTACTGATTCAACCCAAACACTTTCACAAACGCAAACCAGCAGATCTTGCAGAGTCCCTGCTCCGGAAACCTTTGCGTGGAATCACTTTCCGCTTGTTGAGGAGTCAAATCGGGACTGGAATCAGTCCCGAAGGCAATTCCATCCCTGAGCGATCTCCTCCAACCTCATTTACTCCTCAGGCCGTTTATTCCGGTTGTACTAAACTGCCCTCTCGTTTCAAAAAATCAAGCCAGCGTCCAATAGCAGCCCGTCGTTCTGGAACAGGAGCCTGTGCGTGATAACCGTAGTTCCGCCCGGAAAGCTGGGTCACCTGAAAGTGCGCAAGCTCTCGAATGGCGAGATCCTCGTTCCCAAGTTGTTCCACGAGTTGCAGAGAGATTTCCGAAGACTGACCATCTTCAGGACTAAAACCCCAAAGCAAATCGATAACAACGTCAATGATACCCGGGAGCATTTGTCGCTCCATCTCATCTCTCAATAATACCACGTTTTCGGCATCCATGAGTAACCATTGTCGTAAACCGATAATGGCTGCAATACGTGTCTCCTTATGATCCGAACTGAGAGCAGGAACGACTTCGAGCAAATCATCGGTTAAGACCAATGTTTGCGTGGCGAATTCCGAAATCATCGCACGACGGTCCGAGACAACAGGCCCAATACTCATCAGCACATTGTCCTGAAACTCTTTTTGGTAGGCAATTGCTGACTGCCTCTTCGCGGGAGTCTGCTTCTGTTCATCAGAACGAGTCCAGGCAGGAATCACAGATGGAGCACTCAAGTTGAATGGTTCATTCACTTGTGGAAGTGCTAGCCAGCCATGCTGAGGAACCAGATCGACCGAGCCTTTCTCGTTCCACCAGACTTTCAGATTTCCTTGCACAACGGCCACTCCGCCAGAAACAGCTTTTTTCAACTTGTAATTAAAATGCTCACCAGGCACCCCTGTCGGTTGCGGTAAGATCACCTCGATCGCAAAAACTGTTTCCGGTTTTTCAAAGTGCAACTTCCAGGATCGATCCTGAACTGTGACTTCCACAACCGTCGGGTGCAGCGAAGTCGGTGGTCGACTAATCAGGACTCTTCCACGATTGACGGCAAACCGAAGATCGACACTCTCAGTCCTCTTCAAACGTTGAATCCGAGTCCCCTCCATGAGCTGAATTGTCAGATCATCCCCCAAGACCAACTCTCCACGGAACGGAGCGGGGGCAGCGAAGTCATCACCGGGAGCGACTGCTCCCGTTTGCATCGTGAACCATTCCAATGCGTCCTTCCGGCGAATGATGTTAATCCGCTCAGGTGGGACTAATGATAATTTCGGTTCATCGAGGACTTCAGCCTCGGGCGCCTTTGGATTCTCACCTGAAGGAGTCGCCGGCACCGCAGCTTCATTCGTCACTGCCGGCGGGTTCGGAACCGGAGGGGCCCCCGGTGTTGTAGCTTTCGCAATCTCAGTCTTGGGAGGTGCTTCGACGACTGGGTTAGGACTCACGAGATCCGGGTTCTCGGGTTTCATCTCTACGGAGCTTGCAAGATTTGGTTTTTGCAAATTCGATGTTGTCGCCTCTGACTCCGGTGGTGGTGGAGGATTGACAGAAACGCCACCCGCTGCGACCCGGACCCCATCTCCCTGCGGACTCGCCGGAACAACGGCTTGACCTTGATTTGCGACAATATTTGCTGGTTTCGGTGCGGAGACCGCTGGAATTCCTGCGTCAGCTTCTTTCTCGACTTCATCGGGACCAGGTGAATCCTGCTGGACAAGTTGATCTTTCGGTTCAGTGGTTGTCCAAATCGACTTATCCGAGACAACCAACGCAACCCACGCCCCCGCCATCAACACGACAATCAACACTGTCCAAATTCGGTTCGTGTTTTGCCCACGCGTTAGATACTCGGGGAGCCCTTCCTTAAAGCCTCCAGGTTGTGAGACGCCCATTCCAGTTGTCATCTGTGGGGCAACCGAAACCGTTTCCTCACTGGGCGTTTTTTTCGTCGCTCCGAGTTCATACATCCGTTCGCGAAGTTCATCGGACACATCAATCGGCTGCCCCATGACCATCGTCAAAATTTTATGACAGGCAGCGACCTCTGCCAGATGGACTTCCGAACGACGGCAGAGTTGTTCGAACTCAACAACCTGATTCGCTGGCAGCACGTTCTCCAGATACTCTGAGACGATATTGGGGTCCGGACCAGATCCGGGACCTGCAAGCTCAGGTGCTCCATTCCGCCGACGCCGTATCGCTTCACGAATTTGCGACACGAGTGCGGAGGCCTCTTTACTGTCATTGATTTTTTGACCGATTTCCCGAGCTTCCGCTGGCTCAAGCACATCGTCCAGATACGCCAGTACGGTTCTTAACGTCAAACGCATTTTCATCTCCCTTGATTATCGCCCTACTCTAATAGTGGGAGATGGGAGAAGATTTCGTACAAAGAACTCAAAAATTTCTGGGACGCTGCCCATTTTATGTAATTCGTACGAGTCCTCAGAGTGGAAAAACGCCCACCAAATAAATTCAAAAAAAACACATAAACAACGACTTTCGTCTGTAAATCCGGCTCGTTCTTTCGTAGTATCAAACTCCACATTCTAATAATTGGGACATTCGATTCCCAAAGTAGTTCTCTATTTCATTTCTACTCGGAGGTACTCATGCAGGCGAAATTTTCTGCCCGTCGTCGAGGTTTCACGCTCATTGAGCTACTCGTGGTCATTGCAATTATTGCAATTCTCGTCGCATTACTTTTACCTGCGGTGCAACAAGCCCGCGAAGCAGCACGCAGGACTCAGTGCAAAAACAACATGAAGCAAATGGGAATCGCACTGCACAATTACCATGACACTCATGGTGTTTTCCCAGCGGCTCTCTTCTCATCTGGAAGATACAATAGCTCAGGGTACTTTTCGGGAAACACGACCATCAAAAATACTACGGGATGGCAAATGCTACTTCCGTACATCGATCAAGCTCCAGTTTACAATCAGTATAACTTTGATCTGCGAGGAGTCAGTGCGAATGCATACGGACTATCAGAAGCGGATATCAGTACAAAAAACACTGAATTGATCGAGACAGCAATCCCAATGCTAGAGTGCCCTTCTCACCCGGAAGCGGGAGCAAATGGGCTAAATTACACACACTCATTCTATGGCCGGACTGCAGATATGCGTCGGACCAGTTACCTGTTCGCGACTGGAGTGTTCACCGACTACAACGCGCCTTGGGGTGCCTACAAACGTGATTATCGACAAGGTGCGTTTGGAAACGATGGTGCAGCCAGCATGCGAGATCTTCGAGATGGATCAAGTAACGTTATCCTCGTCGGAGAAGCTTGGGGTGGTGGAAACTACAAGACGTCCTACCACTATGGTCCTTGGGGCCTTGCCGGAATTCACACAAGTGTCCATGGCCGCGTTGTATCAGCAGGTGTGAGCTCGACAACCAGTTGTACAAGTCCAGATCTTGACATCTGCTACACAACTGGAAGCTATCCAGCCAAGTACAAACTCAACGCCGACTATAACCAGAATGGCACTAACTTGCAGTACGCCTGGGGCTTTGGCTCAGGTCACACCGGAGGAGGTCACTTCCTCTTCGGAGACGGCTCTACGACGTTCCTGAGCGAAAACATGGACTACAAAACATTCGTTCAACTGAACTACATCCACGATGGCCAAGTCGCCGTTTTAGAGTAATCCTTCTTAATCATTCGCCCTGCTCCCTCTCTGTTTTCCGTTGGATTACGGAGAGGGATTTTTTTAGAACTGATCCTGAAAGCTTGAACTCGCGCGATCAAACGTTGAGAAAAGCGACTAATCCAGAGGTTTCCGGATGGTTCTAGTAAAGTTCACATATTATTCCGTCTCAACACATTACATTAGTGGCAAAAAATGAAACCCCAGCATATGAAGTGGTCGATCCCACTTACTTTACTGTCAGTCTCGATATTTTTTGTTGGTTGCGGTGGTGGAAGCAATGGCCCTCCTCGCGCCTCTGTTTCTGGAAAAGTGACTATCGACGGCGAACCGGTTGAAGGTGTCGAGGTCAACTTCCTCAACCCTGAATTTCCAAACTATGGCTCGTTTGCCAAAACGGACGCGGAAGGGAATTACAAATTAGTTCAAGGAGCTGTCCCCGGCGTGAATACCATATTCTTTTCAAAAGTTGAGGGAGGAGATATGGCCCTCAACCCAGACGAAGGAATGGACGCTGGACAACTCGAAGCGATGTCAGTTGGCAACGACGGAGGACAGTCGTCTGTCGAGCTGCCGAAACAAATCATCCCCGAAGAGTACACAGACCCATCCTCGAAACTGACGTTCCCTGTCCCAGATGGAGGAACCTCGGATGCCAACTTCGATTTATAAGAGAGAAGAGCCTGCTTAAACTTTCCATGGCTTCGACAGCTGCCGTTTTGACGCTTGGGAGACCATGAAAACCAAGGCTGACTATCAATTCTCTCACGAAATCATCCTTTTCAAGACGATGTTCAACTCCTATAATACAACGAGTTCATTGACTCAGCTCGCCAATTCGGCGTTGAAAATTATTTGAAGACCTCTCCGAAATCTCAAATTTCGGGTATTTCCCCACTATTTGAGACACAAACGCAATTTTCGGATCAATTTCAAGAGTATCGAAGTCCCATGGCCAAAACACAACGAAGACTGAAAAAAGCAAACCACGGCAAACGTCCTGCAAGTGCTCAGGCTCGCCGCGCAAAGCGTAAGATGATCAAGACTTAGATCCCTCTAAGTCAGGCAGAGGAGAGCACTCAACTTCTGCCCGAGAGTTTAAAACAACACAAGGACGCCTTCAGGCGTCCTTGTTCTATTTGATCAGCCGCTTGATTGGATTCTTCTGTGTCCACGATTATTGCTGAGCTGGAGAAATGGGGCCCAGGATCAAACCCGAAACCGCTCGACCAGAATTCTGCTAAGAAATATACGTGGAATCTCGCAACGTCTCACTACGAGAACTTCCCCGTCATCTCTTGGGCCGTCCCCAAACCTCTCCGACAACATTTCGCAAACGTCTACGCCTTTTGTCGTTGGGCGGACGACCTGGGTGACGAGATCCCTTCAGCGTCCGACTCGCTCAGGCTACTCGAATGGTGGCAGGCAGAGCTGGAGAATTGCTATCGAGGCGAATGCGTTCACCCTGTGTTTACTGCTCTGCGCACAACGATCGAGCAGTTTTCGATTCCAATTACCCCATTCGCAAACCTGATTTCAGCATTTATCCAAGACCAAACGGTCACAACTTATGCGACATTCGCTCAGCTAGAAGATTACTGTCAGCGAAGTGCGAATCCGGTGGGCCGAATCGTTCTACACCTGGCAAATCGCAACAACACCGAAAACGAGGCTTATTCGGATTCCATTTGCACCGGCTTGCAACTCGCAAACTTCTGGCAAGATGTTTGCCGGGACAAAGCAATCGGTCGCGTCTACCTGCCATCAGAAGACCGGCAACGGTTCAGATACTCCGAGGAAGACCTGATGGCCGAGCAAGCGAACGACGCGTTTCGTGAGTTGATGTCTTTTGAAGTGGACCGAACACGAAAATATCTTCTTGATGGAAAGCCTTTGGTCGCTGCGATGCCTGGAAGGCTCAAGGTAGACATTGACTTAATGATCCGCGGGGGACTGCTGGTCTTAAACGGCATCGAAAAGATCAATTACAACGTCTGGAAAGAACGTCCAGTCGTCCGGAAGTCGCAACTCTTCACGGCTGGGCTTCTGAGCCTCTTCAATCTTGCTTTGCCCCGACCAGCCAAACCGCTCGCATAAATATCAACCGAGCTGTAAAAAACACAACCAGATGTGCCTAACCCGCACAAAGCATCCAGATAGTGTGGTTCCCCACAAGACCAGACCCTTTCGCAAACTTCAGAAATTCTAAAAGTCGTTACCTCAAGCTACCATTGGCTTTTCGTCAACGCTACCGGCATTATTCGCTTCTTCATCTATCAATCCAATTGACATTTTGAACGCAGAATTTATATTCTGACGCATCCTGTGTTCACAATATCTAGCGTCCACTTCTAACACTTGCACAATAAGTTGTGCAAAGTTGCGGATTTCTCTCAGATTAATCACAGCTCAGCTTTTTCCTTCCCGATAGAATAGATATCTACGGACGTACAGTGCACAAACATTCAGTTCACTAAATGCTGCGCAGTTGAGGATGGACAAACGAATCGTGAAGACCGCGGGCGGAAAAACACAGTGTGTGGATTCCAACTTTAAGCGATGAAACCTGGAGAGGTGCATGATGCACAATACGGATGGAACAACTATGCCACAAAATACTTCGCAAACTCAAAACGACAATTTCTCCTCGGTGGGCACTCAAGCATCTGGCTTGCGAGTAGACCCTTACTTCTGCCCAGCGGGAGTGGACCCATTTGACACTGTGGATTGGGTCCCACGAACTGCTCAAATTAAAGATGAAAGCGGCGGAGTTCTCTTCGAACAAACCGACTGCATGGTCCCCTCTTCATGGTCCGCCCTTGCGACCAATGTTGTCGTCTCAAAATACTTCTTCGGTGAACCAGACACCCCCGAACGCGAAACCAGCGTTCGACAGGTCATTTACCGGGTTGCGCGCACCATCACCGACTGGGGCATACAGGATGGTTACTTTGCATCACATGAAGATGGAGAAAACTTCTACCGCGAACTTGCTTGGCTCTGCACACACCAACATGGCTCATTCAACAGCCCTGTATGGTTCAACGTAGGGCTATTTCACCAATATGGCGTGAAAGGGTCCCAGGGAAATTATCGGTTTGATACTCAAGCTAGAGTGGTTGCTCGACCTGAAACGCCTTACGAGTACCCTCAAGCATCTGCCTGCTTCATTCAGTCTGTGGATGACTCCATGGACGGCATCATGCGGTTGGCGACATCGGAAGCGATGCTCTTTAAGTTTGGCTCCGGAACAGGAACCGACCTCTCAACAATCCGCAGCTCACGCGAAAAACTTTCCGGAGGCGGAACTCCTTCCGGACCGCTCTCCTTTATGCGGGTTTACGATCAAATCGCAGCTGTCGTGAAATCGGGCGGAAAAACACGTCGCGCTGCAAAAATGCAGTCCATCAAAGATTGGCACCCGGATGTCATGGACTTCATTCAGTGCAAAACCAAGGAAGAAAAGAAAGCTCACACGCTGATCGCCAGTGGTGAGTACGACTCGAACTTCAATGGCGAAGCTTACTCGTCGATCATGTTCCAGAACGCGAATCTCTCTGTCCGCCTGAGTGACGAGTTCATGGAAGCCGTCGAAAACGATGACGACTGGACCACTCGCTGGGTCACAGATCCAACACAAGCAGGACCGACTTACAAAGCTCGTGAAATCCTCCACGAAATGGCGAAGGGAACCTGGCAGTGTGGCGATCCGGGCGTCCAGTTCGACACCACCATCAACAAATGGCACACGTGCAAAAACACCGGGCCGATCAACGCATCGAACCCATGCTCCGAGTACATGTTCCTCGACGACACCGCTTGCAACCTCTCCAGCATCAATCTCAAAAAGATGATGCGACCAGACGGCAGCTTCGATGTCGAACGTTTCCGCCGGGCCTGTTCGATCTTCATCACAGCCCAAGAAATTCTCGTCGACCACGCCAGCTACCCAACGCCGGCAATCGCTGAGAACTCGCACATGTTCCGTCCGCTCGGCCTCGGATTTGCCAACCTTGGCAGTATGCTGATGTCGATGGGAATTCCCTACGACAGCGACGCCGGTCGTGGCATTGCTGGAGCTTTGACAGCCCTGCTCAACGGAGAAGGTTACCGCACCTCCGCCGAGATCGCTGGGAACATCGGACCGTTTGCTGGCTATCGTGAAAACGAACAGCCAATGCTCGACGTCATGCAAATGCACCGCGATGCAGTTGAAGAAATCACCCCAGCCTGCCCGAGCTACCTCCGTGATGCAGCTCGCCAAACCTGGAACGAGTGTCTGCAACTCGGTCGCCGCCATGGTTACCGCAACGCTCAGGCGACCGTCCTCGCACCAACCGGAACCATCGCCTTCATGATGGATTGCGATACCACCGGCATCGAGCCTGACATCGCCCTCATTAAGTACAAGCAACTCGCTGGCGGCGGAATGATGAAAATCGTCAACCAGACGGTTCCATATTCGCTGCAAGTTCTTGGTTATGATGAACCGGAAATCAAAGGCATTCTCGAATACCTCGAAGAACACGAAACCATCGAAGGTGCTCCCGGCCTCAAGGACGAACACCTTCCGGTTTACGACTGTGCCTTCAAGCCAGCGAACGGCAAACGTTCAATTCACTGGAAAGGTCACGTCGGCATGATGGCCGCCGCGCAGCCATTCCTCTCCGGTGCAATTTCCAAAACCGTCAATATGCCAGCAGACTCGACTGTCGAAGACATCGAACTCGCCTACATCGAAGGTTGGAAGTCCGGCCTCAAAGCTCTGGCGATCTATCGTGATGGCTCGAAACAGTCGCAACCATTGGCGACGAAGAAAGAAGGCGACCGCAAAGCGGGAACCGGTGCCAGTGAAGCCCCCAAACGTCGTCGACTTCCCGACACCCGACATTCACTCACCCACAAGTTCAACGTTGGCGGACACGAAGGCTACATCACAGTCGGCCTGTTCGAAGATGGAAAACCGGGCGAGCTGTTCATTGTGATGGCCAAAGAAGGTTCCACAATCGGCGGACTCATGGATGTCATCGGAACCGAGACCTCACTCGCCTTGCAGTTCGGCGTCCCACTCGAAGCGATGGTCAACAAGTTCAGCCACGCACGCTTTGAACCTTCCGGATGGACGACAAATCCCGACATCCCGGTGGCGAAGAGCGTAGTCGATTACATCTTCCGCTGGCTCGGCATCACCTTCCTCGAAGGTTACCGCGAAGCGAACACGCCGAATCGTATCGAAGATTCGAAGGACGAGAGTGGTGCGGGAAACCCGCCTAAGCCCTCGCTTCAAGATGAAGCAGAGGGCGAAGCACAGGAGACCGCTTCAACCGCTATCAACCGTATCCTGGATAAAACCAAAACCAATGTTTCCCCCAACGGAAGTAACGGTCACGGTTCCAACGGAAACGGGCACAACACAAACGGTTCACCGAGCCTCCAGATGGAAGTCTCAGGACTCAACGCTGAACGCTCAACAAACCGCGACGAACAGTTCGCCCACTTCCAAAGTGACGCCCCCGCCTGCGACGCCTGCGGCTCAATCACCGTAAGAAACGGCAACTGCTACTTGTGCCACAACTGTGGTCAATCAATGGGATGTTCATAGTCTCATATTGAACACTTCGTATCTTCAATAGTCCATTTAGCCCCGGGTCATTGACCCGGGGCTAATTTACGCGCTAATATCAAAGAATAAAAAATAATCTCTATTCGAGTCTGAATCGAATGAATCAGCAAACGGGCCAAACGCTTGCCATTATGTTCACCATGACCACATACGGAACAGAGCTGCGCCGAGATAAACAGATTGTGTGGCACGCCCAGACTGCAGCGAAGCGAAAGGATGGGCGTGGCGAGCACGAAGCAGAGACTCTATCACTGACAAGGTCTCGAAGATAATGAGAGTTCACGACTCAAATAACGACAAGACGTATTTTTGCAAGCAGCGTCGCCGATACGATCAGGATCGAACTCCACGATCACTCACGTTTTCATGTTATCGGCGTTATCAATTCCTCTCGAAAGATCGTTCACGACAATGGTTTGTCGACGCTCTCGAAGCAGGGCGACAACGTTTTCCGGTTGACCTTTGGGCTTGGGTACTGATGCCCGATCACGTTCACTTACTGGTCTCTCCACGTGAACCAGGAAAAATCATTGGCAAGTTCCAGGGGTTTGTGAAAGAACGATTCGCAAGACAAGCTGTTCGCTGGTTAGAAGAAAATGCACCCGAGTGGATCCCCAGGATCAGCGTGGTCGAAGGAAAGCGTTCACGTCGTCGTATCTGGCAACCTGGAGGCGGCTATGATCGAAATGTCGATCAAGTCAAGACTCTGCTTTCGATCATTGATTACATCCATGAGAACCCGGTACGAAAACAGCTTGCTGAGACAGCAGTTGATTGGGAATGGTCGAGTGCACGCTGATACGCAGGAGAAGAAAACGTCCCGCTGCAAATGGATAGAACATTACCAATGGTGGAAGAATGAGAGTCAACACGAAATTCGCCACGCCCATCCGCCTCCTGTTTGTGAAAGGGTGAGGCAGCAGAATGAAACAGTAAATCAAACAAATACGAACTCAACTCCAAGTTCGTCACTCTCTTTAATTCGTTTAGTTTGAAGTTCACTGCTGGATATGCCATTCGCCACGCAAATAACTTTGAACAGCCTCACAAAGTTGTGGCACTCAATGGTTATCAATCAGTCAATGAGCCATTCCGCTCATCAGTCTATTTGTGCCCTTGCAATAGAGAAGTAATCAAGATCTAAGTATGGAGCGATGACAGCAAATGCATCCTCTCGGAACACGAAACTACTGTCCCAAATAACCGGATGGTCTTGTAGTAGTCGTTTCGAAACCAACACTCTCTCGCGTTCTTCACAGCGAAATGATCCAAAATTTGCAGTGACTCGACGAATATCTGGAAGTTTTTTACGTATCCCATAAATTGTCGGACACTCAAGTACGTAGTAGTCTTCGATTTTCTTATGGAAGTCAGGCACATCTGGTCGTGTAAACAACTCAAAGTCTGGCTCTGGTCCTGGTGGGTAAGTTACGCTTTGGAACCACGTATCATCTCCGATTGGAGGCATGTCAATATCAACTAGCTTCTCAAAAACCACAGGGGTAAACACCTTGGCTCCAAGCTTCTTCAGTTGCTCCTTGATCGTTTCGGAAAGTATTAAAGTAGTGGAAAGCTGCATGAATAAAGACGGCACAAATTTTCCGCTCCGTACCATGCGAACGTCGCCTGATACGTTGACGACCACACTTCCATCATCTTCCATCACTGTCGACGACTCGATCGTGTTTGCTGCTGTTGCCCCCGCAAATACACTGACGTGCAGTGGAGTCGTCCGATACTGACAATGCCAAGTTGAGTTCTCACGCTTAACGAAAAAAACATTCATATCATCGGTCCTTCTTTCCACTTATCAAACTATTCGATAATTGTACTCAAATCTAAAACCAAATCCCGCCCACTATCGCTTACTTATCAATTCCTCTGGGCGGGGTGGCCTTGTTTAGAACGGATGGCGTGCCACGGTCTCTGCGAGCCGTGCGAGAGTAGATGCAACATTCTACGATACGAAAACGTCCAGCAAGAGCGATCACTCCGCACCGCACGGTTGGCACAACCGTGGCACGAAAGATTCATCATTACCAGGACCACCCTGCCCCGAGAGTAGAAACACTCGTCTCTCATCGTATTCGGCAATATTGCTGGTCGTCCGTGGTTGCCGCTGAAAAGCCCAATCGATTTTCTCTTGCTGAAGGTGCGATTCCCAGCGAGGCTTTGGAGACTGCTCTGCGTTGACAAAAACATTTTCTGGAGCGTTCTCAACAAGTCCGTGCAGATGGAGTGCTGTGTGATGAGTCAGATACGACTCTGGCTTTACTGACAACACCAACTCGTAGATCGAAACACCTTCTTTGCAGTACCTCACTTCGGGACGGCTTGGAAAAGCGAGTCGCACCTTCACAAGACCAGCACATTTCACCACCTCTTCGAACGATGTGGAAGCTGGTAACCCCCATTCACCTTTCATCTTCCCAACCAGCTTTTGAAGCTCTCTTGTCTTGAAAACACTTGAATCGGCTGTTCGGAAATATGAGCAAACTGCCTCTCGGCTGGCGTCACTGACGGTGTTTTGAGGCACGTTTATCGTCCTTCAGGCAACAGAAGGGTATTCCCGATCGGGAATACCTGAAAGAACATAAATTGTCCCGCTCGGGAATAAAGTGGCGTGGCAACGATTTACATCTTCCCGATCGGGACAATACCATTCTTGACGTTTAACAATCGATGGCATATGATCGCTGCATCTTCCCGATCGGTAATTTTCCCGTTCGGGAACCACCACCAGATTCATTCCCGATCGGGAACACGTTGAATATGACGAACACAATCAAGGAAAGTCCCCAAGCAATTGGGGAATTCGTTCGAACACGGCGTCAAGCCAACAATCTGACTCAACAGGAGTTAGGAGAGTTGGCTGGTGTAGGAACTCGGTTCATATCGGAACTGGAGCGAGGAAAGACCACATTGCGAATGGATGCCGTCAACCGGGTCTTACGAGTCTTTGGACAGATGTTATCGCACATTGAAGCTCCAAGAGATGAAGGTGACTGATGAAGAACAGAAGCGGACAAGTTCTACTTTCAGGGCAGCCAGTCGGCGTCCTCGAAGAGATCGAAGACAAAACTCGTTTCAGATACTTGCCGGAATGGTTGGCCCGAAAGGATGCTGTACCTGTTTCCCTGACCCTGCCGCTTCGCCCTGAGCCATACGACAGTCCTGGGCTTCATCCATTTTTCGAGAACCTCCTTCCAGAAGGATGGTTGTTGGATGTGTCCTCCAAAAAACTCAAGATTTCAAAGGATGACCCCTTCGGCTTGCTTCTTGCAACCTGCGGTGACTGCGTGGGAGCAGTGGAAATCGAACCACTTGAACCTGAGGCGATCCCGTGACAACGAATTGCTTCATCTGCCTTGAAGATGTCACTGGCAAGGAGATGTACCATCCAGAGTGCCTTGAAGCACTCTTTGGAACAAAGACCTTTCCGGTGTTCGATGTCGAACTATCAAAACTCTACAGCCTTGCTGCCACCAAAATGGCAGGAAAGATGTCGATCTCGGGGGCACAAGAGAAAGTTTCATTGACCCTATCATCCGATAGGACTGCTCTTGAGGTTGCATCAATTGGAAGTCGCTACATTCTCAAACCAGAAACATCAAGATTCTCGTCAGTGCCACAAAACGAACAGCTAACCATGTTAATGGCACGACTCGTTGGTATCGAGGTGCCACCTTTCGGTCTTGTACGATTCAAGGACGATGCGAACGCCTACATCATCAAACGTTTTGATCGACTGGAGGACGGCTCTAAGTTGCAAGTCGAAGACTTCTGTCAACTGGCAGAGAAACGACTCAAAGACAAATACGATGGGTCGGCAGAACTGTGCGTAAAAATTGTTCGCAAGTTCGCTTCCGAACCCTTGATCGAAGTCCAGAAGCTCTATCGATTGATCCTGTTTTCTTGGTGGATGCAAAATGGAGACATGCACCTAAAAAACTTTTCGCTCCTCACCACATCGGAGGGAATACGCCGTTTATCACCGGCCTATGATCTCGTTTGTACCAAACTCGTTATTCCTGATGATACTCTCGCCATGCCGATCGGTGGACGAGACAAGAACTTCACGAAACAGAACTGGCTTGAATTTGCTGAATACTGTGAAATTCCAGAGAGGGCGGCAAAAAGAGTGATTTCTGATCAAATCAATGCTCTCGAACCATCGTTGAAACTCATCTCCGCATCATTCCTTCCAAACGATATGAAGGAACAATACGAAAGCATCGTACGAGAAAACACGACTGTACTGACTGGATAGGTGATTCAGTAATCGTAGGTTGGGTGAAGCGAATAAGAGTTTGCTTTGGTTGCTGGAAACCGTTGGAATTGTTTCTGGCAACTCTGTTTCAATTGGAGATTCGCGTAACCCAACAAAGGCGGGGTGTGGCCTTGTTTAGAACGGATGGCGTGCCACGGTCTCTGCGAGCCGTGCGAGAGTAGATGCAACATTCTACGATACGATAACGTCCAGCAAGAGCGATCACTCCGCACCGCACGGTTGGCACAACCGTGGCACGAAAGATTCATCATTACCAGGACCACCCTGCCCATTCATGATCTTCGACTCGAGTTGTTCACATACCCAGCATATCGGTAATTCGGCATTTCCGAACGGAAGAAAACTCTATTCGCCCCGCACAGCGGACCTTACTTGGCTAAGAAAGTGCACTACAAAATGTGTGATAGCTTAATTGGTTGCTACAAAGTAAACTGGAATTTCCAAACTCTTAGAGTCAGCGAAGTCAACCTGAATCTTCGATTCCATCATCTTCCCTTCCATCCCCTCGGGGGGCTGGATAGAAACTTCTATGAGGCACTTTTCCGGTGCCGACTCTACATTCTTTACGGTTACCCCATTCCCGGCCTTTACTTCATCAATCTCGGAGAGGAGCAAATCCGTATTTGGCTCAATATGAATAATCTGTTTTTTCAGTTTTGTACTGCCATCAATCAAAGGAACAAGCACACTCTCTGGAAAAACATTGAAATTTGAATGAAAAGTAACTTGCACAGGCAATGTTGGATTCTCTTTTGAGAACTTCGAGTCCGTTAGAAATTCTACAAAGTTTGCCTTTGTCTCTTTTGGTTGATCGGGGCCAGTGACAACCATTTGAAATGTGTACTTTCGCCTTACGATATCAGGTGTGGCAGGGACTTCTTGTTCGACCACATCAGTAAGCTCAATAAACATGGCTGAGTCATCAGAATCTGCCCCAAGGATAAACTTACTCTCATTGAGTTTCTCATAAACTTCAATGACCAGTTCCTTCTCAGAAGCAGACTGGGCCTCGTGAGTTTCAATATGGATTGGCTTTGGATACCAAGTAATTCCCGGATACGGAGATTCAATTCCAACCAAAGAAAGGGAAACCTCGATTGGTTTCGACGCAGGGTGTGTATAGACCACAACCTTGCTCTTCTTAGTTCCTGCCCGTGGAATGTTGACGGACAATTCCAAGTGACCAACTTCACCTGGTTGGATTGGCTGAGACTCTGTTTTCCCGATAACAGTGCACCCACACGAAGCACTCGCACGATGGATTCTTATCTCTTTTCGTCCTGAATTAACGAGAGGAATTCTAATAGTTTGGACTCGCCCTTTCTTACTTGTTATCCTGTACTCCTTTTGAGGTGGTTCAAGTGAGTAAGAACGTCTATCAAGTCGAAAGTAGTTGACGACGAGAGCAGCCAATACAGATGTCAGCCCTAAGAAAGATAGCACCCTCGGTAGGAGTCTCTTCTTACTTTCAAAAGTCATTGGTGACTTCACCTCCATGGTTCGTTCCAAGTGCCCGCCAGACTTCCAGGGCAATTGAGTCACTAATAAATCGGCTTGATCCGTCTCCAAAGACGACATTGACACCTCCAGCGTGATAGCTTCTGGCAGTCATTGCGCCTTGAGCCATCGTGTGATGATTCCAGTTGTCAAAACAATCTGGTAGTTTGGAATTTGGTGTCATCACATGGTTGTAAGCAGTATGCGTATACCCTTGAGGGAGCCAAGACCAACCCAAATATGAAGCGTGCTCCGAGACATCTTTCACCAGCGTACAGTTGGCAATTGCGTCTGCTGGTCGATGACTGTATCCACCAGATTTCGCGACATCACGCGAAGGTGTGAATACGCTTGAATCACCATCGCCAACCAATCTCTCGCTAAAGAAAACAGTATTGGAGAGTCCATCAAGGATTTTTCCAGGTTGGTTTGCACTGCGTAAACCGCCCCACAGCCCTTGCTCTTCCAATTTGCCCGGAAGAGGCTTTCCCCAAGACCAGGTTGCATGGATTCCAGTAGTTGTCCCGTAGTTCGTTCTGAAACTTGTCCCCCCTGAAGGGACATCATCAGACGGACATACAAACGCCAGGACATTGGTTTTGATAACTTCCGAGTTCACTTTTGAAGTCGGAGGCTCCCCCATGCTTGGCATACTCTCAGGGATAATTGAATCATGGAGTGGCTGCTGATCCAGGTAAGGTAGTAACTGAGCTAATACAGAATCGTTTCTCGTTGGCCCTTGATAGCCGGGATCTGATGCCAAAAAAACAGGATATTTTCTACGAGATGCGTAAAAGGATTCAGTCGCGATTCCGATTTGACGAAGCCGCGACATACACTGAAGCTTTCGAGAGCTATCTCGAACATTCATCACTCCTGGTATGGCAACGGACAGAATCAGAGTGAGTACCCCAAGAACAACCAAAACCTCAACAATAGTAAATGCAGCCCTGGTTGTTCTTCGAGAATTATATTTCATTAGAATGGCCCCCAACCACCATCACAATCTGGGTCGTCGCCGTTACCAGAAGCGTTTGCACTGATGAAAATAACAAGGCCTGGATTTTCATCTGAACACCCAGTTGTGAGCGTAATTGGGCTCGTATTAGATTGGCAATTAGCAAGCGACGTGTATTCAAAGGCATCATCGCCAGTGCAGTCCTCTTCAACCTCTTCGCACTGAAAACCATTGACAGTTGTTGGGTTTTGACAATATGAGGATCGTTGTGTACTAGGCTCCGAACACTTGTATGATTTCCCACTTGGTTGTTCATGGTAGTTGTCACAGGCGTTTAGGTCTGCTTCATTTTTTTCAGTCATACAATCAAACATTTCCCCCGATGCTGTTTCCATTGATAGCATGAAAACAGCCTAAACGACCGCAATAAACGCATGTTGCCCATAATTGCTTAGCCAGCTAACTCTTCCTTTCTCAAAGTGAAATGCTAGCCACGTTTCAACGACATCAGTGAAGCGACGACGAGCATGATAAACCCACCTGTCATAAGAACTATCAGCATCATATTCTTTTTCTTTGGAGTGGCGTCGAACGTCGATTGACTCGACTCCGCAATTTTATTTTTCTGCCTTTGGGCCTCCAAAGCAGCTTCGCGTCTTTCCGATGCTTTCCCATTATGTTTGGGCTTGTTTCGCTCACCGCTAGCAATGACCTGTTCAATGTCCTCCATAAAAATAGTACGAAAACCGGAAGGAATCTTGGGCCGAAACAGGTCTGAATTCAGCTGGGTATTGACCTCCACATTTTGTGTTCGAATTGTCTGAATAAGTTCATGCGAAGTTGCTTTTAGTTTCGCAAGACCAGGGAACGATATCTGCAAACTTCCAACTGGAACTCGGATGAATTCTTCAACGGTGTAAACCATGTTTCCATGACCGCCGTAATCGATCTGCTGGGGCAGGTAACCATGTTTTGGATTGAACCAGATTTTCAGCGGGACATCATCTGCTTCCTTGACTCCGGGGTAATCTAAATGGACTTCCCAACAAGTATCCCCTTCGATTTTGGTTTTTCCTGCAAGCTTCAATGGCTGGAAACGAAGTAAGTCATTTAGACTCAAGTTTCTCTTTTGCAAGTCGCCCGAATTGAAGTACACTCCCATGCACGTAAGCGGTGTGAATTGATTATGTAATCCATCCGTCCCATCAATCTGCTTGTAAGTTCTAACTTCCTTGAATTTGTGATCAATTTTGTAGAGATATTCTCCATCACCAGAAAACCAACGGGGCCCTGAATGAGAGCCAGGTCCGACTGATCCCTCAACACTGCTCTTATGGTGTTTGTCACCTTCAACCGCAAGCACAAATGGGAACTCACCCCCATAGTTGAAAGTGTTATCTTTGCTGAACGACTCAGTTCGGATCGAATACTCACACTTCACGTTTCGAATCGATGTAATTGTATGAGCGTAACCTGCACGAATAATCGTAAGAGTCTCAGCATCATCTGAGATTGCCTTCTGTGGAGTCAGAAGAGTTGCGAAGAGAGACAGTGAAATACTGACTTTGGCAAAAAGAAGTTTTGACACTTGAACTGGCCCTCATCTACAAATGATCCGAACCTCACTGTGTACAGTTTGTTTATAATAAACGACACCGCAGTTCGACAAGTAAAATCCCTACAAGATCAAGACCCGCCTGTAGATATCGGTCAGAAATGCTTGCGCTGAAAGGGTGTGTTGAAGCCATCAAAGAAGCTGAATAAAAAATGAACAGAAACGGCCCGGTCTCAATGAGAGACCAGGCCGTTTTTTCATTTATAGAAGCAACTGACAAACCAAGCATGCTCGACTGTCAGAGTGCGAGACTGAAAGCTGAACATTGTCCGCCGAGCTACTTGGCCTCGGTTCATTTCTGAGCCATCTTTATTTGAGCATACAGAAGGACGAGTTCATCTATCATTGTGCTTCGAGTTCTCGCTGGGCTCGTTCTTCGTTTTCAACCTGACGAGCATCTTCAGCGATTTGAGCCTCTGGTGTTGTCTCTGATGAGGTTGAGCTTCCTGAACATCCTGCAAAGAGCGCCAAAGCAAAGGTGAATGTCAGGGTGAGTCTTGTAATTGATTTGTTCTTCATGAATCGAGATAACATAAAAGGAGTTAGGAAAGAGACTTACCGTACCTCTTCGCAGGCGACGAAGTGATGCGGTAAGCAATCAAAGTCTTATGAGAGTATTTTCAATGCCTCGCTTGCCCGTGATGAAACGTTTCATCAGTGAGATCCTTCACAGCTATGAGGCAGAACCTGTACACCAATTCGAAACTTGCTCTAGAAGTCGCTCACTACTTCTCCGTCATTCCGGACACAAATACGTCGGAACACTTCGGCGTCCAGATTGAACGACATCGTGCGTACTGAGCCGTCACCGAGAACCCCTTGGAAGACACCAGGGTGAATTGAACCAAATCGAGAACTCCAGTGAGTTGGCGGCTCGGACGGGTGGTCATAATCCGACATTGGATGAGTCGCGGGACCTCCGACTCGAACTTGATCCTGATCCCAACCAGAGTTGACCCATGGTTCATTATCCCCACCGGAACCACCGAAGTTGAGCGGATTTGTCTGCTTCTCCGCAACAAGCAGCGTGTTGGAAGTTCCGTCTAGCAAGTCGGCCATACGGACAGGTCTAGCTGTATAACAACCACGTCGATTCATCGCTCCGTTATACGCAGTCAGTCCATCACCAGCATTTCCCGCGTAGTCAGCTTTGGCGCTGGAGCCATACACACCCGGTGCTCTCCGACTAGGACAGTTGAAGGTTGCGACACCTGTTCGATAGATCACATTGTCGTCAGGCTCGTTGAAAAGATTTGACTGTTCAATCTGTGGCAGGATCTGATACATCCAGTTCCAATGTGCTCGACTATTCGCGTTACAGCAGTCGTTGCACGAGTTTCCAGCAAAGGTCCCTGGAGTTGTCCCTCTGGCGTCATTTCCTCCATCAGGGAACATTTTGTAAACATCGTGATAGTTGTGGAAGGCAAGTCCGATCTGTTTGAGATTGTTCTTACATTGAATTCTGCGGGCGGCCTCTCTGGCTTGTTGAACGGCAGGCAAAAGCAACGCAACTAATATCGCTATGATCGCAATAACCACTAACAGTTCGATCAGTGTGAAACCATTTTTCCGTTGCTTTAGAGCATCTTTCGAATTGGTTTGCAGGATCTGCCTCGTGGCGAACAGCATTTTTACTAGAGAAATGCGTTCTTCACGGGCACACGGTAGAGCAAACTGCTCTAGGCGAGGAGATGTTGGTGAACCGGGGTGATGAACAGGCATCGTTTCCTCAATGATACTGGAAGGAGATTCAAGCGGAACAACGCTGCTGCGTTGCGTGATGCGACGGATTCTAATCACCCCGATTAAGGAACTATTAAGAGCATGTGAAAACAGCGTTATAAAGAAGAGTTCAGACTTTGGAGAAAGTACGGGCCTCCAAACGCTCCGTCTTCATGAGTATGAATCAGCGTCCACTCGTACGATTCGGGGAAGACTGCAAATTCAAGTTCGTTGTAAGCGGAAAGGTCGATGGGGCGACCTTCATATCGGTTCGCAGTGCAAGGTCTGCTGTTTTCCGAAATCGGAAAGGCAGAAATTCTTGCTGATAGAAAGAGTAGAATCAAATTTTCATCTGTCGTCTTCAACCAATGCTCGACAGCATTTCGCCCATGAATTTCAGACAGATTCTTGGATTGAGCAGCGAACGATGATGTCCACTGCTTCGTGATCGCAAACGATTCTTTCTGTGAAAGTTCCGTCAACGTCACGCCATCGTCAGCAAGAAACTGACGGAAATCGTCAAGCAATTTGATGATGAATCTCCCCATAAATCGCTGCCAAAAGACAGCTTTCAGTGAAGTCGCGCCTGTAACTATCGTTCAGCCCCGTTTGGGCAAGCTTCACGTCCCATTGAAAAAACACTCGATTCGCAATTCACATCTTGCGTTTCTTATTGAAATTTGGCCGCTCATTCTGCCCCGCACACAGCACCGTAGCGGACCGTGATGTTCCCATTCTACAAAACTTCTGTTTCATTCATCATAGTCGCCTCGCGTTGTTCACAATCCTAGCACATCGATCGCCCGGTATTTTCGAACGGAAGCAAATTCAAGTTGATCCGCCGAACGGGACTCTGTTTGGCCGGTGTCTACAGACGGGGACCGGGTCAGTGAGATTGGGTGCTCGAAGGCTTTAAGATACGCTGGACGCTTACTGCCCATTTGTTGCTTTCAAAAAATGAGTTCGAAATAAAAATCGAGTACAGAATTGATTTCAAAGCATGGGAACCGGTTATACTTCTGGCTGAGAAATCGACTGGGAATTCTCATGGCAGCATTTGAGGGCATCTTCAATACTTGTTGTGCCGGCGGGGTGGCCTGACCGACTTGTTCGGTTGGATTGGGTGGCACACTCAGACTGTAGCGAAGCGAAAGGATGGGCGTGGCGAGTACGAAGTAGAGACTCAATCATCGACAAGGTCTCGAATAAAATGAGAGTTCACGACTCAAATAACCACAAGACGTACTTTCGCAAGCAGCGTCGCCGAGACGATCAGCGGGGTACCATCACGGCTTTCCCGGATTGTTTGAATTTGTCCCCATACCAGAGGCGCAGGGGGGAGAAAATTTGAACAGCGATTTGGTGGGTTACGTCCTCGTCGCACCTTGTTCAAAAGATATGATTTCTTTCATAATCAAGTTGCGAACCCCACCATTAACATCGATCGACGAACTTCCACCAACCTACTAACTGAGACAGCAGTTGGTTGAAAATGGGCGAGTGCTCGCTGGTATGCAGGAGAAGAAGACGTACCGCTGCAAATGGATAGAACATTACCAATGGTGGAAGAATGAGAGTCAACACGAAATTCGCCACGCCCATCCTTGCGCTCCGCTCCAGTCTGAGCGTGCCACACAACGCCGTGGCCGGAATTG